>JBAUMX010000116.1:0-28953 GCA_049578945.1 Candidatus Cybelea sp. | reverse complement strand
CCACGGGGCAGACGCCCTTAGGCAACGCGGCCGCAATGCAAGTGGCGCCGCCGAGTCTGAACGCACTCGGGCGCGTTAGCTCCGACCGGAACATTGAACTCCTCAGAGCCTTGGACGTTAGGGGCCGTTGTCATAGCGGAGGTAACCTACTTTATGAAAAGTGCAGGTTCCGCGTCCCCGGCAGGGCAACCGGGCCGTATCCAGGGACTTTTACTGCTAGGGGAAGTTTTAGTTCAGAACATGTCGGCAGCGGGCGCTATTTCTTCCTGGAGTCGTTTACGATAAAGTCCGGTGCGGAGACGATTAAGGGAACGATCTTCGCAAGCGGAAATGGATTCGGACCGCCTCTCCCGTCTACCAATACACGACCACAAATGGGTACTCTGGGAGCGTGAAGATTAGGAGTCTCTGGCACCACTTTTACCAGAGGTTCTCCGGGCTATAGCTAAAGAGCAGCGAGCGCGGCGCGGGGTTTTTCCTCTATCAAGAACGTTCAATGGCCGGATGCTAGCACGCGCTCGCGCTACCCCCGTGTCAGCTCGCCACTTGCACAGGATAGGTCGCAACGTACGTCACAGTTTGATCTGGCGTCGGCCCAGAATCGGGAGCCAGAGCCAACTGGATTTCCACCGGACCAGCAATCAGATTCTAACATTTTCTAACGGAGCGGTCGGGAACGGCCGGGAGCGGACGGTATCGGGCGGGAAGCTGGGAGCGAAAAAGCCATACAAAATAACGCCATTCGGGAACGGACGGGACTGCCCGGAACCCCCGAGCGTAGGTTCGACTCCCGGCCATCCCAAATTTTGTCCATATTTTACGGGCTTTTTCGCTGCTCCAGCCCCGATTTTCTAACCGCCGTAAAAACGGGACTAGGCGCAGCGCGAATCCAACATGCTCGCGGGTGAGCTCGTGAGGACTTAAGGCATTCCGTTTGCTGGGACGGTCAGCGGGCCCGACGAGCGTACTATCGGCTAATCCGTAACGCTTGTACGGCGACAATTATCTTGGCCGGTTGACGACGACTATCGCGGACCTAGCCGGA
The DNA here is from genome assembly GCA_049578945.1 of Candidatus Cybelea sp. Classification (GTDB taxonomy): domain Bacteria; phylum Vulcanimicrobiota; class Vulcanimicrobiia; order Vulcanimicrobiales; family Vulcanimicrobiaceae; genus Cybelea. The sequence goes on along the minus strand of JBAUMX010000116.1, from coordinate 27,908 downwards.
AGGTCTGTGACAAACAGATTCGCCGACGTGATGCTCGCCCAACTGATTTGAGCTTGTGGCAGCGCCGCGTTTGACGGGATCGCCTGCGTTGGTCCGCAGCCAGCAACCAGAATGAGGCTCGCGCCTAACGTGCAACGCCCGACTCGATCTGGTGCACACCGCCAAGGTTCGTCGTGCCATAAAGATAGTTGCCGTCAAGAGACGGTGGCCCGGTGGGGTCGAAGCCGTCTCGCTTGTTTTTGAAGCAGTAGAGAACTTGTTCAGTATAGGAGCTTCCTGACGAACCAAAGGTCGCCCGTCTTCCAGGCGTGTTCGAAATCAAATCAACGCATGACGATTTCAAGATTGATGAGGTCGGTGAATAGGAGACCACCGACTTCTTCGAAGAAATCGCAGTAAGCTGCGCCCGGGCGATGATCCGCGACGATCGGCGCCGGCCAGAACGACCGAAATCGAGGTCGAAGGTCCCGATATGGTATGATGTGGTATAAGATGGTTGGCGCTGGCTTACCCGAGGCTTTAAAACGGAGTGCCCTGCGATGAACTGGCGCTCAGTTATCCATGGCAGCTCGGCCGCAGCTCTCGCATTGGCGCTTCTCTCGGCATGCAACACCGCGAGAACTCTGCCGCTTGGTCAGGCCGAAGGTGAAAGAGTTTCCGCCAGCGGATTGCCGATCGCGCCGAACCCAAGAAATGAGCGGCGATTGCTTTTCATATCGGATGGAAGTTTTGCCGGCATCTCAGTCTATACGCTTCCGGATCTCAAGTTCAAAGGCCACATCTACGATAGGTCGGTTTCGCAGGGGGGACTCTGCACCGATCCCGACGGCAGCATATGGTCCGCCGATGTCTACAGCGTGTCGCATTACTCGCGCACGGGAGCGCCGCTGAAAACAGTCACCCTTCCGAAGAACGCATTCCCGCGCAGCTGCGCCTTTGACCGAACGACCGATACGCTTGCCGTCACGGCGGTTTGGCAGAATCCCGAAAGACCCGGGAGTGTGCTGCTTTATAAGCACGGGGAGGGTATTCCACGGCTTCTGCGGGGCGGCCATCTGATCGAGCATGACTTCGATGCTTACGATCCTGCCGGCGACCTCTTCGTAGACGGCCTTGATCGAACCGGTAACTTTGCGCTTGCAGAGTGCCCGGCCCATTCGCAGACTTGTCGGGCGATAGCACTCCAGGTTCACTACTTCTACGGACCACTTCCGGGTTCGATTGCATGGTATTCGCGAGGCAACTATCTCGCGCTTACGAGAGGCTCTATCGTTTATTGGGTAAGAATCTCCAAGTCAGTTGGGGCCGTTGTCGGATACACTCTATTGGAAGATCATCGAGGCACGCCGCAATACGGCCCCAGCCAACTGGTATTTGCCGGACCGGGCGAACGCTACATTCTTGGCGGCTGGACCGAGCATCTCGGCGCTGCCTGCGTCGGCAAAGACCATCAACGAAAGAAGGACAGCGTCGATCGCTGGAGCTTTCCGAGCGGCCTAAAGCCACTTGGGTATACGATCGGCGTCTGCGGGCCCTTCGGAGCAGCGGTTAGTCCCGCCAACTAGCGGAAGAGCACTCTGACTAATCGTTGGTTTTTCGCGTCCCTCGGTCTGATAGGTAGCAGAGAGATTACGTTGCACGCGCATGCCCGTAGAAGCGATATCCGGTGCGCCGATCCACTTCTAGAGGACTGGGCAAATCGACGTGGTGATAGTGGCACAACGCCTTCACGCTCAGGTGCGTAGCCCTCGAGAAGTCGCCAATTACCATGCGAGATTGCATAAATGTATCCTGTGACATCCGGTTAGGGGAGAGTTAACCCTAGCCCTCCGAGCCCAAACTCTGTGTGCCTTTCTTCGCGCGTTACTGGCATGACGTCGGAATCGGGACAAGGATAACAGTGGATTCGCTGGGCGCCGACGCGAGTTTCTAACATTTTCTAACGGAGCGGTCGGGAACGGTTGGGAACGGACGGAATCGGCCGGGAAGCTGGGAGCGAAAAAGCCATACAAAATAACGCTATTCGGTAATGGACGGGACACCCCGGAACCCCCGAGCGTAGGTTCGACTCCCGGCCATCCCAAAAAGTATTTCCCTTATTTTATAAGGCTTTTCGCCACTTCTAGATCGTCTTTAGGTCCCCGTTTCTAACATTTGTCTAACGGCCTGAAAAGTTGCGGTTGACCGCAGAGCGTGTCTAACACGCTTGCGGCTGCCGCGTCCCGGTCAGAGTAGATGTGTAAGTACCGCTCGGCTGTCACCCCAATGCTCGAATGGCCAAGACGCTTGCTAACGACTTCCAAGGGCACCCCATTGGCCGCCAATAGCGAGGCGTGCGTATTTCGGAGATCATGCAAGCTGATACGTTTGAGACCAGCGCGCAGCGCTAGGTCTTTGACTGTGGCCGCGTAGTTCCACGGCCGGGCGAACGAGCCGTCAGGCCGGGCGAACACGAGATCGTCGTCTTTGTACGCATCGCTAGCTTTTCGTTCCTGATTCTGCCGCTCGCGGTGCTCTTCCAAGACCGCTGCTACTGGTGCAGGCAAAGCGATTGTGCGAGCTTTTCCGTTCTTCGGCGCTAACATGGTCAACGGGAAAGCCGAGGCCACCCAATCGGGTCCGGTGCGATCGGTTTCGCCTTGATGGTCGGAGCTTTTCGGCGAGGGCGTAATCCAGGTCACGTTGTCGGGGAAATGACAATCCCGTGTCGAAAAATATAACTAGTAGGCGTATGACGCGGCTTTGCGCATGCTTGATGAGGATACGATGAACCTCAATACGATAACCGAAATCAAACGACCAGAGTCGGCCGACGAAATCCGTCACTGGCAAGAGGGATACGCATGGCTTGCAGGGGGAACTTGGCTGTTCTCCGAGCCCCAAATCCACACCGATACCCTGATTGATTTGGAAACCTTCGGTTGGCAAGCAATTGCAACCGGACAAGACGGCATCGAACTCGCCGCAACCTGCAAGATTGCGGAACTCTACGCGTTTCAACCTTCGCCCGAGTGGCCAGCCGGATCGCTCATTGGTGAATGCTGCCGAGCCTTCTTGTCGTCGTTCAAGATTTGGAACGAGGCAACGATCGGCGGGAACATAGTGATGTCGCTGCCCGCGGGTCCGATGATCTCCCTTACGGTGGCGCTCGAAGGCACGTATATGCTCATCCCGCGCGACGGAACACCGCGCGAGCTACGCGCCGCCGACTTCGTCACCGGAAACCACACGAATATCTTGCAACCTGGCGAGTTGTTGCGCAGCATCCAACTCCCGGCAGCCGCGTTGGCGAAGTCGTTCGCGTTCCGTCGTTCCGAGCTCACCCACCTTGGGCGCTCGTCAGTCTTGCTCATCGGTACTCGCAGCAAGCCGAATGGCGGTCTAATGCTCACGATCACGGCCGCAACGATCAAACCCGTACAACTTGCCTTCGATGGCACCCCGTCCTCCAAGCAACTTCGCAACGCCATCGATGCGACAATCCCGGATTCCCTCTATCTCGCCGACGTTCACGGCTCGCCAGCGCATCGTCGACATCTCACGTATTACTATGCGGAACAGATTCGCCGGGAGTTAGAGTCGTGAACCTTCGCGTTAATGGCAAGAGTTTTGCCGCAACGCCGGCCCCGGGCGAATGCCTGCGTGTTTTTCTTCGCGACCTCGGCTGGTACGGCGTCAAGAAGGGCTGCGATGCCGGTGACTGCGGCGCCTGCACCGTGTGGGTCGACGCGAAGCCCGTGCATAGCTGTCTGTATCCCGCCTTTCGCGCGGAAGGGAAGGATATCACAACGATCGAGGGTCTGGCCGACGGCGGCGAGTTGCATCCGATGCAGCGTGCATTCCTGGATGCCCAAAGTTTCCAGTGCGGCTACTGTGCGGCGGGGATGATCATGACCGCGGCCTCGCTCAGCGACGAGCAGAAAAGCGATCTCCCGCGCGCGCTCAAGGGCAATCTCTGCCGCTGCACAGGCTACGGGTCGATTCGCGATGCGTTCGCCGGAGTCAAGAATGTTGCGCCCGACGAAGCCGGAGGTTCCGGCGGCGTAAGCGTTCCGAACCCATTTGCCGAAGCGATCGTCACCGGGCAGGCACGATACACGAGCGACATCCCGCCGATGGACGGTCTCTTGCACCTCAAGGTGCTGCGATCGCCGCACGCGCACGCCAAAATTCTGTCGATCGACCGCTCCGAAGCCATGGCCGTGCCGGGCGTCGTGGCCGTGTTCACCTGGGAAGACGTACCGCGCCGTCTCTACACGACGGCAATCCACGAAGATAATCGCGTCGACCCCGATGACACGTATCTGCTCGACAACGTCGCGCGGTTCGCCGGACAGCGCATCGCGGCCGTCGTCGCCGAAGATGAAGCGGCCGCCGAAGAGGGTTGCCGGCGGCTCAAAGTCGAGTACGAGATCCTGCCGGCTGTCTTCGACCCCGAAAAAGCGATGGAACCCGGGGCTCCCGTGTTGCACGACAAAGGCGGCGATTCGCACATCCTGCATCCGGAGAGAAACATCTTTCTCGAGCTTCACGGCGAGGCCGGCAACGTCGCCGACGGTTTCGCCGAAGCCGACGCGATCTACGAAGAGATCTACGACGCCCCGCGCCAGCAGCACGTCCACCTCGAGACGATGCAGTCGATCACGTGGCGCTCCGAAGACGGCCGTCTGCACGTGCGCACGAGCGTTCAAGGACCGTTTATCGTCAAAGGCAAGCTCTGCTATCTCTTCGGCATCCTTCCGGCCAATCTGCACGTCTTCACCGAGCGCGTCGGCGGCGGTTTCGGCGGCAAACAAGATATGATGAGCGAAGATTTGCCGCTCTTGGCGACGATCAAAACTGGGCGTCCGGTGAAGTGGGAATTCACGCGCGAGGAGCAGTTCATCGGAGCGACGACGCGGCATCCGATGAAGACGCACATCAAACTTGGCGCAAAAAAAGACGGCACGCTGACTGCCATGCAATACCGAATCGTTTCGAACACCGGCGCATACGGAAATCACGGCGGCGAAACGCTCGCAAACGGCATGTCCGGCCCGTGGGCTCTCTACAAATGCCCCAACAAGAAGGGCGATGGTTACGCAGTCTATACCAATCTCCAGTGCGGCGGCGGGTTCCGTGGTTACGGCACCGGCCAGCCGACGTTCGCAATCGAATCGGCGCTCGACGAGCTGGCGGCGCTCCTGAACGTGGACCCGATCGAGATGCGTCGGAAGAACGTCATCGGTCCGAACGACAAGATGGAATCGGCGTTGCGTGAGATCTCCGACCTCACGATGGGCAGCTACGGTCTAGATCAATGCATCGACGCGGTTGAAAAAGCGCTGGCGAGCGGTCGCGGTCTGCCAAAGCCCCAGGATGACGATTGGCTGGAAGGCAGTGGGATCGCCTTATCGATGCTCGATTGCGTTCCGCCGACCGAGCAGCGCGCCGGTTCTGAAGTGGCGCTGCTATCGGACGCGGGCTACCACTTTACGGTCGGTTCGGTCGAAATCGGAAATGGTCTCGTTACCGCTCAGCAGCAGGTAGTTGCGCAAATCATGGGCTGCCCCACAGCGCGCGTGACGTTCGTCAACGCCGATACCGATAAGACGCCTTACGACAGCGGCACGTTCGCCAGCGTCGGCATGATGGTACCGGCGAAAGCGGTCGAAAATGCTGCAGTGGCCCTGCGCGCGAAAATGCTCGCGTTCGCGGCCCGAATGATCGGGGTGCACGTCGAGCAATGCCGCCTCGAAGATGACGCGGTTCTCTGTGGTGACCGGCGCGTTTCGCTGCCTGAGCTTTACTCAGCTGCGCGAGCCCGAGGCGAAGAACTCGCCTGCTTTCGTAAAGCGTATGGATCACCCCGAACCGTGGCATTTATGGCGTACGGCGTGCGGCTAGCGCTGCATCGCGTCACTGGCGAGATTCGCATCCTGTACAGCGTCGAAGCCGTCGACGCGGGCGTGGTCATGAACCCTAACCAATTGCGCGGGCAAGTCATCGGCGGCGTCGTGCAAGGCATCGGCTATGCCCTCCAGGAGAAAATGGTGTATAACGATGCCGGTGCAGTGATCAATCCAACGCTGCGAAACTATCGGATTCCAACCTTTGCCGATGCTCCGATTACCGAAGTCTTCTTCGCCGATACGTTCGACGCGATCGGGCCGCTCGGATCAAAATCGATCGCGGAAAACACGATTAACCCGGTTGCTCCGGCGATCGGCAATGCGCTCAAGGCGGCGACCGGCGTGCGCTTCACCAACTTGCCGTTTAGTGAGGATCGCATCTTCTCAAAACTCACGGTCTCACCCTGAGCCCTTCAAATCGCTCGCTCGCTCAGAATAAACTACGCGCGAAGGTGCACCGTCGAAGGACGCCTAGAGCAATCGCCAGAAAACGGCGATCTCGAGCGCGTAGCACCCCAGCAGTACGAGTGGCATTGCGAGCACGAGCGCGCGCGGTTTGCCCTCGGGGAACAGCCAAGGCCGGAAAATACGAATCGCCAGCGGCATGAGCGGCCACGTCGTCAGCAAGACGCTGATGGCGTTGCCGGTGAAGGTCGCGAGCGCCGGCGGCAGCCCGCGCAGGTGCGGGTTGAGAAACTTGAGTTCGAGCATCACCACCGGAAACAATGTCAGCAAGACGAGGCACGCCGTTTTCCACATACTCGGCGGTTTGCCAGTGGCCGGATCGTTGGGAACCCAGCCTGGAAACGACGTGTCGACGCGTTGCGCCTTGAAGCGCTCGACCAACGGCGACGCTTCCTCGATCAACGCCGCACGCTGCGGCGAGTTTTGCCACGCGGTTAGGTGCTGCGCGGTGTCGAATCGCAGCACGGTCGTCCAGCCAGTCTCCTTATGTTGGGGCGGCTGGACGAATGACCCGATGTAACCGGGGAATGTCTCTTGAACCTTTTGAATTTTGTCGGCCCACGTGCGATATTCTTTTTCTTTGCCAGACTTGATATCGGTTACAACGACAAACGTTACTCCGTGCTGCACGTAATACGCGACGGCCGCTTGACCGACGAGCTGCATCACGATGCCCCCTTCGGCAAAGGAGGCTGCCTCGGCGACTAGGTGCCGGTTGGTCTCGCTGCGGCGCCAGGTTCGCAAGGCTCCTTCGTTTTCGAAGCGCGACAGAGCGACGGCTTCTTCTTGGTCCGGCGGGGCTGGCGGCCAGAACTCGAAGCTGAGCGCACCCGGTGAGGCTAAGACGGCCGTCTGCCAGCGCACGTGCCATTGCCTGAATTCGTCGACACACTCAGGCCGCACCCGCGCGCAGAGCAGCAAGGTCGCATCGTCGCCCGCCACGTTGTCCAAGAACCTAGTCGCCGCCCAGCACCGCGGGAGCCGTTCCCATTCCTGACCAGATCGCGTGAATGCGCGTCGCGGTCAGAGCCTGCGCTTTGGGGTTCGAGCGAGTGAGGCGCAACTTCTCGATTTGCACGGTGCCGCCGCGAGCGCCGCTTGCGAGCAAATCGGCACCAATCGTAGTCGACGTCGTCGCGACGCGAACACCCGATGCGCCAGCGAAGGGTTCGAACGATGCGATCTCGCCAAAGTTGGAGGACATTTCGCGCATCATTGCGCTGCGCAAGTACATCATTGGATTGCCCTGGAGCGCCGTTCCGGTCGAGAACACCTTCACGCTTCCGGCGCCGGAGAGCTGACCGGCGGCAATCGCTTCGGCGCCGCCGTACGAGCCGGCGAGCCACCCCGTAGCGATCGAGATCGGACCGCGATACCTTGCGCCAAACGGCATAAACGACGCGTCCATATGCGCGTCGCCCGGATTGTTCGGCCACGCCGGCGGAGCACCGATCGGCGTCATCAGCGAGTACGAAAACACCTTGACCTGCGCGCCCGTTCCGGGTGCTGTCACGATGCTGTTACGACCGGTCAAAAAGTCGACGAATCCGGCGGCGAGGCTGATGCCCGATGTATCGCTTCCGTACGGCGCGAAGGCTGCGAACGTCGCTGGTGCGGTTCCTAGAGCCGGAAGTTCGCTGCTGAAGATCCGAACTTGATCGGTCGTGCCGACGCCTGAGCCGACGATGATGTTGTCCGCCGATCTGCCGTCGATTTGCGCGGACGCAACGCTCACACCGCCTCTCTGCGCCGTGTCGAATGCTTGGAAGCGCGCGAGCTCGGTTGAGAACGGTTTGCCGCCGCTGGCGGCGCCTGAATACACCGCGACTTCGGGCGAGTGCCCCTTACCCGCCCCTACGATGAGATCGTAGATTCCGTCAGCGTCAACGTCGCCGATCGCCACGCTGGGCGTTCCGTAGAAATCCGGGAATGGCGTGACCGTCGTTATGAAGCGATCGCCGTGCCCATCGAAAACGCTCACGCTCGCGGGGTGGCCCGGCGATCCGGGAACCGCCACAGCATAGTCGGAGATGGCGGGAATGACGTTGATGAGCATCATCAGCCCATTGTCTTCGTGGTTGAGCCGATGGCAATGCAGCACGTACAAGCCCAAGTAGTCGATGAACTTCGTGCGCATCGTCAGCGTACCGGCTTGAATGACGGCCTCTTGCGGTCCCATCAACGGCGCGGGAACGTTGGCGTTGTCCTGGCCGAACATCTGCGGCCCCAGTTTCGTTCCGGTTGTCGGATCGAAGTACTTAGTCACTTGGAAGTCGTTGACGTGGACGTGAATCGGATGCGCGTCGTTATTGTGGTTGACGAAGTTCCACTCCTCGACCGAACCGAGCCGCGCTTGAATCAAGGGGACGTTGGGAAACGCGTTTCCATCGAACGCATACACGAACGCCTTGGGATCCTGGTTGCTGGCGTGCTTGTTGAGAAACCCGCCGTTGATGAGCAGCGTGCGACGCACGTCGGGTTTGAGCTTTGACAAGTCGTGGAAGGGTGTCGGCGCATCGAGTTTCTGCCCGAGGTTGAATGCCGTGGTAACGCCTTGCCCGGCGTCCGGATTGGCATCGAGTAGTGTTTGCGATGGGAACATGAAGAACCCGTCGGCATAACTGATCGCCGACGGCAGCACGCTGAGAGCTCCCAACCGAGCCGGCGGATTCGGCGTGCCGTTGTTGGTGTAGAGGATGCCGGGTGCGGAAAGCGTCCTGGCGCCCGAGCCTAGGCCCGGCAGTGAAAGGCGCAGCGATCCCTTTGCGGGCATCGTCACGGCGATCGCAAAGCGCGACGCCGGCGGAATGAGCAATTCTGTTCCGTCCTGTTCGTGCGGATAGTGCACGACGCCGTAGGCGATGCCGTCTTGTCCAACGACTGCGATCTTCGGATGGTAGCCGGTCGCGGTTTCGGTGAGCTCAACGTTCATGTACGCTATGTCGCTAACGTTGGCGAGCACCCAAATCTCGGTTTGCCCGGGCTTCACCTTGAGGACCGGCTCGAACAAGCCGTTGACCGTAAACTGCACGTCGCGCTCGTAGTCGGGAAGCGATGGATCGGCCTTCATGGTGGCGTCACCGGAGCCCGCAGCTGCCGTAAAGCGTTGCAAGTTGCTCGGTACGAACTGAAAGCGCCCGCGCATGTTATTAATCGACAGTGGCCCCGCGTACCACACGGTGGCCCACTGCGTGCCCTTCCTCGATTCTAAAAAGTTCACCGGTGCGAGCGATGGGCGGTAGGTGCCGTTGGCGAGCTCGTTACCCTTGGGCGGTGTCAGGGTGCTGACCCATTGCGGCCAGTTCGGATTGGTCATCTGCGCCAGGCCGCCCATGCGATCGAAGACCACGTTGTATTGCAACAGCATGGTGCGGATGGGAATCCCGTTTTGCGTGACGAGGGGGATCTCACTGTCGGCGCGGCCCACGAGCAGCATACCGGCAAGACCGTAATACGTCTGGGACGAGGTTAGGGTGTGCAGGTGGCTGTGATACCAGTACGTGCCCGGCGTCATATTCTTGGGGATATCGTACACGTATGTGTTCGACATGCCGGCATCGATGTGCAGCAGCACGTTGTCGGCGTTACCCCGGGGACTGACGTGCGCGCCATGCACGTGGAGATTGAATGGCGACGACGTCATCATCGTCGGGTACAGCGGTACCGTCTGGCCCTTGGGCGTATACTTCGGGTCATAAAAGTCGGGGATCGTCAGGTTACGCAACTCGTTGTTAATGTGAACGATCAGCCTCTCGCCGGGTTCAACTTGTAGTGCCGGCGCGGGGTACTGGTGCCCCCCCGACATCTGACCGTTAGACGCTGTTCCGCGCTGTACTGAGTAGTCGAACAGGAGCATGTTCTTTACAGGCTTCGCGACGGTGTTGAACCTTGCGGAACTCTGACGCGGAGTCAGCGTGACTTCGAGCACCCCGTCTTTGCTGGCAAGCGTCACCGGTTCCGCAAAGTCGGGATGTACGGCCACATCCGGCATGGCAGGCGTGTCCTGAGCCTGGATGTGCAGCGCCGATACGCCGACAGCGGCGAGGGTCGCCAGCGCAACCGCGTATCCAGGAAGCGTTCGGAATGTACCAGTCATGCAACGTGTCCTTTCGGCCAAACGCATCGAACGCCGCGCCCTCGAACGAGTCGGCAAAGCCGCGCCGCTCCGGTATTCCGTTCGTAACGCTTCTATGAGCAGCACCTAGTGTCATCTTGGACTTGAACCTCTGGGACTCATACGAGCGCTGCGGCGGGTTCTGGGCGCTGGTACTCGCCTTACACGAGCAGCGCACGCTCATAGCGTGGGCCCTGGCTGGCCATTGACCTTGTCTGCTGAAACCGCCAACCTGAAAGCAAAACCTGCATAGTGGAAGGCTGGCGCGCAACACGGACGCGCCTTTTACCATCGTTTCGTGGGGGAGTCTCGCCAAGGAGACAAAGCCGAGCGTGGCCGTGGGCAAGTTCTGCCCGAGCCGCGGCTGTTTTATCGCCCTCGGGGGACGTGGGCCCGTTGTGGGCCGAATGTGCGCCTATCGGTTGCTATTCGACGGCACGCGATGTCACGACGATCGAACCAGGGCATTGGAAAAGCCTTACTAGCAAGGCCTTTCTGCTATGCGATGATACTAGTCGTCATCTACTCGTCATCATCGCAAGGTGGTTCGAATCCCGCTGGGGCTATTTAAAAGGCGTATTCGCGATAAGACCTCTGATCCGCTCAAGCGTGCGGAGCAAGAGGCTCTGGTTCATCCGGCGAATTTCCGTAAAGGTGGAGCGCGCCTTTACGGGGCAGTCTGTGTAACCAGTTTCCCTGAAGGAGCAGTCAATATGCCACTCATTTTGCGCGCGACTCATACTACATTATGTACTTGCGCCGCCATTGCTTTGGTAGCGGGCTGTAGCGCGTCGCAGGGCCAGGTCAGTTCGGCGGTTCCCGCACCGCCGAACGCCGCGATCATCACTCATGCGGAGCGTGGAGCTTCATGGATGGCTCCCGACGCCAAGGCAAGTGACCTGCTGTATATCGCCGATGATGCGACCAACGATGTTTACTCTTACGCCTATCCGCACATTAAATTGAAGGGAACGTTGACCGGCTTCGTTCGGCCCGGCGGAGAGTGTGTTGACAAAGCGGGCGACCTCTTCATCGCAGATAACGGCGCTTCGGACATAATCGAGTACGCTCATGGCGGGGCCAGCCCAATCGCGGTGCTGAACGATCCCGGATACGTGCCCTTAGGCTGCGCCGTCGATCCAACGTCAGGAAATCTCGCCGTCACGAACGTCGGGACGCTGAGCCGCGGGCAAGGTACCGTAGTAATTTACAAACACGCCAGGGGTGGGCCCAAAGCTTACTATACAGACCCGGAAATGTTCGAGGTCGGTTACTGTGGTTATGACAATAAGGGCGACCTCTTCGTGGACGGCCTCACGAGCGGCGGTGAATTCACATTCGCCGAGATTCCAGCGGGCGGCGCTTCGTTCACGAACATCAAGATCTCGCAACCGATCGAGGAACCCAGCGGAGTGCAGTGGGACGGAACGCACATCGCGGTCGGGGCTGAGGTCGGTGTGATCTACGAGTTCATCATCAAGGGAAAGAAGGGCACGGAGGTCGGTACGACGCCACTCATTGGGGCCTCCGACATTCAGGATTTCTGGATAGATCGGCCAAACGTCATCGGAGCCGATTTCGGAGCGGGAGACGTTGGAATCTGGGCTTACCCGAGCGGCGGCTCACGGAAGAAGACGATTGCCGTAAGCGAGCCGGTTGGCGCGGTGGTCAGTGTGGCTAAGTAGTCGCCGGCCCCGCATGTTCACTGCAGCAACCGCTCGGGTTGAAATTTCTAACATTTTCTAACGGAGCGGTTAGAAAAGGTCGGTAGCGGTCGGTATGGGTAGGGAAGCAGGTGACGAAAAACCTGATAGAATAACACGGATCGGTAGCGGACGGGACTCTCCGGAATCCCCGAGAAATGGTTCGAATCCCGCTGGGGCTAAACTTTTCGGCCTGTATTTACAGGCCGTTGATGTGACCCCGCCGGGAGCTGGACACCCGATCCCTTCTCCTCCCGCGAATCGCGGCGAATCTTGGGTAATCGGTTAGACATTTTAGAACAAACCCGGATTTACGGAACTCCAAAACGCGCAGCGATCCGACTCGCGTAGCGTTTGGTTTGACGATTTCCCGAGCCACGTCCTTAGAGTGCTTGGCGGCTGATGTCGGCTCGCAAGCGGGTCAGGTGCGCCGTGCAGCATTCAGACAAGAGTTGCCATCGCGCGCCGTTGCTTTCGAATATCGCGTAGGCGGCATTCTCCGCTCTTGGTTCCCAAAGTTGCGCAAGCGGTCGATTCGTGCCTGCGAGAATCGCAAGCCGCACGAGAATATCATGCGTCACGACGATTGCATCAGCGTCGCCTAGCCGTGCTGCAGCAAAGGAGCGCCAGCGCGCGTCGACGTCGGCGAGCGATTCGCCGCCATCGAACCGTACGTACTGCGGCGTCTTTCGCCACGCGTGCATGCGCGCCGCGTCTTCCCGCTCGACCTCGGCGTGCAGCCGTCCCTCCCACGTTCCGTGCGCAATTTCGACCACGCGGTCATCGCACTCCAGCGCGAGTCCGAGGTGCGCGGCAACCGGAAGCGCCGTTTCAATGCAACGACGCAGCGGACTCGAGATCACGCAGGCGACTTTGCTCGCAGTCAGCGCATTTGCCAAGGCAGCCGCCTGTCGGTGGCCGAGGGCGCTGAGGGGCGAATCGCGCCGTCCTTGGTAGCGGCCCTCTCGATTGGCCTCGCTCTCACCGTGGCGTACGACGTATACCATTGCCATCACACTTCGATCGACCGCACCGATTCGATACCAGGGACCTCGGCGATTGCGGCGAGCACGCTGCGGGCGACGCTGCGGTCCACACCCAGGACCATCATCGCGCCGCCGCCGCGTTCTCTGCGAGCGACCTGCATTGTCGAGATGTTGATGTCGGCGTTGCCCAGCATCGTCCCGATTCGGCCCACCATTCCGGGAACGTCCCGATGGCGCGTAAGAAGCATCGTTCCTTCGGCAATCGCGTCGATTTCGAAGCCATCGATCTCAACCACGCGCGCGCCATTTGCGAGCACCGTGCCGATCAACCGGTGCTCGCCAGCGGCGAGACCGAAAGAAGACCGGAATGGAGCTTGAGCGCCTTCACGCTTCACCGCGCTGCGCACGCCGAGCTTGTGCGCAATCGCGTTTGCGTTCACCATCGTTACCCGCCGATCGGTGATAAAGGGCAATGCGCCGGCCAGCACGGCAGCCGCGAAGGGGTCGGGCTCGAGATCCGCGAGCTCTCCTTGCAATAAGATCGCAAACTCGTCTCGCAACACGTCCTCGAAGAGCTGCGGTAGCATCGCTCCCATCGCAAACGCCAGATCGACGAACCGACTAGGCGTGGCGCCTAAGGCCGGCGCATTAATGGCTCCGCTAGCGGGCCGCCCGCTCAAAACGCGCACCACGTCTTGCGCAAGGTCGAGCGCGATGCGCTCCATCGCTTCGAACGTGGAGCCGCCGAGATGGGGCGTTGCGACAACACGCGGATGCTTGAGTACCCTCGCAGAGGCGGAGCCTGGGGGAGGCGGCTCTTCGGGTAGGACGTCGAGCGCGACAGCACGCAGACGGCCGGCATTGAGCGTTGCGAGGAGCGCATCGAGATCCACGAGCGCCCCGCGCGCGCAATTAACCAGCACCGCGTCATCGCGCATCAGCGCGAGCGCACGAGCGTCAACGATCATTCGCGTCTGCGACGTCTGCGGGACGTGCAGCGTTACGACATCAGCCCTAACCAAAAGCGCGTCGAGCTCCAACAGCTCGACGGCAAGTGCGCTGGCTCGCGAAGCGGGCGCGTACGGGTCGTGCGCGACGACGCGCATGCCGAAGGCGGCGCCGCGCACCGCGACGCTTTCGCCAATCCGACCCAAGCCGACGATGCCGAGCGTCTTGCCGAAAAGCTCGTGCCCGACAAACGCCTTGCGTTCCCACCGCTGCACCTGCAACGCTGCATGCGCTTGCGCCACATGGCGTAGCGATGCCAGCAATAGAGCAAACGTGTGTTCCGTCGTCGCGATCGTATTGGCGCTTGGCGTGTTAACGACGACGATGCCCGCGGCGCTGGCAGCCTCTATATCGATCGCGTCAGTGCCGACGCCGGCGCGAGCCACCACCTCTAACTGCGGCGCACATGAGAGCAGCTGGCGATCGACGCGCGTTTCTGAGCGCACGATCAGACCGCGCGCTCGGCGTAGTTCCCCTTGTAGCGTGTCGCGGGATGCGCCGACGCAGGAGATGACATCGACACCCGCGTGCTGTAAGAGCGCGATTCCTCGTTCGTCAAAGGGTTCGGCAACCAACACGCGGCCAAGATGCGGCTCGAGCATAAACGGATAAGTTCGGCGAGCTCGAATCTCCTCTTGCCCAGGCACGAGCAAGGTGGGGAAACGGGCAACCGATCGATGGAAGTCACAGCGCCCGCTGGACTACGAACGGGGGCAAGCCCAGACTAAGCAAGGATAAATCACTCAGTGTCTTCTTTTGGTGGGCCACTCCACTACGGGCTCAAACGGATTGGCCTGCGAGCGGCGAACCGCCTTCGATGATCTGCCCTAAGAGCGATCAAAAGTACGCCTCTGCGCCGGACGTAAAAGATGGATCGTACTGGCAAAACTTCGCTTTCGAACGGCGCTGATCGTTAACTTGCCGTCAAACGGTGACGTACGCTAGTATTCCAGAACCTGTCGCTTCCAGGCTAGTAACCGAGAATGCGCGCGACGTAGCGCTCAGGGCGACACGGCAGCGTTGAGCGCTTCGCGGGTGGCTGTCGTCAAGGGATGGTCCGGGCCGAGCGCCTTTTCTCGAATTTGCAACGCGCGCTGGTAAATTCGTTCCGCATCGGCCTGACGACTTTGACCGCGGTAAAGATTGGCGAGCGTGTCGAGTACATTTGCAACCGATGGATGGTCGGTTCCGAGCGCCTTTTCGCGAATCGCGAGCGCGCGTGTGAGCAGCGGGTCCGCCTCGGCATAACGTCCCTGGCAGCGGTACACGTCCGCGAGGTTGTTTAAGCTTACCGAGACATCTGGATGATCGGGTCTCAGCACCTTCTCCCGAATCGCCAGGGCGCGCTCTTGCAGCGGCTCAGCCTCGGCATAACGCCCCTGGCGCATATAGTCGTGCGCAAGGTTGATGATCGCGAATGCGGTATCTCCATGGTCCGGTCCCCGCGAGTTCTCAAAAATCGCCAGCGCTCGCTTATTCAGCGCCTCCGCCTCCGAAAAGCGACCCTGTTCGTGGTAGCCATGCGCAAGGTTCAGCAAGGCCCCTGCGACGCTGGGACCCTCCGGGCCTAACGCCTTTTCCCGAATCTCCAGCGCACGTTCGAAAAGCGGCACCGCCTCCACGAGACGCCCTTGCTCGCCGAGCGCGATCCCGAGGTTCGTCAAGCCGTCCGAAACGTCGGGATGATCGGGTCCAAACAATTTCTCACGAATTGCCAGCGCACGCGCTTGAAGTTGCTCCGATGCCCGATACTCGCCCCGTTCCCGAAGGTATCGCCCACAGCGAAAGGCTAGCTCGGCTGCCGGAAGCAACTCGTCATCGCGCGGCAAAGCATTCAATGCGGCGCGCGAATGGGCCAACAGCCGTTCGCATTGCGGCCAGCTCCCAAAATCGACTGCGGGAAACGCTGCATTGGCGACGTTAACGGCACATTCACTCCACGCGCGCTCGGCTTCGCCGATGAGGTCTTGCGCGGCAAACTGAACGAGCCGGTGGATAGTATAACTTCGCGATCCTTCCGCAAACTTCAAAAGCGACAGCCGGTCGAGCGCCCCAAGGGTTTCGTCTAGGTCCATCTCGTCGACGATTGCTGAACGCAACTCGGAGACCGTGTAGTTTTCAATCGGCTGGTGAAAGAGCTCGTCGGGAATCGCATCGGGCGAAAACGATGCCGCAAAACAGAGCACCGCTGCGGCGCCGGCCACCTGCTGCTCGGCCTGCGCTATTGCGGCGCTGAACGTCGCAAAGACGGAGCGCGGATACTCCGCGCCGCGAGGTGCATTTTTGAGATGCGTCCTCACGCGCTCAAGATAACGCTGCGGACTGACCATCCGCGCGCTGCGCAGTGACGCGGCCGCGTGCGCCAGTGCTAGCGGTAGCGCACCAAGTTCCTCGGCAATCGCACGCGCGTCAGCTTCGTTGACGTCCGTACGTCGGCTCGCGCGCTGCAGATACGCGACGGCGGTCTCCAGCGACCAAGTCTGCAACGGAATCGTGATGACGTCGCTGCTCAAGGCGGTGTCGCGCGAGGTGGCCAATGCGCGCGCCCCCGTGCGCGGCAGCCACGTCCGCAAGAGCGCCTCATCCTCAAGATTATCGAAAACCAACAGCACCGGCTTGTCGAAACCGCCCAGCACCGAGTTGATCACGCGCTGCCCAGCGACGCGCCGGTCGGCCAGTTGAGCGAGCCCTTGTACGAACATCGTGCCCAAGCGCAGCAATCCGTCGATAATGCCGTCTTCGGTCTGTGCATTAAGCCACCACACGACCGAGTAGTGCTCGCGGTTGCGCCAGCCGTACTCGCGGGCGATCGACGATTTCCCGACGCCTCCCAGGCCATGAACGACCGCCACGGCCCCGTCATCCCGCAGCGCCGCATCCACAGCGGCGAGCTCGTCGTCGCGGCCGCTGAAGCTGGGGACGGAATGAAACTCCGCTACATCAACGATCGAAAGATCACTAGGCAGCGTACCCAGCGAACGCAACGGCGCATACTCCGTCTCCGCCCCCGGCGCCATCAGCTGATACAATCGCTGGGGCTCGGTAGAGTCCTTGAGGTGATAGGCGCCCAGTTCTCGCAGCGATACACCAGCCGGCAATGTGCCGTCGACGAGCGCCGCCACCTCGGCGGTCATCAGAACCTGACCGCCGTGGCCGATCGCCAATAGGCGTGCGACCTTGTTGAGCGCCGGACCGAAGTAGTCGCCTCCCCGTACCTCAGCACTGCCGGTATGGATTGCCGCGCGCACGCGCAGTCCATCGACCGACGAAAAATCTTCGGCTCTTAGCGCCTGTTGTGCCGCCAGCATCGCGGCGACGGCCTCCTGCGGCAGTGCGAACACGCCACAGAAGGCGTCGCCGATCGTTTTGAAGACCCGTCCGCCGTGCTGCTCGATCGAGCCGCGCAAAATCGCGTCGTGACGGGCTACGGCATCCTGCATTTCAGCGTGGTTACGCTCCCATCGCGGTGTACTGCCTTCGATATCCGTGAAGGCAAACGTCAACTCGCCGGCCGGTTGCGAATCGGCCGCCCCCGAGTAGCCGCGTGGCCCAGCGGTCATGTCCCCGCTAATTCGGCGTCGCCCCGTCTAACATTTGCTGATATGTTCATCCGGCCGGTTCTCCGGTGGTGGGATCGATCCCGGGCATTGGCGAGCGGCTTGCCGTCACGATTCTCGGTGCACTGCCGAGCCTCAGCGAGTTTCGGAGCGCTAAGGCGGTGGCCGCGTTCACTGGCCTTTGCCCGCGGTGAGTTTCGTTCGGGAAAGTCGATATCGGCTTCGTGGCTCTCAAAGGCTGGCGACGTCCATCTGCGGCGCATGCTTTATATGCCTGGCCGTCGCAGCGATCCGCTGCAATCCCATTCTCAAGGATTTTGCTAACCGGCTGCGTTCTTCGGGCAAGCACGGCAAGCAGATCGTCGCTGCCGTCATGCGTCGTCTCTTGGTTTTGGCCTACGGCGTACTCAAGTCCGAACGTCCGTTCGACCCCGCGCATCGGGTGCGGGCCACGTTACGGACATCCCAAAGCAGCCCTCTCGCCGACACTTAACCCTTGACATCGCACACAGAATCTAACGGAGCGATCGGGAACGGCCGGAAGACGGAGGGACCAGCCGGGAGCCAACACGGCGAAAAGCCTTAAAAAATAACACGATTCGGTAGCGGACGGGACTCGCCGGAGCCCCGAGCAGTGGTTCGAATCCCGCTGGAGCTAAAATTGTCCTTATTTTGCAAGAGTTTCCGCAACACTTTCGGGCTCCGTCTAACAAAGGCGCAACAGTAGGCCCATTTTTTCATTACTAGCCGACGAGCTTCCCGAAGGCGTCCGCCATGTCGCCGTGTCCGCCCTCGATTCTCTAACGATCGCGCCGGTCTATTAACCCGGTTAGGCTCAAAGGCCGCCTGATGTTCAAAAAGTATTGCCACAGCAGCGCAGCAGGTTAGTGCGTGACATACGCGTCATCCCCGACTCCTAAGGACGAACAGCTTGACAGCCAACTGCGGCTACTTAGAAGCGAGACTGACGACCGAGCCCAGTATTTCGCCGTCGTCGCCACCAAAGGTCAGGGTCGGATTGCCGCCTTGCGGATAATCCCAGTACATCATTTCCCCGAACTCCTCCGATGCTCCAATAACTCGTCCAGCCATTTTGCCGTGTCGGGCCTTAAGGTTTGGAAACGAGAACTGCAAGACGTCACTAAAGTCGTTGAAGCTCGTGTAGCCCGCTTCTTTTCCAAGTTTACCGTTTATCCGGAACCGGATGATCATTTGTTCGGTCGGGCTGCTGACAGCGACGTACTGGCCGTCCCACTGAACATCACCTTCACCCTGGGGGGTATGGCTAAGCGTTATGGTCTCCATGCGATGGCCGCCTTTCGGGAGCTCCGCGAAGACATCTGCGTAGCTGCTGTTCGAGCTAAAGCCCATGATGTACAAATTGCCGCTCGGATCGTAGCCGCATCCAAAGTATCCGCCAAACTCCGGATCCTTGTAGGTCTTCGGTGAACCATTAGCGCGCTTATAGATCGCGACGTTACCGTAGTCCCCTGACGGAGCTGCGACACTTGCTACAGCGAGATTACCGGTCGTTGGGTCGACCGAACACGCCCAGGCATTAAGCTTACCATCGGCTAGCTTTGCGATCGGGGTCGTTCCGCCATGCGCATACTCGTAGATCCAGCCACCCTCGATCGTGACCCAAACGTTCCCGTGGACATCGGTGCACAATCCGTCCGGCGACCCCGGAAAACCTGAGATGCTCCCGACCTGCACACCCTCGGGATACGAAAAGACGCCAACAGTCTGGTTCTCGTAATATCCGACGTAGAGAAGGTTGCTGCTTTGGGCGGAGGGAGCCATCCACGACCTGCCTGACAGACCGCCCTTTACAGCGCTCTGCCACGCGCCTGGCGTCGCCGGCTGCTCTTGCGACGCGCTGCAACCGGCTAGCAACGCAATGGCGGCGGTGAAGCGAATGATACGATCGCTCATGTGGACCTGTCTCATCTTGTATGCTCCTCGTCGCTACGACGGCTGACGGTTACACCATACGGGTCATTCAGGAATTCGGTGATCGTCGCTATCGAGGCCCCGCCTGCGGGGTATTTCCAATAACCAACCTCATTCGAGTATGATACCGGCCCGACGATCTGCGAGCCGCCCGGGAAGTTTGTGATCCAGAGTTGATTCTGCGCGTAGCCAGCGCCTGATAATGCGACCGCGCCTTCGTACGTCGCGTTACCGCTGCGATCGATGCTATATCGAAGAATGCTGCCGTTATCGGCAATAGCCCAATACTCGCCGTCCCATTGAAGGCTTTTGACATTTTCGAACGGCGATCCGCTGCTAACCTGGTAGAGTTCGACGGGTACGAATGTTTGACTGCCCTTCGGTAGCAAGGCAAATGAGGCATAGTCGTAGCTACTGCTTTCATCAAGACTCACGATCAGGAGATTCCCGCGATCGTCGTAGCCAAGCGCGATCGGAGAGTACAAGCCTTTGATGGGTCCGTAAAACTCGCCCTTGCCGGCCGCGCGCTTATAAATCACGATGCCACCTGCGCCGCGGTTGGAGGTACGGTAGTTCGCGGCGGCGAGGTTTCCAGTCTGCGGAT
This sequence comes from Candidatus Cybelea sp., assembly GCA_049578945.1. Classification (GTDB taxonomy): domain Bacteria; phylum Vulcanimicrobiota; class Vulcanimicrobiia; order Vulcanimicrobiales; family Vulcanimicrobiaceae; genus Cybelea. The sequence goes on along the minus strand of JBAUMX010000116.1, from coordinate 7,627 downwards.
CGACGGAACATCCGTAGGGCTCGTAGCCCGGATCGTCCAGTACGTTAATTGGCTTCGCTCCGCCATGCGCGTACTCGCGAATCTTCTCCAAACCGCTATCAGTGACGAAGACATCGCCGAGCGAATCGACGCACTCGCCCTTCGGCGCTCTGAAGCCCGCCAGCTGTTTCACAAACGTGCGCTGCCAGTATCGGTAAACCGTTACGACGCCGCCAGCGTTTGAAACGTAAAGTAGGTTCTGCTGCGAGGTGCCGTTCGGGCTTTGCGGCAACGTCGGAACGGGCGCAGCACCAGCCTGCCCCGGCGACCCGCCGCACCCTGCAAGCATTGCCGCGGCCAAGCTGATGCCTAGCGCGTACCGGCCAAAATCTAAGTTCTTCATCCGCCTTGCTCCGCTCCGTGAACGCCACGGCGCCTTGCATCGTTTCTGCCTGGCGTTGCTCAGCCCCCGTGCGCCAGTCAGGCGCGCAAAGCCAAAGCCACCTCAGCCCAGGCCGCGCGTCAACAGCACCGATCGGCGGCCCCTCGTCTCCAAATCCACTAGCGGAAACGGACAGCGCGCCTCTTGTAGGCCTCGGCGAGAAGGTTTCGTTGTGCGCGACGTTCGGCCGACGTCAAGAATGCTACCGTGACGGAGCGACGGAAACCGTCACGCCGAAGGCTTCTCGCCTGCTTGCCTTCCCTGCTCCTAGCTTACGTATCTCATGATACGGAGAACTCCGATTGCGTGAAGCCGTACTTGCGAGCAGCTTCCGGCACGGAGATTTTGCCTTTCAGGACGTCGAGGATGATCACCGCTTTACGCCGCGCAATCCATCGCTCGCACTTCTCCGGCTCGGGAGCCGGGGGCGAAGCTGGTTGCGATCGTCTTCTCATTGAACACCTTCATTTCGCTTATCAGGTGTCCTGCTCCCGACGGGGTCGTGATGTGTAAGGCAATTTCAGGCCACTGATGACTGTGAGGGTTGGTTAGGGTTGACCGTGGGTGCGACGTACCCCATCGTGGAACGGACACTGCGCCCTTCTGTTTTTAGTCGCCCCAATTGCAGTCTCTGCAAAGGCTTGCGGCGATTGTTGCTCGGCGATCGGTCTGGACGAGTTCCGTTGTAATCGGGTCGCCAGGCTACCGCTCCGCGTCGGGTCTCTTTCCGCTGCGGCGCGGATTGGTAAACGTAGGCGCCACGGCCATCGCGTCATCTCGTGCCGAACGCTAGGTCGGTGGGGCCCTTTATCCTGTTCGAGAGGATGGCGCTGGGTGCTCGGGTATAGGGCGGTGCGTACTCCACGACGGTGCTGTTAGCAAGCATCGCGACCCAGAGGTCGCCGCTCGCGTCGAACGCAAGGCCATCCGGGTTATGCATGCGCTTCCTGATGGTAGCGATGGGAGCTCCCGTATAGGGCGGCACATACTCGACGACGTTATTATAACTGGGAGCGGACATGTTCGCGACGAAGAGGTCGCCGCTCACATCGAACGCGAGGGCCCCCGGCAGGCCCAGGCTGTTCGAGATCGTGGTGATCGGCGCGCCGGTATAAGGCGGCGCGTAATCCGTGATGGTGCTGTTGGAAAAGTTCGCGATCCAGAGGTCGCCGCTCGCGTCAAAAGCTACGGCGAGCGGGCTAGACACTCCGTTCGAGATGGTGACGATGGGCGCGCCAGTATAGGGCGGCGCGAACTCCGTGACGGTGCTGTTGGAAGAGTTGGCGATGAAGAGGTCGCGTCGGTGGAACGCTAGGTGCGTCGGCCTGTCCACGCTGTTCGAGATCGTGGCGACGGGAGCGCCGGTGTAGGGCGGCGCGTACTCCACGACGTTATTATAACTAGCGGCGGAGTTCGCGACGAAGAGGTCGCGTCTGTGGCCAACAGCCTGGAACGCTACGCCCGTCGGCAGGCCCAGGCTGTTCGAGATGGTGGCGATGGGCGCGCCGGTATAGGGCGGGGCGTACTCCGTGACGGTGTTAGTGACATAGTTCGCGACAACGAGGACGGCCCTTTCGTCTTTGTGGGTAAGCGAACGGATTTGCGGTATTCCCGGTGCTATGCCGGTTGCCGTTGGCGGACCGACACCGTTGTTTGCCCCGCCACACCCAGCTAAAAGCGCCACTACAAGACCTGCGCCGATGAGATTGCACGATTGTCTCATTACACTCCAACTCTCAGATGGGCTATGCGCCTGGGTCGCCCTTCCATTCGGTAAGAAACACCACATCATCGGCGTCTAAAGGCCGGATCGCAGGATGACGCGGAGAGCCTGGCAATGCCGGAAACTCGCAAATGCCTAGAGCCGCAACTGCAATGCAAATGGATTAACTGCTCAAGCCGAGATGCGCCTCGGCCTCACCACTTTCCTGCTGGCTTAGTAACAACCTGAGGAGTTCGACTCCGTCCAAGAGCCCGATCCCGACAGCAGCTAACACGCCTTCTAGACCTCAAGTCCATAGGGCGCGAAACCGTGCCCGTGAGAAGAGCGATTTTTCTCACGGATTTTCTCACCAAGAAAGACACGATACGTCTAGATAAGGGCTGAGTGGTCAACTTCGCGTGCCTAAGAGATACTTGCGGGGACTTATCGAGGTTAGCTGCAAACATTTCAACACCGCCGCTTTCAGCCACTCAGCCAGTTCTCTACGTCTTCGCAAGCCTCATCTAAGCGTAGCTAGTGAACCAATTGCTACTTATCGGACCTAATCGATTCCTATTCCTGGTGAGAAAAATCGGGGATCGACGCACACCGCTTTTGGAATGTGTGGCGGCTGTTACTCAGTGTGAGCGTAAGGAGCCGCGGCCGGCAGTACTTGCCTGTGCGAGGGTCCGCCGGCGCACGCGGTGAAGACGAGGGGCTCCGGCGGCGATCCGCGCGCCTTCACCGCTTGCTCGTCCAGCGCTTACGATAGATGCTCGCCGATTACTTTCTTGGAGGAGAACCGATGGAAAACTCGGTTTCCAGCGCCCTTAGCATCGTGGCCGCCGGAGCGTTGCTTGCGGGATGCGGCACGCTTGCGCAGCCTAATGCGGTGCCGCCATTGACATCGCACACCGCATCGCAAAGCGTTCCGATGACCAGTTCGTCGGGAACCGTCGTCGTCGCGAATTCGGAGGCGAACACGGTGGAGGGTTTCTCGGCGGATGCCAACGGGGATGTTACCCCTCTGTGGACGCTCGGCGGTTCAAACGTCGAGTTGAATTATCCCACTGGCGTTTTCGTCGGGCCCGACAGCAAGGTTTACGTCGTTTCAAACCAAGACCCGGCTATCAACGTATATGCCGCCGGAGCCAGTGGGAACCAAGCGCCGATCCAGCGGATTAAGGGCAACAAGACGAAGCTCGCCCTTCCGGCAGGCGTTACGGTCGATTCCGGCGGCAATATTTACGTTTCCAGCAACGGAGCTATACTCGTTTTTGCGTCATCCGCAAACGGCGACGTGAGCCCGATTCGCAAGATTTCCGGATCGAAAACGGGACTCTCGGAGCCCATCGGCATAGCACTCAATCATAAGAATCAGGTGCTCGTGTCAAATCCTTATGAAGAATCCATTACGGTTTTTCGTGCAAACGCCCACGGAAACGTTGCGCCGATTAAGACTATTGCGGGCCCTGATACCGAACTGGATCAACCATGGGGGCTTGCGCTCGATGCGAACGACAATATCTACACCACGACAAAGTTTCATGACGTGCTGATATTCCCAGCTGGTGCAACCGGCGATCAAAAGCCTGGCGGGCGCGTTCGTGGTCCCAATTCAGGACTCAACGATCCGATCGGCCTCGCGGTCGACTCGACTAGACGAATCTATGCCGCAAACTGGGGCGATACAACCGTCACGACGTATGGGAAAGGCAGTCGCCGCAAGCCGTCGACCGAGATTTCGGGGTCGTATACCGGCCTCAATCATCCCTTCGGCCTCGCTCTTTCACCTTAACGCGGCCGTGACACGCTACGCTTACGTACGCACAAACTGAAGCCGCTCAGACACGTACCATGACGGGCGATTCTGTCGCACGCGTGAGATCGCGCTGGCTAACCTTACAAGCGGCGAAGCTGAAGTTACCGGGTGGAAAGTCCATGTGAATCCGCTTTGAGTCAAAACTCGCCGGCGCGTTATTGAGTATGCAGTGCAAAATCCCCAGGCACTTAAGATTGCCCCAAGTACAGGATGTGTGCGCGTCCAATGACCGGATGCGGCAGGTAGTCGCGTTCCGGGTTTTGGGCTACGTTCCCTTGACGACCATCTGACGACCAATCTCCCGGAGGTACTTGGAAAAACGTGGAGATCGGCAGAAACGGCGAAAGGCCAAAAGACCGATCATTACGAAGCTTTCCGCCGTTTTCGCCGGTTTTTCGCGTGTCGATCATCAGAGGCAAATCATTTCGCATGTACGGGGTCGGGGGTTCGAGTCCCCCCACCTCCACCAAGAAACGCGCCGATTTTATTAGAGCTTTTGCAACCGGCGCTTATGCATCTGGACGAGAAGCAGGTTTTTATGACGACCATTTGACGACCCCGCACCGTCTATGGATTCCCTACCGCCTGACTTTCTGACATTTTCTAACGGAGCGGTCGGGAATGGCCGGTAACGGACGGGATGGGCCGGGAGCCGCGAGGCGAAAAAGCCTTACAAAATAACACGGATCGGTAGCGGACGGGACTCTCCGGAATACCCGAGAAGTGGTTCGAATCCCGCTGGGGCTATTTTATTCGTCCTTACTTTACAAAAGGTCTCTGCACCACTTTCAGACGCCGTCTAACCAAGGTGCAAAAAGGAGCCCTGTTCGTCACTCTACCCGTCCACTCGTTCCTCGCCCTCGTGTCCGATATCGCTGCTTTCATCATAATCTCCACCCTCGAGCTTGGCAAATAAAACCGAGTCGCGAAATCCCGTGTAATTTTGGCGGCGCAAACCTGCATGTGTCTAGCGATGGCGGGACGTGTCGCGGAAGCTGCAGCGTTGATCTGCGCAAGTAGTACGGCTGGCATATAGCACGTACGGATCCCCTGAGAAAGCCTTTCTTAAATCACGAAGCGTCGGCGGGACGTCGGACCGTTCCAAAGGGTGAATCGGTTACAGGTCAGTACGGGGATGGCTGGTTGCGGATAATCGCGAGGCTGACGATCTTATCGTCTCGGACGCTGAAGTAGTTTGACATGATCAATTCGCCCGAAAGGCTGGTCTTATCGTACTCTCCGTCGTATGCCGCTCGTATGATGGTGTCGCCGTGGTGGTCGATGACCTCTCGCACATCGAGCGTGACCCTGTCGCCAACGATTTCCTTCTCCACCCATTTTCTGATTGCTTTGAGGCCAACGATCTCGCGGCGGTTATCGTTTACGTAGGCGTCTTCGGCGAACGTCGCGACGATCGCATTCGCGTCGAAGGTGTTCACGGCATTAATGTGCTCGGCGATGATGCGCGGTAGTTGCATTGGCATATCCTATCGCCCCTTTCTACGACTCGGCCAGACGGCCGGGGATACACCTATCGTCGTCGCTGCGGTCGGGGAAGAGTCAAGATCTCCTTAGGTGCTTGACTCTCCCATAGGGGGAGAGTGCACACTAAGGGCATGGGAGCATCCCTTGCAATCGGCGACTTCTCTCGCGCGACTCATCTAAGTGTCAAGGCGCTACGCCACTATCACGGGGCCGGGCTGCTTGAGCCGGCAGAAGTTGATGAGGCGAGTGGATACCGGCGCTATGCCGTCGACCAGATACCAATCGCTCAGGTCATCCATCGATTTCGAGACCTCGATATGCCCTTAGACGAAATCCGCGCGGTCCTCGCCGCTCCGGACGTTCAAACGCGTAATGACCTAATTGCGGGTCACCTTCGCCGCCTCGAAGGAACCCTCGCGCGAACCCAGCAAGCCGCGGCATCGCTGCGGAACCTGCTCGAACGACCCTCGCCATCGCCACAAATCACCCGTCGTACAGTCGAGGCGACACCCGCGGCAGTAATTTCCCAGCTCCTCGACATCGAGGACGCGTGGTCGTGGTACCAGGGCGCTCTTGCAGAGTTACGCGCTACGCTAGCAACACAAGGCGTGCCCGCGACAGGCACCGCGGGCGGTGTATTCTCCAGTGCCCTGTTTTCCCATGAACGCGGGGAGGCGACGATCTTTATTCCGTGCGTCGCCGCCGTCCGACCGGTGGGCCGCGTGGCACCGAGCATTATACCCGCGGTCGAGCTGGCGATAATCAGGCATAACGGGCCGCACGTCGACATTGATCTCGCCTACGGCTCGTTGGCCGGCTACGTGGCGAGGCATGCTCTGGCAATTGATGGACCCATCCGGGAGTACTATCTCGTCGGATGGCCTGATACGCGCAACGAGTCGGAGTGGCGGACGGAGATCGGCTGGCCAATCTTTCAAACCGGATAGAATTCTCAGGCGTTTGGACTCGCACGTTCCTGCGGCAACCACCGCCAACAGTGCGCAACGAAAGCGTATAGCCGCCATCGAACAGTAGATCGTCACAGTACCTTTGACGGTCACCATAGCGCCGCGATATGCGCCAATAGCTCCGAGACCAGGCTGCGAAACTGCGAGCACGCTGCGAGGTATCTGCGAACTAAGCTGCGAGCCGCAATGCGTACTGCGATCGGCGCTGCGCTGCGCAGCGGCGAAACTCTAAGCCGCTTCCATGAGAAGGCCTAGTTTGTCAAGGCCGACGTGGCGGCCGAGGCACGTTCAACTAAAACAATTCGTCTCGCCCCGCTTCCATCCGCACTCGGTATGAGCCCTTGAGGGCTCGGTGCACGTTGGGGTTTCCTCGTAGAGTCTGGTGCTGCTATCTAAGCGGCGGTCTGAGACGACCGAGCGGTTTACCGCAGTCACCAAAACGCGGCGAATCGTTTGCTGGAAAGGTTACCCAACAGCTTCCTTCTTCGAGCTGTAGCGCGTAGGGCGATGCTAGCCGGCGGCCTCGACTTTGCCGAGCCGCAATGGATCGTATATTTCCGTCACCCACAATCGGTGCAGCAGCACCGCGAGCTTGCGAGCTACAGCCACGATGGCGCGTTTCTTGTCGTTCTTACCGCCGCGGCCGGCTAGACGTTGCCCGAAGCGACGGAGGTCCGAATCTGGCCCAAAAGGCCCAAGTATGTAGTGCGCGCTTCCGATGAGCAACCGGCGCATATATCCGTTGCCGGCTTTGGTGATTGGCAACTGCGGTGATCGATCACCAGATTGGTCCTGGCGCGGGACCAACCCCAGGTACGGCCCAACATCGCGGCTACGCGCAAAGCGTCCCTTATCGAATAGCGTCAAGACGAAGGCCAGCGACTCAGTGTTCCAACTCCAGTGATCTGTTGCAGCAGCGCCGTCTCAGGATAGCGTTCTTGGGCTACGGTCTCGACACGCTGGTCGCAGGAGCGAATCTGCTCGGTGAGCGCATCGACCGCCGCCACCAGCGGCGCCAAAGTCGACGCCAGCTCTTCTGGCATTTGCTCGCGGACGCGTTGAGCAAAGCACGGGCTGGTGCATCGCGGTAGCCGACCACCCAGAGCTTTGGTCAGTCCGCGTGCCGCATTGATGAGCTTGGTACGTGCGCCTACCAGCGCATCACGCGCCCGGATGAGCGAAATGTCGGTCTGCATCTGCTCGCTGCGATGAACGATCGGGGCGAGCAG
>JBAUMX010000115.1:0-4694 GCA_049578945.1 Candidatus Cybelea sp. | reverse complement strand
GTATTCATTTCTTGGAACGCTACCAATGTTACGTTGAATGTTTTGGCGAGACACAATCGCTGAAATCTGGAATTATTTTCCTACCGAGCCCCTACGACAAGTTTTATTTTGACGGCACGCTGCGCAGCGTCTTTGCATGGAGCGGTAGGTGAAAACTCGTGTGCTCGCACCGAGGTTGACGCTGCAGCAATGAGTGAGCCCCAGTAACTGCAACATCGTCGAGCGGCGATCCCCATATTGAGACAATCTCGCCATGTAAGGGGTCGGAATTCGAGCCCCCCTCTCCACCAAGAAAACGCCGATTTCATTACCAGCATACGAAAGAGCGGAGCTGGCCGTTTTCGTTAAGCGACCACTGAGGATTTGTGCCGCATGGCACGCGGACACCACTGCTCTCAGCAGATCGCCGCGACACTGCCGGTGAGTCGAGCCCTATGAGGTCAGGAATCTGAGACCTAGCAACGCGTTATCCCAGAGCCTGCCTATCAAAGTATAAGCTCACGTTTAGCCACGCATCAAGCTCGCAGAGAATCCGGAAAGTTTGAGGAGGAATTACGCCGTTTGGTGCCTGCTCGTCGGCAAAAACATACACTACCCAGCTTATGCTTGGCGTTACGTGCCAGCGCTTGGTAAAGGCGTTTATGTCGGCGATGTGGGGCTGGAGTATGGCAAAAAGATCCTCAAAGTGTTTCGCGGCGTCGATTTCGGTTTCACTGACCCCCGATCTTATCGACCAATCGTGATGGTGCCAAACTTTACCTGGCGCGCGCTCAGCGCCGGCCTTGCGCGTCTCCGTCGGGAAGAGTCCGAGGGCCCGAGTGACCTCATCCGGATCAACGCCCATGAGACCAAATTCAACATATTGTCTCATCAGTATCGATTCGTCGGTTTAGCGTCGACCTTGATGGGTTCCCCTTTGCCACCCTTACCCAGAATGTAGTAGTCTCCTGTCTTCGTATCCTTGTAGACATCGAATGGTCCGGTATTGCGGCTCCCGGTAAGCTGTCTTTTCATGTCTTCGGCGTCCTTGTAGTCAGCATCTCTCGCGATCGAGTTTGCCTGTCGGGAGCTAACCTTCTTGAGGTCTCCGCGATGGAGGCCTAGTCCGCCGGTACGTGAGCGTGAGTGCTTTCGTAGCCCCGGTTCATTCCTTGGACCGAGGATCAAAGGCCGCTCCCATAATTCCTGAGCTCGGAGCGATGCCGTTATTAAAGCTATACAGATATGTCATTGCCGCCGGGCTGTACTTATACACATCGACGTCAGAAAATTGGGAGTCAGCGGCTACGAATCTCGTCGACATCATGTTTAGGTGCCCGTAGGTCGTAGTCCCGCGCAATGGAAACGGGCCACCAATAAGCTTGCACCGTGGCCGACATCCTGAGTACACGTAGACCGCCGATGACGGCGACGAGCTAACCGAGACGAGGTCACCATAATTGTCGATATCGAGCCCGCCAGGCGCGAGGTTTTGGAAGTCCCTCGCCGTCTCTCCCGACCCAGTACACCCCTTAAAGTACGTGAGCACGACCGCGTAACCCGTGCCAGGCCCCTCTTGAGAGGATGCCCAGCAAGTGCCATCCTTAGCTAGTGCAACCCCGATTACGAAGTTCATCTGGTCGTTCTTCAGGTTCGCCGTGCAGCCATCGCTCAGCGTACATATCTCGATGCTACCGGGACCGCTCCCGTCTTGAAGAGCCGCGACAGCAACCGTTCCGTTTACTGCGTTAATACTCGCGGCGTCAACGGCCAATCCGCTCCACCCGACTTGGAGTGCGCCTAGCTTCTTTCTGCACGCGGAACGTCCGCTGTAGACTGTCGCCTGGCCGAAACCCCCGGCGACGACCAAGTTCCCTTTGACATCGACGGCGATGTCGTGTGCATATGGCGACGCTTTGCTACAAATCGGCTTGTCATTATCGCGGTTACGAGAACGATATCCTAGCACCACACCGTTCGAACCATTCCTGTATTCAGTTACGTAGATACCCGTTGCGGACTCGAGGCTTCGCAAACGGGGACTGCTCCAGCGGTTCTTGGCCGTGGCCGATATTAGCGATGGAGCGCTCGACAAGGGCAGGCGACCACAACTAGCGAGTATACTTGCAGAAGCTGCTACGCCGAATATGCAACGACGAGCCGTGACGTGACGCATAAAAGCCTCCCCCGTGATTATCAAGTATGATACCCTTGGTGGGTCATATGCCGAAGCAAACATAGGTGAGGCCGAGATCGCTGCCGCTAGCGATGGACCTACCGGAATTATTGTAGGCGTGGATTTGAAAGCCGGTTGTGGTTTCACTATTCGCGAGCGGACCGATCAGATAGGAAGCCATCGAGCTAATGGTGCAGTTGTATCTGTCATTGGCAAACTGAGCGGTCGTGCCCGTGAAACTGATTGAGGCATTATTCAAACTACACCACGTGTCATTCGCGCAGCTACCATTCGTCGTAATGTTGAGGGCACTGCTGTTCTTGACGACGTGAAAGGTTGCCGAGCAAGAACTGCCATCGTGGTCATAGCACGGTGGCACAGCGCCTGGTGAAGAAGCGGTTGACCTAGTTGATCGTAACGGCGCGTTGCAGGTTAGTTTATTTGAAGAGGTCTCGCCGTAATCACACCTGGCAGAGCTGCCACTGCTGCCGAGCAAAATCTCTCCACTTCCTGTACCGGTGTATGAGACCAAGGATCCGTTGCTCGGCGACGGTATCGGGTTCGGCGTGCCCTCACCGGCCCCGGCGACGATGGCTGATCCGGCGCGCAACTGCGTGAGCAATCCGAGGTTGCCGTTCGTGTCGAGTGCCAGGTAAAAAGCGCTACCAGCCGTTGGGAGTGGGCTGACCGCGACCGTGACTCCGAACGCGTTATTGGTCACTCCCCCGGGGCATAGATTGCTGCCGAATTCGTTACAATCGTTGGCGGCACCGTCATGCGTGAACGACGCACCCGGCGTTGCCATCGTGGGCGGATTAATGTCATTTCCAAACGCGAGGTAATGGTGAGATGGCATGCCGGGAGTTCCGAAACAAATGAACGAACACTGACTTGTGGCAAGCACCCCTGTTCCGACTGGGGCATAACTGGTGTTATAGGTGTTATAGAGGTTGCCCGCGCCCCATGCGCCCGCGATGCTAACATACGCTGCGGCGATCGTAGGCGCGGGTGAGGTGTACCAGGGGAGGTAGCTCGGCGGGTCGGCGGCCGCTAACGTGTGTGCGACGCCTCCGCGATTCAGCGAGTCTCTTGTGGTGCCCTTTGCGCTCAGTGACATCAGAATCGCCGTCGCGGCGAGGCCAACTGCAAAGCCCTTCGGCAGTAGTGATTTAAAGTTTGTGAGACTAGACTCCTGCATTGAGCTTCTTCAAACCCCAGAGCAGGAGTAGCTGATTCCAAGGTCGGTATTGTTTGGAATCGAGCTGCCAGAATTGTTGTAGGCCTGAATGCTAAAACTGGTCGTCGTTTGCCCGTTAGCTAAGAGGTTGAGAAGAAATGAGGCCTGGGAGCTTAAAGCACAGCTATATTTGTTATTGGAAAACTGCGCATTCGAGCCAGTGAAGCTGATCGAAGCATTGTTCCGGGAACACCAGGTGTTGTTCGAACAAGCACCATTCGTCGTAACGCTAAGAGCGCTCGCATTCTTAACGATATGGAACGTGTCAGAGCAAGCGGTACCGTTATTTTCGTAGCAGGGAGGGACCGGACCAGGCGAAGCACTGGCAGAGATGCTCGACCTTACGGGTGCGTTGCAGCTTAAATCACTTGCAGTGGTTTCGCCGTAGTCGCATTTTACATAGCTGCTGGTGCTGCCGAGTAAGACGTCGCCTGCGCCAGTGCCGACTCCGTTACCCGTATGTGAGACCAAAGATCCAGTCATCGGCGAGGTAACCGGATTCGGGGTACCGACGCCTGCACCGGCGATAACCGCGCCGCCCACGTAAACGTTACCAAAAACTCCTAAATTGGCGTTACCATCGATCGCAAGGAGCACTGTGGGTGTGGCTGAAGGGGCCGGGTAGCTTTCTAGACTGAAAAGGTCATCGGCAACTCCACCCGGGCAGGGAGGAGGTGTCTCGAAGGGAGGGACGGTGCCATGACAATCGTCGGGGGCACCCAGGGTCATGAAAGACTGAGTTGAGAGGTTAGTCCCAATGGCGAGTACGTTTGACGAGGCCAGACCTGGAGCGCCGTAGCAAATGAAGTAGCATAAGCCCGTGTTTAAGATGGCGGTTTCCATTCGATCCGAAGCCGTTAGTTGCCGTGTTATAGAGGTTGCCGGCGCCAAGGGCTCCGCCGATCGCGGCATATGCGCCCGTAATCGGGCTTGGAGTAGGAACAGGCGTTGCGTAATACCATGTGACATAACTCGGTGGGTCGGCCGGAGCGGCGAATTCGCGTGAACTCGCTACGCTCGCACCGCCAGCGCCGGAGACAACGGCTCCAACGACGGCCACAAGGGACATCACTGCAAAGATTCGCCCGCGCAGACTTGTCGATGCCGCTGCTTGGTACGTCGATTGCTCGGAGGTTCTCTTGCAACGTGCGCGACTACGTCGCGCCAAGGTCAAACTTGCCGCCAGTGAGATCGCGATGCGTCGAATCATTAGCCGTTAGCGCCTCCGCTTCGCTCATACGGTCTTATTCGCGAACCAGGCCTTGCCACCGCTTTCCTGCCGTCCGAGGGTCGCATCGTGCT
>JBAUMX010000114.1:0-19372 GCA_049578945.1 Candidatus Cybelea sp. | reverse complement strand
GCTCGTCGTCGAGCGCGAGCGCATCGGCGAGCAGCGCGAGCGTGTCCGGCAGGGGGGAGCGGCGATAGCCGCGCTCGAGAGCGCTGATTCCATGAAAGCTGAGCCGCGCGCGTTCGGCCAATTCCTCCTGCGAAAGCCCCGCTGCGATGCGATAGCGCCGCAGGAGCGTGCCGAAGTCGGACGAGCTGGATTCGCGACCGTCTTCCTGCATCGTCTTCTGAATCTTCGGCCCGTGGCCGGTAGCATCCTTAAGCTGTCCAACCCGCCCCAGATGTACGCATAAGCTGTGCGACTGTGTCTGTCGGCAAACGGCTGCCTGCGACACGATACGAGTATGAAGCGTCCAGGCTATCGCCTCGTCGTCGCATACGCGTTCGTCACGGTGCTTACCGGCTGCACGGCCTCGCAAGGACCCTCCTCCCTGCTGATGCCGGCGGAAGCGCGCCCCCTGGAAACGCCGTCGCCTTCGAATAATCGTGAGGACGTTCGGCCTAAGTACAGGGGCCTATCCGGCCTATACGTCTCCGACACGGGCGGCTACGGAATCCGTCCGCGGATCGATATCTTGAAAAACGGGAGCTACGCCGATGCGGGCATGCTTAAGCAAAGGATCGTCATGCCGGCCGGCAACTTCATCGACGAGCTCGGCAACTTTTACGTCGCCGATTTGGGTGCCGGCAACATCAAGGAATACGCACCCCACGCCGAGTTTCCGGGCTTCACGTATAACACCGGCATGAAGGCTCCGGTTGACGTCACCGTAGATAGGAACGGCAACGTGTACGAGGCCGACAGCCCGCTGGGCGAGAGCGGCGCCGGCTCGGTTCGCGAGTATGCCCAGCGAAGCAACGTGCCGATCCATACTTGCGCGACCGGTGGCGATGCGACCAGCGGCGCCGACGGCGTCGCGGTCGACCGGGAAGGTGACGTATTCGTCGTCACCGGGCCCAAGATTCTCGAGTACAAGCATGGTCTTTCCGGCTGCGTTGCGACGCCGCTGGACGTTACGCTTTATAGCGGGGATGGAATCGCTCTCGACAGGAACGAGAACCTGATCGTCACCGACGCCGCCGGCTCGCTCGACATCATCGCTCCGCCGTATACGCACATCACCAGGCAGCTCGACTTCTCGCCTGGCCTGCCGATCGAGGTCAGGACCAACAAGAACAACACCCTGCTCTTCCTAGTGGCCCAAAATCCGCCGGGACTCTTCGGCGGGAACATCTTGGTACTCGATTACCCGAGCGGAGCCGTGCTGGAGTCGCTCACCCTCCCGGACGACGGATATCCGTCAAGCGCGGTAGACGGACCCAACGCCGTCTACTAAGGAAGCTACCCTCCGCTGGGCGAAGCTCGCCTGGCCTATGGAGGACCGAGGGCACGTAGCTGCAGCGGACTTTGGGACGCTCCTCCGACACTACCGACTGGCCGCTGGGCTCTCTCAGGAAGCTCTCGCCGAACGCGCACGTGTGAGTTCGGAAGGGATCAGCGCGCTCGAGCGGGGCTACCGGCGTACGCCGCAACGCGAAACGTTATCGCTCTTGGCGGATGCGCTGGCGCTGGACGCCGAGCAACGTGCGATCTTCGAAGCAGCCGCGCGCCCCGTCTCGTCACGGCGTCAGAGCGGCGCTTCGATAACCGTCGGTCCGTGGCCGGCCGCCGGAACTTTTCCTCTGCCGATCGCGCTGACCAGCTTCATTGGGAGGACGACGGATATTGCCGAGGTCGCGGTACTTCTCCGCGAGCGGCGCCTCGTTACCTTGACCGGGGCGGGCGGTATCGGTAAGACGCAGACGGCACTGCGCGTCGGGAGCGCGCTCGGCGAGTCCGGCGAACTCTCGATTTGTTTCGTTCCATTTGCACCGACGGACGATACTTCATCGGCAGTCGCGACGATCGCGACGGCGTTACCGGTGCAGGACGTTCCGCAACGTTCGCGCCTTGAAGTCTTGATTGCGTTCCTGAAAGAGAAGCCGGTGCTGCTGATTCTCGACGGCTGCGAACACCTGATCGACGAGGTGGCCCGGGCGTCGCAAGCCCTGCTGACCGGAACGACAGCGCTACGAATCCTTGCAACGAGCCGCGAGCCGCTCCGCGCGGCCGGCGAGTATGCATACCGGTTACCGGCACTTCCGGAAGCCCACGCCGTCGCGCTTTTTACCGATCGCGCCGTAGCAGTCAACCATCGCTTTAGCTGCAGCGACGAGAACGCGACTCTTATTGCGGAGATCTGTCGTCAACTCGACGGCATTCCGTTAGCGATCGAGCTGGCCGCGGGACGCATGAACGTTCTCTCGGTCAAGGCGCTCGCCGAGCGGCTCTCGGACGAGCAGAGCGCAACGATGCGCCCGTCGATCGAGTCGAGTTACAACCTGCTCTCGGAGCCTCAGCGACGAGTCTTCGAGCGCCTATCTACGTTCGACAAAGGCGCGACGCTCGACGAAACGACCACCGCATGCGAGCCCGACGGCGTTCTCAGCGGCGACGTGCTCGGACTGATCGCGTCGCTGGTCGATAAGTCCCTGGTCGTCGCCGAGCTCGAAACCGGCGAGCCGCGCTACCGCCTGCTGGAAGCGGCGCGCCAATACGCGCGCGAAAAACTCTCGGCCCGCACGTAACACCTTTCGGCGGCTCATCGTAGGTGGTACAGTAGGTGCGATGAGCGCGATGCCGCTGGAAGCACGCATGGCAAGCCTGGAGGGCTCTTACCACCAGGTCAGCGACCGCTTAAGCATCGATCGACGGCTCGACGGATTCGAGCAAAAGATCGAGGCGCGGTTTAACGCCACCGACGCAAAGGTCGACGGCCTTCAATGGCGCATAACGGCGCTCATCCTGGGATCTTGGATCACGCTCATGGCTTCGATCCTTTTGCACCACTAGATCATCAACAGCTACTGCGTCACGTTTAGCGTCGTGCCGGCGCTGCGGCCGAACTGCTCGGGCGCATCTCTGAGATATGCGCGCGCGCCAGGCCACGCAAAGGCTCCCGGTGTTACGGATCGCACGAGATAGTGCAGCTCGTACACGCCGGGCTCGAGATGCGACGCGTAGGCGACGACGCGGTCGCGATAGATTTGACTGGTATCGATCTGCCAGCTATTGCTTTGCGGCACGATTGCCTGCAGCGTCGTCCGAAACGCCGCATCGACCGCTTCGAAGCCTGCCGGCAGCGGATCGTCGATGATGAGACGATCGACGGGATGATCGACGATCGTGCGCACGCCAACGTCGAAGACGCGGCCGGCAACAACCGAGACCGGCGACGCGGTCGCGATATCCATAATCGCGAGCGGTGGCGCGATCTTCCCTGACGTTGCGACGCTAGGATCGCTTAATATCCGCATCACGCGGAAGGCGGCGAGCTCGCCCGGTGCGTCCGGCGGAACGGGATAGGTGTAGAGCACGATGTAGTGCACCGCACCGCTTTTCGTGTCACCCGGAGCCCGTCGAAGGACGACGCGCAACGGCGCGTTTGCCGGCAGCGATGAGGCCGCGACGGTGAACGTTCGCGAGGATGCGGTCGAGCCGAACGTCGCGGTGCCGATCGTTTGATCGCCGACGCTCGCGGTCGCAGTGCCCGGCGCAAGTTTTTCGGTTGCCGCATACGCCGACAGCGCCATTACCGCCGATGCGGTATCGTTGCTCGTCGGCCAACCGCACCGGCACTGCTGCGCGACGAGCGCGCGAACCGCTCCAGCGACCTCTTCGGCCGGTGCGTGACGCTCGAGCATCAGCTGCAACATCTGCGATTGCGCCTGCACGCGCGAGCCAAGCCAGCTCCAGCCGGACTGATTGGCAAGGGCGTACCGTCCGGTCACGTAGACCGTCTGCGCAAGTTCCTCGGCCATCGTCGCGCCACGGATCTGCCATCCGGGTGCGCGCAGCAGATAGCGCGCCAGCCGGATCTGGGTCGCACTATCAAAGTTATCCGACTGCGCGACGATGTCCGAAAGAAAATCGGTCCGAGGCGGTCCCTGCGTCGCAAGCGCCCAGAGCGCCGCAAAGCGCAGCTGCGCTTTGCATGTCGCACCGCTCGCACACCATTTGAAGATGCCGGGATTCGCGAGGACACGCGAAAGAAACGCCGCTGCCTTCGCGGTCGCGCCGGAATCGACGCGCACGCCGTGCGCCAGGGCGAATGACAAAGCCCCGACTGCGCCGGCGGTCGCAAACGGATCGCTTTCGCTCGCTCCGGCGAAACCG
Source organism: Candidatus Cybelea sp. (assembly GCA_049578945.1). GTDB lineage: Bacteria > Vulcanimicrobiota > Vulcanimicrobiia > Vulcanimicrobiales > Vulcanimicrobiaceae > Cybelea. The sequence goes on along the minus strand of JBAUMX010000114.1, from coordinate 15,166 downwards.
CCGAATCCGCCGTCGTCTCGCTGATACGAAAGCAGCTGTGTCATGCTGGTCGCGACCGCCGCGTCCGGCTCGAACGCGAGTTGTAGCCCGTAGGGTCCGCGAAGCTGCTTGAGCGCGCTCGCGATGATTAGCCGCGACGCCGACTCGTCGGCCAGCGGTAACGCGTCGTCGTTCATGAAGCGCTCCGAGGGCGTGACGAACTGCGGCACGACCGAGTTCGCAAGCGTGACTTGCAGCGTACCGCCGGATTTGAGCGCAACCGGAATCGAAGCTTCACTCTGCGTCGCGCCGCTCTCGATCACCGAATCGGTGCTCTCGCGTTGACTTGCAACAAAGGGCACGTTGAACGCATCGCTGTAAGAGCCTAAATTAGCGTTAGCCTGTAACGTCGTCGGCGCCGGCGTTCCGACGATGACCGGGAACCGGAATGCCTGCATCCCGGTCGCGACCTGTTCGCTGGCGCGCTGCGCTAGCGGATCGCCCTGCGCGAACGCAAGCGCTCCGGTCAGCTTCAACATCAAATCGAGCGCGCCGGCGGCACCCGTCTGGTTTGCGATCGAAAGCCCAAGGTCGAAGCGATCGCGCGGCCGGGCGAACTGCGGCAGCAGCGGGTTGGCGATCAGCGGTTGATTCGAAACGAAGGTCGAGTCGGCGGTAGCAAAATGTGCCCGATCGTGCTGGAGCGCCACGGCCATGACGCGCCAAGTCGTTAAATCGTCGGGCATCGTGAAATTTGCGCTTGCGTGGCCGTTCGGGTCAGTTCGCAGGACGCCGTAATACGCGAGCGGTTGAAAGTTGGCGCGTACGCGCGTGCTGGCGGCCCCGCCGAGAAAGCCGCCTCCGTAGCCGAAGCCCTTCTCGAGCGGCGGCGCCTGTGTCTTCAACGTGACGTTCTCGCGGTTATCGGCGAAGATCGTAGCAATCGGTTGTTGCGCGAAGACGGTTTGTACGAGATCGGGCAGCCGGTAGCCAGAAAGCTGCAGGATCGCGTCGTTGACGACCATCGCGACGACCTCGCCTTGCACCGGCGCGCCGTTGCGAGCGGTCACGGCAAAAGCAACGCGTTGGGCGCTGCCCGGATGGACGGTCGCGTTCTGCGACGCGATCGCGAGCTTGAGATAGCGGTCGGCGAGATCGACGTTGAAGCCGGCCATTCCGGTTAGCGACAACGTGGTAATCCCTTTTCCTGCAGGCGGCTGCCGGCGGACCACGACGGCTTGGACGCCGGCATTTGGCAGCATCGCCGGCGTTACTTTAAAGTTGACGCGAACCGCGCCGCTGACGCCACGCAGCGCGGTGCGGTAGAGCGTGTCGTTGCGGATTACCGCGAAGTACACGTCGGCTTTCGCGTACGGCGAGGCGACCAGCGCCGTTGCGGTCTCGCCGATCCCATATTGCTTCTTGTCGAGCTTGACGGCGACCGCATTCGGATCGCTCAAGCCCCAGTCGGCCTCTCCCGGTCCAAAGGCGAATATCTGGATGCTCGATGAGCTTGCAGCAGATTTCGCGCCCGCGAAATTCGCAAGGACTCGATACGACCCTACGTCCGGCGGGGTGAGCTGCACGCTGACAGGTTTATCGCCGGAGGTGGCGTCGGTGGCCGCCACGGTGTCGTACTTGATCGCCTGCTGTGCGCTCTCGCCGCCTTCTTCTTGCTGTGTCGCCGACACGTAGGTCATCTTCTGCAGCTCGAAGTGAACGCCGCGACCAGCAACGGCTTTACTGTCTGCGTCGGTAACGATCGCCCGAATCGTCATCGGACTCTCCGCCTTGCCGACGGCGTCTGACGCCAGACCGATCACCGCGTCGGACGGAAGCGCGAGAAAGCTCTGCGAATCGGAGACCGAGAGGTTCGAAACATCGCTGGTCTCCATGTCGACGCGATACGTCATCGGAAACGGCAGGTCGCGCGGGACGGCGACGTCGAGTGAGGTCGTACCCTGCGCGTCGAGCGCGAGGTCGCGCTGCAGCACGTCGGTATCGAACGAAGGCGTTTGCTCGGGGTAGTACCACTGCGGGCCGAAAGAAAAATCGTCCCAACCCTTAGGCGCGACGGTCGCGACATCGCGAGTCACGTAGGCGTGCGCGGATCCGCCCTGCAACGGTGCGCCGAAAAGATACGCCGCGGAGACGTTGGCGCGCAGGCTCGAACCGGCGGTCGCCGATGTCCCGCCGAGCGTCAAAGTTAGCTTGAAGTTCGGAGGCTTGAACTCAGCGACTCGCAGCGATCCGCTGATATCGTTGCCGTTGGTCCCTCTGGCGTCGATCGTGTAGTACCCTAGCGCCTGTTGCTTCGAGAACGAGATCGGCATCGAAAAGACGCCAAAGGCGTCGGTTTTTGCGGTGCCGAGCGGCGTCTCGCTGTTGCTGGGATCGACGAGCTTCGCTTTGTAGGTCGCATTGGCGTCGGCGACGACCGCCGAACCTTTGACATAGTACGCGATGCCGGTGATCTTGCCGTGCTCGCCGGGCTGATACATCAGACGATCGGTAAAGATTGTGCCGCGCGAGAGCGGCGCGCCGCTCGTCCACCCGCCATTGACGTTGAAGCGCGCGATGCCGCTGTAGTCCCACGTCGTGACGGTCGCGAGATCCGCGCGCTCGGTAACGACCACGCCTAGGTTCGGTGCTTGATTGGCCTGCGCCGTCACCGAACAACGCTCGACATCGACGCCGGAGATATCGAGCTCGCCGTTCGCATTGGTCGCTCCCGAAGCGCAGCGTTGCGGCGGCAGCTTGTTATCCTCGTCGATGCGATAGACGGTGACGTTGGCGCCGAGCACGGGCGCGCCATCGCTCAGGTGCTGGACCAAGACGATGCCGTGCGCTGGAAACCATTGTGCGAAGATCCCAAGATTCGTCAGCTGCACGATACCGTTGAGCCCGGGGGTCGAGTCGGGTGAGTCGAGCGCCGTGCGAAAACCATATGCGAGCGCGCCGTACCGGCTGCCGAGCTTGGCCTGCAACGGAACCCGGACGACGCTCTGCACGTTGCGCTTAGCGCCCGGCAAGGTTTGTACCGGCCACTGCTTGTAGGGCGGCAACGCCGACCACGGATCGTACGCGCCGAGCAGCTTGAGCGGCGCCATCCGCCCGAACGCGGCTTGATACCGATTGCCGGGAAGATTCGTCGCGTAGAAGTTGAGCGCGATCGGCGCACCCGCCGGAAAAATCGTCGTGGTGTTGCCCGGCGCCCAAGCACCCGGAGCGAACCCTGAGGTGTGAATCGCCACTCGCTGCTCGCGTCCGAGCGTTTGACCGAAAACGTCTTTGACGCTTGCGGCGACGATTGCCGTGTACATCCGATCCGGTTCGAGTGAGTAGGGATCGATGACGACCGCATTCGATTGATAATCCGGCACGCTGATCAGCTTCTTCATTGAAGCGGGTGCCGGCGAGACGGTCACCGCTCCCGCAACCGAGCCGGGATCGAGCTTGTTTGAGAACGCGATAGCTGGATCGCCGTCGGCAAAGCGCCCGCCGCTGTTGGGACTGGGCTGCGGAGTTGGAACGATTGCGAGCGGCGCGAATGTTCGAATCGAGCCTTCGAAGCCGCCGCTCGTCACACGATTTCCGTAGACCGGTTCGACGCCGGGAAAGATCACCAGCGCGTACTTCGTCGCGCGTCGCAGCTCTTGCGTCGGCCGTAGATCGTAGACCCACGCACTGAGCGAAGGGTCGAAGAGTTCTTGCGCATTCGTCCCCGGGACGGGCGTCGGCTGCGTCTCGAGCGCCGCCGTAACGCCGACGCGCTCTCCGCCGGGACCGATCAGCCGCGTACGATCCGCCAGCGAGTTGGGATCGACCGCGGCGTTGGCCGTCACTTGGAGCTTTGGACGGACGTCCACCGGACCGGGCGTTGCTTCGTTGTCCGGAGCCGTAAGCTGCGGCATGTTGGTAAAGCCCACCGGCGCCGTTTCGAAGGTCCACGCCAGATCCTGATCGAGTTTGTCGCCGGAAAGATCGTGGAGACCGGCGCGCAGCGTAACGCGGACGCGCGTTCCGATCGGCAGCGCCTGATCGGGAACAAAGCCGATCATCCGCGGGGTCAGGACGGTGAAGTGCCCCCGCAGAGCCGGCGCGATGCTGACGTGGCTGAGCACGTCGCGCGGACCGTCACCGGAAAGCGCTTCCACCGCCGTTACCGGCTTACCAAATATGACGCGCACCTGCGCGAGCGTATCGGCCGTGCCGGTGGGCGAAATCGACGCAATCCAGGGCGGCAACGACGGCTTCGGAAGCGCCTGAACTGCGGCGAGTTTCGGTGCGTTTGCCGCCGGGTTCGCGCATGCGCTAAACCAGAGAACGGCCAATAACGGCCAAATTGATCGCTTAAGCATCGTCAGGCCAGGTGGGCTTGCGCGGCTCAAGCGGTGCGAGTTCGCGGAAATCGTTACGTGGCGGCGACCAGGTTTCGATCACGACCGCGCCGCTCGGACCCGCGGTCGCGGTGTGCGCGGCATTTGCCGGAATCACCCAGCCTTCGCCCCCCCGCATGGTACGCGTCTCGCCGTTAACGTTAAACGTTAGCTCACCGCGCACGAGGAGTCCGACTTGCTCATTGTGGTGGCTATGCGACGGCAGCGGCGCGTTCGGCTCGATCTCCACGACGGCAAAGGTGATTTCGCTTCCGTGAAAGATCCGCGCGCGGTATCCGGCAAAGAGATCCTGCGGAGCCAACGTGTCGAGCGCATAGAACATGCAGCATTCCCTTAGCCGCGACCCCGCGTACTCCTAGGTTCCGCCAGGCGCAGTGCGGCGCGCGAGCGAACAAAACCGGCGGTCGATGAAACCCTTCGCGTTCGCGATTCCCGGCTTCGTGCTGACGGCGATGGTTGCGCTCTGCTTCGGTGGCGTTGACGCCGCCAAACTGACTCCGTCACGGGGCTCGGTGACGTACACCGATCGCAACGGCGGCGTGCTGGGGACCGTTCTCGGCGCCAACTCGTCGCACGCGATCGACGTGTCGCTCGATGCGGTTTCGCCCGACTTCCTCCAGGCGATCGTCGCGGCTGAGGACGCGCGCTTCTGGCATCACGGCGCGGTCGACGTTTTCGCCCTGGGCCGAGCAGCGCGCGATCTTGCGATCTACGGCGAGGCAAAAAGCGGCGGCTCGACGATTGAGATGCAGCTGGCGAGATTGCTGAGTCGAGAGGCTCAGGCTGACACCAGCGGTATATCGGCGCAGCTTCGGGCCAAGGTCTCGCAGATTTGGCTAGCCGAACGGATCGCGATACTCTCCAGCAAGCCCGCGATACTCGAGGCTTACGTCAATCGCGTTCCGATGGGCGGAAACGTCTATGGCATCGAGGCCGCGGCGCGAACGTATTTCGGCGAGCCCGCGAGCGACCTCGATCTTGCGCAAGCGTCGCTGCTGGCCGCAATTCCCAACGACCCGGCGCACATCGCGCCGGACGGCGACTGGGCAGCATTGCGCGAGCGTCAGCGTTTTATCCTGGAACGCATGGCCGAGTTGGGCGAGATCACAGCGCCGAGCGCCCGGATTGCCGCCGCCGAAAGCCTTCACGTGCGCCGCCATGAGAGCGGAATCGCCAACGCCGCGCACGCGCTCTTCTTCCTCGCCGGTCAGCGTGAAGGCTCGGGGCGAGTGCGCACGACCATCGACGAAAGCTTACAGCGTTTCGTACAGGCCCAGACGCAAGACATCATTGGCGCGCTGCAAGATTATCACGTCACCGACGGCGCGGCACTCGTGGTCGACAACCGTTCCGGCGACGTTCTCGCCTACGTTGGTTCGCCCGATTATTTCTCCGACGAGGTGCTCGGCCGGAATGACGGCGTGCAGGCGTTGCGCCAGCCAGGCTCTTCGCTCAAACCGTTTACCTATGAGCTGGCGCTCGAGCGCGGCACGATTGCTTCAACGTCGATCCTCTCCGACGCGCCGGCTGCATATTCGATACCGGGAGGCAAACTCTATCAGCCCGCTGACTACAGCGGTCGCTTCAGCGGACCGGTTCGCGTACGCTACGCGTTGGCGAACTCGCTCAACGCACCAGCGGTCCAAGTGCTCTCCGCGCTCGGCGTCGGAACGCTGCTCGATCGGCTGCATGCGCTCGGATTCGCGCATCTCGACAAGCCGGCATCCTATTACGGTCTCGGTTTGACGCTCGGCAGTGGCGAGGTCAGTCTCTGGGAGCTGGTGCAAGCTTATGCGACGCTCGCGCGCGGGGGCGAGTTCGTTCGCCTGACGCTCGTCGCAAGAGATGGGCCGCCGCGCCAAGCGGTCGGTCAAACCGCGCCATGGCAGCTGGTCGCCGACATGCTCGCCGACCCGCACGCGCGCGCGAAATCGTTCGGCATCGGCTCGGTGCTCCAGATGCCCTTTCCGGCCGCGGTCAAGACGGGAACGTCTTCGGACTTCCGCGACACGTGGACCGTCGGTTTCACGCGCGATTACACGGTCGGCGCGTGGGTCGGGAATTTCGACGGCAGCACGATGCGCGGGGTCTCCGGCGTTACGGGCGCGGGCCCGCTCTGGAACCGGATCATGCTGCACCTGTACGAACGCAGGGACGATCCACCGCCCTTCCCGTCGCCGCGCGGATTTATTCGGACCGCGATCTGCGCCACGACCGGCCACGCACCAAGCGCGCGCTGTCCGGGGATCGTTCAAGAGTGGGTTCTGCCGCGCGACCTCGCCGCGACGAGGCGCGCCGATCTTCCGGCCGGATTTCGGATCGTCGCCCCGCATGACGGCGACGTTTTCGTGCTCAACGCCGCGAGCGGTTTGGCCGAGCGCGAGCAGCAGCTCGCGCTGCGAGCCACCAGCGCCGGCGCAACGCTGCACTGGAGCGTCGGCGGCGCGCCGGTCTCGGTCGACGCGAGTACAAACGCGTTTTGGCCGTTGCGCCTCGGTACCTGGGAGATCGTCGCGACCGACGGTAAGCGGCGCGACGCAATCACGATTAGAGTCGTGCCGCCTGCGCGCAACAATCGCCCGGGCTTTACGCTTCTAACGCGATCTCAGTAGAAGAACTGTTGTAGCTGACTGAACTGCGGGCCGAAGGTCCAGCCCATCCGTTTGCTCGGGTTGATAACCGGCGCCGGCTCCGCGATTGCGAACTTGAATCCGGTGATCGCTTCCACGAAGTTCCCCTTTTCGTCGTAAACGACGATCGCGCTGCCCTGGCTGCCGTTGCAATAGAATGGATCGGTTACCAAGAAAAGTCCGTTCACCGGATCGTTCGCGATACCGGCGCCGCTGTTTCCTTGCGACGACGAGCCGCTGCAGGGAAGCTGAACGGCCGTTCCGGTCTGCTTCGCAAGATTGTAGAACTCGACTTGTGCATTGAGTTCCGTCGTCGTGGCCGCGATACCGGTCTTCGAGTCGACGGCCAGACCATTGACAAAACCCGCGCCGAACGGACCATTGTTGAGACCCGTGAACTGCGTCTGCTTTCCGGTTCGCAAGTTTATCAGTACGTTGATCGGCGCCTCGCCTCCGACCCTGCCGCCGTCGGGCGAGGTCGCCATCACCGCTTGATTCGTCGCGGTATCCTGCGCGACTTGCGGCTGATCGCCGAGCGAAAAGCTGCTCGGATCGAGGTGAAAGACCTTTCCGAACTTGTCTTCCGCAATATTCGACCCGAAAAGGTCCGGAATATCGTTGTTTTTTAACTCGATCGAGAAGATCGCAGTCGTCTTCGCCGTTTGGTTTGGGCCGGCAGCCTCTACTTGGATGTCCTTGACCGGCGGCGTCCATTTGCCGGTAAACTTATTCGCCGTCACGGGACTCATTCGGTTATAGAAGCGCTCGGCAAAGATCGAGCCCTTGGGCTCCACATAGCGCGTGATAAGCCCCACGTCGCCCGTCGAAATATTAATAGCACTATACGACGTTCCGTACGGTAGACGTTTCGGGAACGACTTGACGATCTTGCCGGTATCTTGGTCGAAGGTTTCAACGTCGGTCGCCGTGGCGAGCAAACCATCGTTTCCACTCTGATTGATATCGAAGCCGAATATCTGGCTGCCGACCTTGCTCGTCAGTAGCTTGCCGAGCCCGACCGTTTGAGGCGACCCTTGCCTCGGAGAAACCGTAAGGCTACGTGACGCCGCGAGCGGCGGCGCCGAGGCACCGCCGCTGCACCCAGCTAGGAAGGCCGCTGCTGCAAAGAGATGCGGTAATTTCATGGTTCCAATACTTGTAGATCGTTGTCGTTGTCGTCGTTGAAGTAGAGCTTCGTATCCGCTGCGCTCGTACCGGTTGCCACCATACCGAAGAGCGCGCCCGAGGCGCCTCTATCGACGTTGCGAACGTCTAACACCCCGCCGCTCGGCGAAAGCTCGACCATGATGTTTTGACCGTTGGGATTGCCTGTGTTTCCAACGACGAGATTGCCGTTGAACAGAAGCGCCGAACTGATTGGAGCGTTCAACGGTCTGCCGGCGTAAACTAGTTGTGCGTCGGATGCAGCTTTGCCGGAAAAGCTTCTGCCATTCTTTGAGACCATGACGCCGTTGTTTGGAATCGTCGATACGTTCGAAAGGGAGACGACGGTGTTGTTCGTACCGTCGACGACGTAAAGGATGTCGCCGCTAGGATTGTAGGCAAGGCCGGAAGGTCCGAGGATGCTTCCCGGCCGACCGTGATTGACCGCAAATCCTCTTGCGATTACGTCAAACGTAAACGGCGAGCCGAGATTGATGCGCACGACGGTTCCGGTTTTCGCGTTGCTTTCGTAGAAAGCGGGCGCACCCGATGTCGGCTGCGCGAAGATCTGCCCGAACGGATGGTAGAACGGCCTACCCCTGATATTGGTTAGGACCGAGCCGGAAGCAGAAATCACCGGGTTGTCGTTCGCTTTGAACGCCGCCGCCCATATGGTATCGTCCGGGGCGAGCGCCAGCGCGTCGCATCCCTCCAGCCTTCTGGCATCGGAGACCGGTCGCGGTTTCGCGCCTGGGTGTGGATGGAGTGCGACGATCGTGTAGCCCGTGCCCTGGCGATTGGTCTTGTCATTGAAGTTGCAGACGACGAGATCGCCGGCAGTAAATGCGCCGTTTGTGGACGGGGCGACCGTGAGTCCGTATGGATTGAGCTGCTCGTGTTTTGAGTCGATCGTCGAACCGATGACGACCTGTCTCTTGAGCGTTGCGAGAATCGAGGACGCGCTCGCCTGTTGATTTCGGCCGAAATCGGACGTCGTTCCGGCGCCTGAAGGTTGTCCCGGCATCATACCGCCGCCGTGGGCGCACCCTGCGAGGAGCGCGGCGATCGCGGCAATACCGATTCTTGCACGCGTTTCTGGGCGTAAATTAGGCATAAATACCTCCTAAGTCACTGAGTAATTAGTGGCTCCTTCACAGTAGGCAGGAGGCATGAAAAAACTCTGAAACGCCCTCGCCACATCGACGCAAGCCTGGTGCGTGACGATGGCGGCGATGCAAAAGGACGCCCTCGCTATTGCGCGCCGCCTCTTCGAATGCGACCGGCGGCGTCCCGCGGAGGTGACGGTGCTCGAAACGCTGCTGCGCTTTGGGCGCGGCGCCCTCGTCTATGCTCTGCGCAGCCGCGTTCGGGTCATGCTGCTGCGTCCGGGGGAGCTCTATCGCGAAGCTTCGCACGCGCTCGCACGCTTAGGAATTGACGTCGATGCGTGGCCGGCTCCGCCGGCCGGCCTCTTCGTCGTCGAAGAACGCGCGCTCTATCTGCGTTCTCGCAGCCCGATGACCGTGGCGCACGAATTCGGGCATGCGCTCGACTGCGCACTCGGTGGAGGCGTCTACCGAAGCGGCATCGATCCGCAAGTCCGGGCGCTCTTCGCCAACGCGACGAGCTTCGTCACCCCGTACGCGGCGACTGGTGTCGATGAATATTTCGCCGAGTCCGTGCGCGCGTACGTCGAAGCGAATGACCCCGCTTCGCCGTGGCCGCGCGCGACCCGCGCCCGCCTGCGCCACAACGATCCCGCAATGCTCGAGTTCATCGAGTTGCTCTTCGAGCGCGAATTCGGCGAACGCCCCGAACCCGCCAAACTCGCCACCATTTAGGGCACGTCACCTGAGCGGAGCGATTATCTCTCAGGCGCTCTGTAGCCCTGAGCGCAGCGATTATCTCTCCCTTGTCATCCTGAGCGCAGCGACTGTCATCCTGAGCGCAGCGACGCTGAGCGAGCGTAGCGAGTCGAAGTGGAGCGAAGTCGAAGGACGAAAGGCGCTCTGTAGCCCTGAGCGGAGCGAGCGAAGTCGAAGGGCGACGCCGTGGGTCTAAGGTGAGGCTGGGCGAGATTTACTTTACGGCTTGGACGTCGGAGACGCTGACGGCTGAGGCGCGGTTCTTCCACGACGTGCGAATGTACGTGATGACTGAGGCGATCTGATCGTCGGAGAGCAGGCCTTTCCAGTGCGGCATGATTCCGCTGTAGGCCTGTCCATTGACGTCGACCCGCCCTTCGAGTCCGTTCTTGACTATCGTGATCACCGCGGCCGGATTTCCGGTAACGACGGCGTTGCCGGAGAGCGGTGGAAACGCCCCCGGCACGCCCTCGCCATTGACCTGATGACAGCTGGAACAGTTCGTCAAGTAGATGACACCACCGTCGCTTGCCGAAGCCGGGTTCTTCGCCGCGGCGGCCGAGGCCGATGCTGCCGTCGAGCCGTTCGCGCCCTTGGCACACCCGACGATTGCAAAAGCGAAGACTAGCAGGATCGTGGCTTTCATACGCTCCTCCGCGGTCGCGCGCTCATCGCCCAAACGAGCGCGACGAGTAAGAAATTTGCAACGAGCGAGCTGCCGCCGTACGACATGAACGGCAGCGTGATGCCGGTCAGCGGTAGCAATCCGATGACCCCCGCGACGATAATGATAACCTGAAAGCCCAGCGTCGCCGCGAGACCGGCAGCCAATAGCTTCGAGTAAAGATCCGGCTGCGCAAGCCCGGTCGCGAAGATGCGCCGCACGACGTCGACGAAGATTGCCAAAACGATGAGTGCGCCGATCAGCCCGAACTCTTCGGCAACGGCGGCGTAGACGTAATCGGTCGCAACGTCTGGAATGAATTCGGGATGACCGAGCCGGTATCCGCTGCCGACCAAGCCGCCGGCGGCGAGCGAGTAATAAGCCTGTGACGACTGGTACCCGGCGCCGAGTGAATCGGAGAACGGATTGAGCCAAACGGCGATGCGTGTCTGCACGTACGGGTAGTGATGGACTGCCCAGAATGCGCCGAGCGCGAAGAGCAGCGCGCCGAAGAGCACGATGTCGACGCGACGCGTCGCCACGAAGAGCAGCGCAGCGAAGGTCGCAAGCAGGAGCGTCGCCATGCCGAGATCGCGCTGGACGACCAGAATCGCCATCGACGCACCCCAACCAATAAAGAGCGGCCCGAGATACTTGAGGTTGGCGCGCGGCGTCCACCAGCGCGCATTCGCAATGACGTCGGCCGTCTCGGCCAAGTATGCCGCCAGGAAAAGCACGATGAAGAGCTTGATCAGCTCGATCGGCTCGTATTGGATCGGCCCGAGCCGAATCCAGAGGCGCGCGCCGTTGACTTCTTGACCGAAGAGCAACAGAAGCGCGAAGAGTACGAGCGAGGCAACGACCCAGAGGTACTTATATGCGGCAAAGCGCCGGAAGTGCGTAAACAGGGGCGCGCATGCGATCGCGAGCAGAAGCGAGACCAAAATCCAGAGCTGCTGACGTTGCGCGAGCGCGGGTGAAAGACGCGCAACCATCGCCAGTCCGAGCGCCGAAAGCACGACCGCCAGCGCCGGCAACGCATCATCGCGCACCATCGCGGCCGGCTGCCAGAGCACCCAAACCATTGCCAGCGCGGCGAGCAGCGCGAGCATCCACGGCGGTCCGATCGCATGCGACGGCGCGAAGTGGAGGATCAGCGCCGCCACCGCGATCGCTCCGAGCATCGGCCCAAGCCGCCGGAGCACTACCACGATCAGTCCGGACGCACCGAGGTTACGACGAGTCGCGTCGTTCCGACGTCGATTTCGTCACCCTCACGGACTTCGATCGCTTCCTTGACGCGGCTCCCATTGAGAAAGGTACCGTTGCTGCTTTGCAGGTCTTCGACGTAGACGACCCCGTTGTTCGCCTCGAAGCGCGCGTGACGCCGGCTCACTTCGGGGTCGCGCAGAAAGATGTCGGCGTCACGAGTCCGTCCCAGTACGAACGGAGGCTGCACGTGTACGTTCCGGCGCGCGCCGCGGTCGAGAATCTCCAAGTCGACGTGCATCGGGGTGAGCGCCCCGACGTCTGCAGCAGCACGGATGCGCGGCCTCGCCGCGAGCAGCGCGACGAGCGCGAGCGCAGCCATGATTTCGAGCGAACCCAGCCTCATCTGCCGCTCGAAATCGGCGCTCGCGCCCAGCAGCTCGATCATGTTGCCTCAAAAAGCATGCGCGTGTTTCCGAAACGCAGCTCGTCGCCATCTCGCAAGGCTCCCGTTTCGATCCGTCTGCCGTTCAAAAAGGTTCCGTTAGTCGAACCGAGATCGCGGACGATTGCCTCGCCGGCGCGGACTTCGACAACGGCGTGCGCGCGCGAAACGCTCGGATCCAGCAGCACGACCTCGCCGTCGTCGCTGCGTCCGATCCGGGCCGTACCCTCGATGGAGTAGATTTCGCCGGGCGGAACCCCCTCGACCGTGCGCAGACGAAAGCTCTCCGAAGCGAGCGCCGCGGTGCCGGCCTCAATCTCAATGGCGCCGGGCGGTACACCGGCGCGCGGGGCCATTGCGACGCGGGCCTTGCCACCCTCGAGGCGCACTCCAACCTTCGCCGCAAGGTCGCGCACGAGGTGGGCCCACGCGCGCTCGAGGTACTTTTGATGCTTGGCGAGCCGCTCGAAATCGACGTCGCTCACGTAGACCGCATACGAACCGGGCGCACGCAACTCGCCGTCGTCGTCGCGCGTCCGCGCTTCCATCGTGGAGACGAGCTTTCGCGCGATCTGCGCGGGCTCGAGGTCGCTGGGAAACGTCTTGGCAAAAGCGCGCTCGATCAAACCGGCGCAGAACTGCTCGATCTTTGCGAAGAAGCTCATGCCCGCGGCTCGACTCGAGCGATGTAGAAACCGTCGCGCCCGGCGATACCCGGTGGTACGATTACGTCGCCGTCTTGCGTCAAAAACCCGGCGTACGCGGCGGGGATCAGCCCGCGCTCGAAGTTCTGCCGCGCTAAGAACCAATCGATCACTTCAGTCGTTTCGCGTGGATCCGTCGAACAGACCGCGTAGACGAGCGCTCCTCCCGGATGAACGTAACGGCTGCTCTGCTCGAGCAAAGCTCGCTGGGTCAGCGCGAGGCGTTCGCCGTCGGTGCCCTGCTTCTTCCAGCGAGCCTCGGGATGGCGCCCGACCACGCCGGTCCCCGAACATGGCGCATCGAGCAGCACACGCTCGAAGCGCTGATCGGGCGGCAGAATCTCGGCGCTCGCGTCGCCGGTGACGACGGCAGCGGCGACGCCGGCCTCCTCAAAACGCTTGCGTAAAATCGCGACTCTTCGTTCGTCGCGCTCGATGCAGCAAAGCGACCCTTGAGCGTCGAGACGCGCGCCGATTTGCAGCGCCTTGTTGCCGCGTCCGCTGCAGACGTCGAGGATCGACTCGCCCGGTTGCGGTCCCAGCACATCGACCGGCATCGCCGAGCTCTCCGACTGCGCCCACCAAAGACCGTCGCCGCTTGTGCCCCCTGCCAAACCGCGCGCGAGCAAGAGCGACTCTGCCACGTACGCCGAGCGCTCCGTTTCGACGCCGTCGGTCCGAAGACGATCTGCGACCTCACCCGGCGAGCCCTTGAGCGAGTTGACGACGATTGCAGCCCGCGCAGGTTCGTTTACGGCGGCACAGATCGATTCGAGCGCGTCGCCGAAGATCTCGCGCCACTGACGAACGAGCCAGGTCGGCAGCGAGTAGCGCGTTCCCAAGTACTCATCTTCGCTCTCAAACGACTCGCGTCGCGGCTCGGATGGCGTTGCCCGCAGCAACGAGCGAAGCACCGCGTTGACCAGATTCGCCAAGCCCCGATGAGCGTGCCGCTTGGCGAGATTGACGAACTCGAAGACGGTCGCATGCACGTCGGCACGTGTGTAGACGATCTCGTACGTCGCGAGCCGCAAGATCTCGTTAATTACGTCCGGGATCTTTCGGCGTCCCTCGCCGATGAAAGGCTCGAGATGCCAGTCTAGAGCGCGGCGCATCTTGATCGAGCCGTAGGCGAGCTCGGCTGCAAATGCGCGGTCGCGATCGTCGAGCTGCGCTCGCCGAACGCGGTAATCGAAGGAGGCTTGCGCGGTCCGTTCGATGGAGCGCGATCCCGGCGGCGGAAAGACGTCGCGCACGACTTCGAGCGCCAGCGCGCGCGCGTTCATCGTTCGACGCCTGTCCTGAGCGAAGTCGAAGGGCACCTGGATGACACCGTCAGGAGCGGCTTCGGAAGTAATCGGCGGCGGTCATCCTTCCGCGGTTCGGCGCGATCAGTTCGTCGATTGCCAGCGTTCCGTCGGGTGCGACGTGCGCGCGCAGAATCTTGACGATCTCGCCGTCGAGCACAGCGCGCGCCGCGGGCTTTGGCGAAAAGGCGCGCACCGTGTCGACGATTCGCTCCGGCGGCCAGCTCCAGTCGATCGCGAGATCCTCTTTGACGATCGGGCGCGTTACGCTGGCCTCACCGGCCTGCGGCGTGCTTGCCAGCGGAGCCTTAGCCGCCAGTTCGAGCACCTCTCCCAGCAGGTCGGCGCCGATTGCCGCGAGCCGCTCGTGCAGCTCGCCGTAGCTCTCCTGCGGCGCGATCGGCACCCGCTTGGCGAGCACGAGATCGCCGGTGTCGAGTCCGCAATCCATCAGCATGATGCTTACACCCGTCTCGCGTTCACCGTTTGCGATCGCGGTTTGAATCGGCGTCGCGCCGCGATACTTCGGCAAGAGCGACGGATGTACGTTGAGCGCGCCGAGACGAGGAAGATCGAGCAACGCCGCAGGAAGAATTCGTCCGTACGACGCGACCACAAAAAGATCGAACTTCTCGTTGCGGATTTCGTCGGCAAAGGTGCGCAGCCGCACCGGCTCATGGACTGGGGTGTCCAGCTCGAGCGCGGCGCTCTTAACCGGACTTGGCATGAGCCGCTGTCCGCGGCCGGCAGGGCGATCGGGCTGCGTCACGACGCCGGCGAGCTCCGTGCGCGCCGCGAC
>JBAUMX010000113.1:0-3435 GCA_049578945.1 Candidatus Cybelea sp. | reverse complement strand
ACGCTCACGGCGCGGGTGTCCAAGGCCGTCCACAAAGACCATCGCAAGTCATGGATATCGCCGGAAGCGCGCCGCGCGCCGCGCTTGCTTTTCGTCAGCGATGATGGAACCGACGACATCAACATTTTCACGCTGCCCGGGCTGGCCCTCAAAGGGCAGCTTACCGGCTTCTCCGAGCCGCAGGGCATGTGCACCGATGCGTCTGGAAACATCTGGGTAGCCAACACGGGAACCAACCAGCTGTTGCAGCTATCACGCTCTGGTTCGCTGCTCAAGACCTTGGATGACCCTACCGGTTTCCCGGTCGGCTGTGCAGTGAACAGATTGAACAACGATCTGGCGGTCACGAACATCATCGGCAACCCGAGCGGTGACGGCAATGTCGTGGTCTACGCGAATTCCACGGGCACGCCGCAAGCGTTCGCCGATCCGAGCGTCTTTGAGTACTTCTTCCCGGCCTACGATAACGCCGGCAACCTCTACGTTGACGGAGAGGGCTCCGCAGGATTCGCGCTCATGGAGCTTGCGTCCGGCAGCAGCACGCTGTCGCCGGTCAGCATCAGCGGCGGCACGCTGTTCTTCCCGGGCGGCGTCAACTGGGACAGCGCGACCAGCAGTCTGGTCATCGGCGACCAGGAATGCAACGGCGCGTCGGAATCGTGCCTTTATTCGGCCACCGTTTCGGATGGAGTAGCAACGATCACGGGTGTTACGATGCTGCTTGACCCGTCCGGGCAATCGGGTGACGTGGACCAAACGACGATTGGCCCGCAAGGCCGGTTCTTCGCGGGCGGATTCATCTCCGAAAGCTCGGATCCCAGCGGCGTGGCTCGCTGGGCGTTCCCGGCCGGCGGCGTGCCGACCAACTTCAACGGCACCGCGCTCTCAGAGCCGATCGGCGCGGCCATCAGCAACAAGTAGCTCTGCGCTCCCCTCGCAGCATCTGCGGCAATTCTTGTCGCGCAACTCGGTGCTGCGCAGACGCCCGCCCCGAACTCTGACGACCGAAGAAAATCAATTTTTTTCGCAGGGGATGCCGAACGGAGAGTCGCACTTATCACGCCCCCGGGGGGTAATACCCCCGGCTTCCCGTGGTAGGCCTTGTAAGAGGCACTTTTCGTAAAAGATAAAGGAGCGTTTCGGATGACAACAACGAGGTTGGCCGCCTACGCCGTCAGCGTAGTAGCGGCCGCCGCATTAGTCGCCGGCTGCAGTGGCGGCACACAGTCGTCGGCCCTCTCGCCGACTTCGATGACCAACGCGGCACATCAGGGCGTTAGCCCGCTTCACACGCATGGCGCGCGCGACGCGTTCAACACGCCAAGGCAGCCGGGGCAGGTGCACCCGGATCACCACAAGTCGTGGGTCTCGCCCGACGCCAAACGGGCCCCGCGTATCCTCTTCGTCTCAGACTCAGGCACCGAAGACGTCTACATGTACTCGCTGCCGAAGATGGTACTTAAGGGAACGCTGACCGGCTTCAGCGAGCCGCAGGGCATGTGCTCGGACAACAAGGGCAATGTCTATGTCGCGAACACGGAAGCGGCGGAAGTTCTCGAGATCTCGCGCTCGGGATCGATCCTCGCGACCTACCCCGACGCAATAGGCTTCCCAGTAGGATGCGCCTGGGATCCGGCGACCGGCAACCTCGCGGTTTTCGACATCTTCGGAGACTCCGGCGCGGGGCAAATTCTCGTTTACAGCAGCCCGTCGGCGACCCCAACGGTCCTCAGCAACCCGGCGCAGTATTTCTACTTCTTCGGTGGATACGGCCCGAACAGCGACCTCTGGGTTAGCGGCCGCGACTCTTACGGAACCTACATGGTTTCTGGGTGCGGCGCGTCGAGCTGCAGCACGATCCCGCTGAGCGGCGGAACGATCTACTTCCCGGGCGCAGTGCAGTGGGATGGCGTTCGCGGAGAGTGGGTTCTGTTCGATCAGCTCTGCGGCGATACCACGGCGGCGTGCAGCTATCCGGTCTCGGCTAGCGGCGTCCTCGGAAGCCCGACGACCTATTCCAACCCGTCTGGCGGCGACGTCTGCGACCTGGTTCAAGGCGCAATCGCCGGCAACAAACTCAAGTTCGTAGTCGGCAGCGATTACGAGTATTGCGGATTCACCTCAAGCTCGTCGGATCGCTGGGGCTACACGGGCGGTGGCAGCCCGACCAACTTCGCGTCCTACGCGAGCGCCTACGCACTCCCCGACGGAGCGGCGGTCAGCTCGAAGTAAGCGGAAAACCGCACACGGTCAAGAAAGAAACGGGCTCGCTTCGGCGGGCCCGTATCATTTTTTCATAACGAGAAAAGGAGCAAATGAGCACCTTCAAATCGGCCGCTTACGCTCTCGGCGCAATAGGCGCCGCATTGCTTACTGCGTGCAGCGGCGGAACGCAGTCGCCGGCGCTCTCGGCAGTATCCACGACCAATGTTGCGCGCAGCGGCGCGAGTCCACTGCGGCATGACGCGCTCGATGCGTTCATCACGGTGAGGCAGCCGGGACAGGCGCATCCCGATCCTCGCAAATCCTGGATCTCACCCGACGTCAAGCGCGCAACTCGACTGGCCTTTGTGACCGACTTGGGCGCCGGAGACATCTCGATCTTCTCGCTGCCGAACTTTAAGTTAAAAGGAACGCTGACCGGCTTCAGCCAGCCGCAGGGCATGTGCTCGGATAATAAGGGCAACGTCTACGTCGCGAACACGGAAGCCTTTGACGTTGTCGAGATCACGCGCGCGGGCTCGATCGTGAACACGTGGGACGATGCGTACGGCTATCCGGTCGGATGCGCCGTCGATCCGGCGACCGGCAACCTCGCGGTATCGGATATCTTCGGAATCACTGGCAGCGGTCAAGTTCTCATCTTCTCGGCCGGTTCGCACACGCCGCAAGTCCTCAGCAATTCGGCGCAGTACTTCTATTACTTCGTGGGATACGGGCCGAACAGCGAGCTCTGGACGAGCGGCCGCACCATTTACGGCGACTACATGGCTTCGGCATGCAACACGTCGAGCTGCAACACGATCGACCTGACCGGTGGCACGATCTACTTCCCGGGCGCGGTGCAATGGGACGGCAGGCGCGGCAACTGGGTTCTCTTCGATCAGACCTGCAACGCCACCGCAGCATCGTGCAGCTATCCGGTCTCGGCGAGCGGCGTGCTTGGAACCGCGACGACATACGATAACTACAACGGAAACGGAGTCTGCGGCATGGCCCAGGGCGTGATTGCCGCGAACAATCTGAACTTCGTCATCGGCAGCGACGCGTCGTGCACGTCGAGCTCAGCGGCGATCGGGCGCTGGGGCTATCCGGCGGGGGGAACCCCGACGAACTTCGCGACGTTCTCGAGCCCGTACGCAGTCCCCGGCGGAATAGCGATCAGCACGAAGTAACGAGCTGTCGCAAAGTGGTTAAGGAAAGGAAACGGGCTCG
>JBAUMX010000112.1:0-6585 GCA_049578945.1 Candidatus Cybelea sp. | reverse complement strand
TGGGCCGCGTTGAACGGCCCTTTAACCCGAAAGGGCGGGTCGGTACATCTTTTGAGGGCCCTGGGCTTCGAGCTCGTACATAAGATCGATGGCCGACCCGATGACTGCTATCCTAAGAGATCGGACCGTATCTTAGGCCGCGCACCGTCGCGAAGCCTGTATGCATCAGGGTGATCGCGTAGGATGGCCGGGGCGTGAGGTAAGCGTGGAGATATTAGGCATCGATGTCGGAAAACGAGAGATGCATGCGGTTCTGCTGCAGCATGATCGGTCAACATCGAAGAGCGTCGCCAATTCGACAGCCGGTTTCAAGCAGCTGCAGAGCTGGTTGCGTAATCGCAAAGTCACGAAGGTCCACGCGTGTCTCGAGGCCACTGGCGGTTGGAGCGAAGACCTTGCACTTGTCTTGCACGAGGCCGGTCATGTCGTCAGCCTTGTCAACCCTGCTCGCATCAGGTCATTTGCTCGGAGCGAGATGCTGCGGACTAAGACCGACCTCATCGACGCGGCGCTCATTGCGCGCTTTTGTCGCATGCACGCGCCAGAGCCGTGGACACCGCCTGCCCTAGAAATCCGCGTACTACAGGGGTTAATTCGTCGATATCAGAGCTTGGTCCAGATGCGGACCGAGGAGCAGAATCGGCTTCAGGCACCTATGATCGCCTCGGTAGTTAAGGCCTCGATCGAAGCGACACTAGCTCACCTGGATGGCGAAATCGCGAGAGTTGATCGTGAGATCGAACAACTTTTCGACCAGTATCCGCCGCTGCGTCGGCAGCGCGACCTGCTCACGTCGATTCCCGGGATCGGGGAGACGACGGCCGCTCGCATCTTGGGTGAGATGCCCAACATCGCCGAGTTCCGCGACGTCAAGGCGGTCGCCGCGTACGCTGGCCTCTCACCGCGCCATTACGAATCCGGATCGATCCGCCGGCCGAGCCACATCGCCAAGACCGGCAACGGAAGTCTCCGCACCGCGCTCTACTTTCCCGCGATCTCTGCGATGCGGTACAATCCACCGCTTCGACGTTTCGCCGAGCGCCTGCGCGAGCGTCGCAAGTCCAACATGACGATCATCACCGCCGTTATGCGTAAGCTCTTGACCGTTGCCTACGGTGTGTTAAAGTCGGGTCGGTTCTTTGATCCGAACTATGCAAACCCTTGACGCGGAACACCGTATCTTATGTATCGACACCTTTGCGACTCACTTTTGCGTCGGTTCACTCAGGTTGATGTCGCTGATGATCGTGTTTTTGCCCCCTACGCGCCGCGTGACTTTAATTGGATCGCCGCCGGCCGGGTAGTTCCAGGTCCCGACGCGGCGCGCATCGGCACCGCCGTGCGGCCCGAGTACTTTGTCGCCGGCGATCCACACCGTCCCACCGGCGGGCTCGGTATCTCCGAGCAAACGCGTCGTGCCGACAATCGTTCCTGTCGAGCCGGACACCTGCATTTGATAGATCGTCCCGCCCTCGTTGAGTGCCATATGCTTGCCGTCCCACTGTAGCTTTTGCGGATAGCCGACGAACGGCATCGTGATGTCGCGAAACGCCTTGCCTCCCTTAGGCAGTTCCGAAAAAACAGATGTAATGTATTCTGTCCCAACGCCGTAACCGAGAACGAAGATGTTGCCGCTATCGTCGTAGCTGCAGTAATAGTATGCGTGTATGCTGGGATCGGAGTAGACCAGCGGCGTGCCAGTGCCGTGCGGGTAGATCAAAAGGCCGCCTTTGCTTTCGTATGCCACTGCAGCGACGTCGCCGGAAAGCGGATCGATCGAACAGCCCAGCAGCTGGGTGTACCCTTCGGGTGCCGCCAGCGTGGTAATCTTCGTCGTTTCTCCGCGCTGGTATTCATCTAATCCGTAATTCTGGGAAACGAAGACATGGCCGGTTTTCGGGTCCGAACACACCCTTGCAAAAGACAGATCGCTCGTAAGGCTTCCGACGAACTTTCCCTCCGGATACGTGAAGATATTGATGATGGTGGTTCCGTAGTCCGTGGCGACATACAATAGCGCCTTGTTTTTTATCCGCGCCGCCGGGCGTGATGCCGGCGTGGTGTTCGGACCGAAGGAAGGTCCCGAGGCACCGCATCCGGCTAAGGCCACCGCGGCTATCAAACACGCGAACATGCGTCTGGCGACAGGCTTCACAGGCGATTCTCCCCCTGAAGGCGCAAACATATTAGGTTGCTGCCTTAACGCAACGTGGCGGTCCTGCGTAATTCGGCACGCGTCGGGCAGAGCTGGGGATATTACGCAAGACAAGAAATGCCATGCGGGAAGCGCAACGTGAGGCCGTCGATCGTCTCGGCGCGCGACTCGAGAGCCTCGCGGCAACCCTTTTTCCGTGGCACGACAACCGGGTGGCAACGGTCTCAACGCGCGCATCAAAAAAAGCGTGCAGATACAGGCCGCTTCTTGTAGCGCCAACGGGTATCGAAGGCGCTCTTGCCCGTAGAGCAATCCATCATGGACGGAAGCGACGTCCGGACCGTCGCGGCGCTCCTTGGCGCAGCGACCCGTCAACGACGTTGCGTATCTACGGGCACCTTGTCGCTGGGGCGCAGCAGCGAGCGGTCGCATCGATCGGGAACGCCATCCGCGCCGCCTAGGCCCGTAGCGCGACAACTGAGAAATGAGGGCTGCGGTTTGGTTATGTGGGCAAGATGGGGGCAAACCGAACTGCGCCTGGATCGCTGATATATCGCAAAGCCTTGTAAAACGTGGCAAAGAACGTGCGCGCCCGTAGCTCAAACTGGATAGAGCAGGGAACTCCAAAAGCCAAAAATAGCGGTTTTTGTGCTTCGCATACGGACGTTACCAGCGAATCGACGAGGAGCCTCGGTCACGTTGAGACTCTAGCGGATGGCTTCGGTTTTCACCGACTGCACCGCAATTGCACCGCGGGACCCCGATCGCTTCTGGCGTAAAGCCTGCGGTCTTACAACGGCACGCGAAGGGGGACGGGCGGACCACCGGGGTGGCTTCGCGCGTTTGCCCGGTCACGCACGTTGGGCACAACCGGCCCACGCCCCGAGCGCACAAGACCACGCGCAGTATCGCTGGGGTACGATGGCAACAGCGTGGCCGCCGCCGCCAAAGGGGGCGCGCGTCCAGGCCTACGGCGCATCCGTTTGCGCGGTTCGTCGCTGGCTGACGCAATCATCGGCAGGGAACAGTCGTGCGATCGTAGCGCATTTTGCTGGTCACATTTGGTCGCGGCTGGCGAGAATCAGAGCATGGCCCGAATCATTGCAGCGCCACTTGGGTCCAATCGCACAGCGGCCTCGCCGGTTCTGCGCGTAGAAGAGTAGAACAAGTGTAGGTGTTCGCGTCTGCGAGAGCTTCCTATAATGATGGGATGAGGTGTGTCCGTTTCTATACTCTAGTTTTGATTTTTGGAGCTTCGGCTTGTTCGCAATCGTCTTCGCCTGGAACGGTTCCTGGCTCGCAGGTTGGTCAAGCCGTGCGCTCGGTTCACTTGGGAAGCCAATCGCACAAACTCCGAGCGGCACAGTCGCCGATCCAACACGTCGTGATCATCGTTCAAGAGAATCGAACCGTAGACGATCTCTTTCAGTTCCTTCCTAACGTCAACGTTCAATCTTTCGGGAAAAGCTTGCATGGGAATAGTCACATAAGGTTGAAAAGCGAGTCGCTCACGGCTCCGTACGATTTAAGCCACCTTCACCAATACTGGTTGACCGAATACAACAACGGTCAGATGAACGGCTTCGAGCAAGAGTTGTGCAAAGGAACATGTCCGAAGGATGCAGCCTACGCTTTTGTGCCGCAGAGCGACGTCCAGCCGTACTATACGCTAGCCGAAACGTACACGTTCGCCGACAACATGTTCGAGACGGATCAAGGGCCGAGTTTTCCGTCGCACCAGTACCTCGTCAGCGGAACGTCTACAGTTAGCGACGGCTCTCCGAACAAGGCCTCGGGCAACCCTTTGGATCCGAGCGGCAAACTAGTGGGCGGCTGCGACTCGCCGACCGGCTCGCTCGTCGCGGTGATCAACCGGCAGGGCAACCAGCCGCAGTCGCTCCGCACTTTCCCGTGCTTTCAGCGCCAGTCGCTCATGAACGAGCTGGATGCAGCCGGGGTATCGTGGAAGTACTATCAAGCGACTCCCGGCGCGGGGTTGTTCAACGCTGTTGACGCCATCCAATCGATTTGGTCGAACAAGTCGGAGATGGCCGCCAATGTCGTGACGCCTCCGTCGCAGGTTCTTACTGATATCGCCAACGGTCAGCTGGCGGATGTCGTTTGGGTTACGCCTACCAAGTTGGCTTCAGACCACCCCAAGAATAACAACGGATCCGGGCCGTCCTGGGTCGCCTCGGTCGTCAATGCAATCGGCAACAGCCAATATTGGTCGAACACGGCAATCTTTATCACGTGGGACGACTGGGGCGGCTTTTACGACCACGTTACCCCTACACTTTACAACTCTTTTGAGTTGAGCTTTCGCGTACCATTGATCGTGGTCTCGCCGTACGCGAAAAGCGGCTACGTATCACACGTCCAACACGAGTTCGGCAGCATCTTGAAATTCACCGAAGAGACCTTTGGCCTGCCTTCGCTAGGAACGACCGATCAGCGTGCCGACGATCTTTCGGATTGCTTCACTTTTTCCAAACAACCGAAAGCTTTCAAACGAATCCAAGCAAAATACTCGCCGAGCTACTTCTTCCATCTTCCTTCAGAAGAGCCCGACGATTGAACCGTGCGCGGTGTCACGCGCGCACCTCGCCCCGTGCACAAAACGCTAACTACTGGTGTAGAATTTCTTAAATAACTTTCGCTAATCGCGCCGCGAGGTAATGCGCAATCCGCCTATTGAGGGAACGATGACGACGGGATAGATACCGTATTTCGCGTCAAGCGTAATTTGCATCGAATCGCTTGCCGCTTCGAAGAATGCCATAGGCGAGAACTAAGAGTTTGCGCATCACGGCGCCGATGACGAGGCGTTTGTGCTTGTCGGCGGCCAGTAGCCGATCTGCGAAGAGTCGAAGAGTCGGATTGAAGCGAAGAGCCACCATCGCCTGCATGTAGGCGCCTTGCGAACGCGAGAGTTGCCGGTCTTGCCCTCGGGGGGCACCCAAAACCGGCCAGCTGCGGGCACTTGAAACGGGCCAAAGTCGGTGGGCACTTTCAAAATAGGCCACGACTAGGCCGCCGTCGGCTCGGACGTTCCCGGCGCGAAGGTGCCACCATGAACGAGCTGAGCATGACGGAACGAGAAACGATAATCGGGCTGCTGCGTTTGCGCTGGACGCAACGCCGCATCGAACGCGAAACCGGTCACCGCCGCGAAACGATCGCGCGGATTGGCCGCGAGGCCGGCCTGCTGCCGGCAAAACCGGCCAAAGTGCTCACCGACCACGGCGACGCGATCAGCGATGGAAAGAACGCATGTGAAGCCGGTCCTTCGTCTGCTACTTCTTATTCAGGTTTACGTAAACCTGTAGGTTAAAGCTTTCGACTATGAAACCGACCAGCAAAAGATCTTTAACAGTCTGGGACACGAGAACCAATATTACCTTGACGATGTCGGCGAAGGCGCGCATCAAGCTCTCGGCGCTCAAGCTCCGGCCGCGCGAAGCGGGTCTCGCGCCATCGCTTGCAAGCGAGAGCGCCATCGTCGAGCGGTTAGTGCTCGCGGCAACGCTCGACGATCTGCTCGCGCTATTCACCTAGGGGTCGCACCCGCTTCGACCGCCGCGCTGATGCGGTCGGCCCCCAGCAGCCCCACGCGCGACTTAGAACCACGCACGCAGGATGAATAAAATTTTCGATTCGCTAAAGTCCAGTTTGCACTCAACTTTTTTGCAGGATCGCCTGCGTCCGAGTGACCGGCAAATGGTTGGTGTCATTGGGAGCTGCTTTTAGTGCTCGTTGAAGGCGGGACTTAGAGGGGTGCGAGCGAGGTCTGATTGAAAACGCGCGCGATGGCCGAGCCCCTTTTGCTTGGAAACGCTACTCACCGACCCGCGAATCTCTATTGGCGCGACGAATGGGCGGCCGCTGCTGCCGCGAAAGGCGGCACCGTTCAACTCTGCCCGAACCTTCGCCCACATACCGGCGCATGGTGCGGCAACTTGGAGGGCGCGCGATGAACATAGTCACGCGAATTCTCTTGTGGGCGGCGACGAAGGCGTTCAAAGCCGCTGCGCTGCGCGCCGGTATCAGCGGCGTCGGTTTGCACTCACTCCGCCATACTGGAATCACTCTATCGCTCGGGCACGGCATCGACGTTCGGACGGTTGCGACCCTGGCCGGGCACGCCAGCCCGGCGATGACCCTCGACCGCTACGGTCATGCGATCAGCGGACTCGCCGCCAAGGCAATCGACGCCCTCGACGCCGCGCTCGACCACGCGCAGAGGCGGCGTGCGGGCAGCGAGAACCGGGGCGCGTAAGCGGTGAAGCGAAAACGTATGGCCTACGCGAGGGCAACCGAGCCCACGCGCCGAACGGCCGATGCGGCTAAAACCCTTATAGAATAAAGACGGATCACGTGCGCGCCCGTAGCTCAAACTGGATAGAGCAGGGGACTCCTAAAGCCGCTCG
>JBAUMX010000111.1:0-16086 GCA_049578945.1 Candidatus Cybelea sp. | reverse complement strand
GGCTTGGTTCACGGCGGGCCGCCGCTCCTAGCGCCCAGCCGCCACAAGGCGAAAATCTGCAAGTACTAACTGCCTCGGATTTCGTCGATCATGGCGTGATAGGTTGGGTCGCGGGTGGGCGTACCGGCAAACCAAGCTTCGAGCATCTCTTCCGCCAGCGCGACCGTCGTCGCGCGCAGGCTCAGGCAGAGCACGTTCGCATCGTTCCATTCGCGCGCGCCGGCCGCCGTTGCCGCGTCGGCGCAGAGCGCGGCTCGAGCTCCAACAACCTTGTTGGCGGCAATGCTGACGCCGGTGCCGGTCCAGCAGCAAAGGACTCCATACTGCGCATTGCCGCGCGCCACGCATCCCGCAACCTCGCGCCCGACCGAGGGCCACGCATCGTCCTCACCGGCCGCGAGCGCGCCGAAGCGCGCGACTTCATGACCGTGCGCGCGCAACCACCGGTCGATTGCCTCCGGAAGCTCACCGGCCATATCGCTGCCAAGCGCCACTCGCGTGGAGAGGATTTCGCTATGCCGCGGCTAGAGACTAGCCTCCCGTGAGCAGCGTGCGTTTGGCGGCAACCGTGATTCTCGCGCGACCGCCGTTCGAAGTCTATCTGGCGCGGCGCAGCGCGACGAGCGCCTTCGCTCCGGACGCGTTCGTCTTTCCGGGCGGAACGCTCGAAGGACAAGACGCCTCCGAAGCAGCGCGCGCCCGCACGATCGGCCTCGAGACGGAGCGTCTCGAGAAAGAGTTTCGAGCTGCGATTCCAGCCGATTTAGCGTGCGACGAACCGGCAATCGATCGCGCCGCGGCAGCCACGCTCTCGATCGCGGCGTTGCGCGAGCTCTTCGAAGAGGCCGGTGTGGTGCTCGCTCGCATTGCCGCCGGAGGCCAGGTCGACGGTGCGTCCGCCGATTGGCACCGTGTCGCAGCAGAGAGAATCGACGTTCGAAACGGCCGGCTATCGTTTACCGACTTTCTGCGCGCTCACGATTGGTACGCCGACGCACGCGCGCTAACGCTCTTCTCGCATTGGATCACGCCGCCGAGCGAACCGCGGCGCTATAACACGCACTTCTTCTTCGCGGTCGCGCCGCCCGGCCAATCGGCGCTTGCCGATGCGTTCGAAACGCACGACGGTCTCTGGATCTCGCCCGCAGAGGCGCTCGAACGTCATCGGGCCGGCTCGATGCACTTAGTCTACCCGACCATCAAACACCTCGCCAGGTTGACGCCGTTCGCTTCAGTCGAAGCGGCGCTCGAATTCGCGAGAAAAAAACCGGTTCTTACGATCGTGCCGCGGGATAGCGAGGATGACTTCCAGATACCGCCCGCACTCGAGAACGCATGGTAACGATCGTACGCGCTCCGAACGCATCCGCGATGACGCTGCAAGGCACCAACTCTTACCTGCTCGATTGCGGGAACGGCGAAGCGCTCGTCATCGATCCCGGACCCGCGATCGAGAGTCACGTCGCCGCGCTGGTCGATGCAGCTACGGAGCGTTCCTTGAAGATCCGCACGATTCTGCTGACGCACGGCCATCCAGATCACGCTTCGGGCGCTGCGCCGCTCGCCGCAGCGACGGGCGCCTCCGTCCACGCGCATCCGAAGAGCAAGATTGCACGCGATGCGGATCTGCGGCTCGAGGCCGAACTGCGGCCAGGAGCGATCGTGCTGCGCACCATCGACGCTCCCGGACACACCTTCGATCATGCGATCTTCTACTTGGCGCAAGAGCGTGCGCTCTTTACCGGCGACACGATCCTCGGGGAAGGAACGACGGTCGTCGCGCCGCCCGGCGGCGCAATGCGACCGTATCAGCGTACGCTGCAGCGACTCGCCGGCGAGTTCGGCAACGCTGCGGTCATCTACGGCGGGCACGGACCCGTCGTTACCGACCCGCGCGCGAAAATAGCCGAGTACATCGCGCACCGGCAGATGCGCGAAGAGCAGATTCTCGCAGCGCTTCGCGAGCGGGCGATGACGATTCCGGATCTCGTCCGGCGCATCTATTCCCCGGAACGGCAAGTGCTTTGGCTCGCGATGGCGCGCCAGATTCTCGCGCATCTCATTGCGCTTGAGGATGAGGGGCGAGTCGTCTCGCGGCGGCTCGATCGCGCGATGACGGCCGACGAGAGCGCGATGCTCAATCCGCGAATCGAAGAGATCGTCGGCCGCGAGGAAGCCGCCGTCATCATTACCGAGCTTGGGACCGAACTACGCCTCGAGTCGCTGCAAGAATATACGCTCGCGCAGGGCGTGCGTTAGCTTCGTGCAATGTCGAGCAGATGCGCCGGCTGCCGATTTTCGTAAGCGTCCTTGCACTCGCTTCCTGTATGCAATCTTCAAATGCGCCCTCCATTCCGGCGACGCAAGGCGCCGCCGCGACGAAGTGCTACGTCGTCAAACAAGCGCCGGCCACCGTAAAGGCTTCCATTACGTTCTACGGATGGCCCGACAACTCGCCGCCTGGTAATCAAATCGCCCATCCGGTGATTCACAAGCACGCCGGCGGCGACGGCACGTACTGCAATCCGACCACGTTCGCAACGGAGCGCTCGAATAACAAACGAATCCCGTACGGCACCAAGCTCTACGTGCCGTTTCTCAAGCAGTACTTCGTTCGCGAGGATCTTTGTGCGGCATCGGGTCCGAGCAAGGGGAGCGGCAGCAACGGCTGCTACGGGCTCTGGTTCGATCTATGGATCGGCGGAACGGCGAAGTCGAGATCGCATGCGGTGATCGCTTGCGAGCTAAAACTGACGCGCAGCGGAGAGGTGCCCGTTGTCTTGTGGCCTCACGATGGAATGCCGGTGGCGCATCCCGGTCCGATCTATCGCAACGCGCCCCCGCCCGACGGCAGCTGTTACGGTAAACCAGAAAAAACCACTTAACAAGCGCGGAAAGCTCTGATTCAGATGCGCTAACTCAGGGCTTTCCTAGCTGGCGCGAAAGACTATTTTTCCGAAGTGATCTCCCGTCGCCAGATGCGCGAAGCCCTCGTTCGCATCGCTCAGCGCAAAGACGCGGTCGACAACGGGCCGCAATGCGCCGTCGAAGAGCTCCAGCATCGCGGCGAAATCTTGCGGACTTCCCATCGACGTCCCCAAAATCGTGACGTGTTTCCAGAAGAGCGGAAAGAGCTTGATTGCCGCGTCCGGATTAGTGCCGCCGTAGATGGCTATTCGGCCGCCGGGGCGCACGACGTCGAGCGCCTTGCGCAGCGTCTCGCCGCCTGAGGAATCGACGACGAGATCGATCGGCGACGTCGAGCGAAGCAGCTTCGCCCAGTTTGGCTCCGTTACGTAGTTGATGGCGAGATCGGCGCCCAGCTCGCGGGCGCGTTCGAGCTTTTCGTCGCTGCTCGAGGTAACGACCGCCTGTGCGCCGGCCTGTTTAGCGAAGAGTAGGACGAAGCTCTGCACGCCTCCGCCGACGCCGGTAATCAGAACCGTCTCACCTCGCTGCAGCGCACCGCGCGTAAAGAGCGCGCGATAGGCGGTCAGCCCGGCAAGCGGAATTGCGGCGGCTTCTTCCATCGACAGATGCGCCGGCTTACGAAAGACGTTTTGGATCGGCACCGCAACGTACTGCGCGAACGTTCCGTCGTGCGGCATGCCGAGGATCGTGGACCGGCCGGCATTCCAGACGCGCGGATCGTCGCCCCATCCCAGCATCGGATCGATCATCACATCGTCGCCTACGTGCAAATCCGAGACTACCGCTCCAAGCGAAGCGATCGTGCCGGCCCCGTCGGAACCGAGCGTGACGGGCGGACGAATGTTCGGATAGAGACCTTGCGTGATAAAAAGGTCGCGACGGTTGAGCGCCGCGGCCGCAATGCGAATTAGGGCTTCGCCGTCACGAATTTCGGGGACGGGAATCTCGTCGACGCACAGGCTCTCCGGTCCGCCGATCTCATGCAACCGTAGAGCCTGCATCGTCGCGTCTACTCGTGCACGGTTACGATGAACCTGACGGCGCCCGGCTGAACGAAGAGCGCGTCGGTCGGAGTGTTGGCAAGAAACGACGTGTTTCCGGGACCCGGGAACAAGCCGCGGTAGGGAACGCCGGCATCGTACATCGTAAACGGGCCCGAAACCGCGTTAAAGATGTTCGTCGCAGCGATCGTAAAGTCGACGTGACCGAAGTTCTTTCCGATCGCGCCGTCGACCAGCATGTATGCCGGCTGATTATACGTGTTGTTATTACCGGCAAAGGTGAACGCGGTCGATGCGTGCCAGCCGTCACGCGCCCACGTCAGGACGGCCGAACCCTGTTGCTGCGGTACGCCTAAGAACTGTTGGTAGTCGACCAGCGTCCCGCCCGACGTCGGGTTCGAGACGAACGGACCGAGCGCGTACGGATAGGCCACGTTGAGACCGTACGAAAAGGTGGCAGTCAGGTCGAGACGTGGAAAGACTTGCTTGTAACGGGCTTCGGCGCCTTCGTAGACGGCGTTGCCGATGTTGATCGGAATCTCGTAGGCAAAGCCCTGCGCGCTATTGCAGAAGCTCTGCGCCCCACCGCCCGGATAGTAGTTTTCGATCGTGTCGCGCAGATTCGAGCGATAGATCGAGACGTCGAGGTTAGACGTGCTCGAAAAGAGATGTGAAAAGCCAAGCTCGTATTCGGTCGCGTGCTCCGGGTGTTCGAGCGGGTTTCCGTTGGGAACGACGCAGTTAGGATCCAGCGGCCCCAAGGCGGGATTGGGTTGCAGCTTACCGTTCACAATGACCGGCGGAAAAAAGTACTGCTCCAAGAGCAGCGGCGGGCGAAATCCGGTGCCGACGGAAAAGCGTACGACGCTCTGCGTTCCGAGATCGTCGCTAAGACCGAGCCGCCAGTTCAGCGTGTTGCCGAAGGTCGAGTAGTTCGCATCGTAGATTCCCCCGGAAAGCCGTACGTTGGTGCCGAGCTGCTGCGCGCCGCGGAAGTAATACGAGTTGATGCTCTGCGCGACCGTTCCATTAATACCGGCTCCCGAGAGCCCCTCTTGGCGTAAGTAACCGCCGAAGGCGAACTCGCTTTCGGCGAACGTGCGCCCCCACGAGAGACCTTCGTTATATCGGGTGTCGAGATGCGCTACATCGTAAGGTGAGACCGCACCGCCTTGGAAGTCAACGTTGTCGTCGCTGGCGTAAAAATCGGTCGACAGCGTCCCGGCCCCAATCGGCGTCCGTGAATAGGCATCGTAGGCGCGAATGCTTTGGGCGAAATTCGCGCTGCCCTGACCGACGTGATCGCCAAAGACCGGATTGTCGACCTCGTTTGGGGAGGAGCTGCTCGGCGCCGAAAATGCGCAGGCCGGACCAGGGCCGCTAAAAACGCAGGTCGAGTTGCCGGCGATTCCGTTGAGCGCGGCCGACTCGTCGCGGTTATTGCCGAGCGTAAAGACGCGGAACCCGACGTCGGAGTGCTGCGAGAAGTTATAATCGAGGTTGACGAGCCCGAGCATGGCCGAAATCGCCGAGCCGAGATGAGCTTGGAACGGGCAGTTGGGAGTCTTCGTCTTGGTCTGGGGCCCGCAATAGATCGGCAAGTTGTTCGCCGGAACGATCGAAGAGTACTGATTCACCTGCCCGATCTGCTGAAAACTGTCGCCCGCAAGCGCGTAGCCGAGCTTCCCGATGCTTCCGGTCGCATTAAGCCAAGTCTGGGTCGTACCGTACGAGCCGGCCGAAGCGGAGAAATTGAGATGACTCTCCAGCGTCGGACGCAGCGAGACGAAGTTCACCGCGCCGCCGAAGGTGTTGCTGCCCTCTAGGTCGGTCGGTCCGAGACCCTCGGTGACGTTGACGCTGTTGAAAGCCGGCACGGCGAATTGCGAGAGATCGACGTCGCCGGTGTTTCCATCGTTGAGCAGTTGACCGTCGAGCGTGACCATCGCCTCGGAGGGATCGGGCCCGCGCAGCGAAACGACTGCCGGTGCGGCCAGCGCGCCCGAGTCGGGATGCTGGATGATAACCGACGGTACTTCCTGGAGCGCCTCGAGCGCCTGCGAGTACCCGAGCGCATCCATCTGGGCGCGCGAGACGGTCATCTCCGGAATAACGTTGCGATCGAGCGTCAAACCGCCGTTTACGGTGACTTCGCCGATTGTGCGAAGCTTGGGCGTATCGACCGGCTCGAGCACCACGTTGATGCGCGCGCCCTCGCCGATGTCTCCCGTGTTCACCGTGACCGATGCGTAGCCGCGCGCGACGACGCTGAGATCGTACCGCCCCGGCGGCAGCGTTGCGGAGAAGTTACCCGCAGCGTCGGTCTCGGTCGTCAGGGTCGCCGGTCCTCGCAGTGTGAGCTGAGCGCGTGCGATCGGTGCACCGCTCGGCGAGTGAACGTTGCCGCCGAC
Source organism: Candidatus Cybelea sp. (assembly GCA_049578945.1). Taxonomy (GTDB): domain Bacteria; phylum Vulcanimicrobiota; class Vulcanimicrobiia; order Vulcanimicrobiales; family Vulcanimicrobiaceae; genus Cybelea. Next base: position 9,743 of record JBAUMX010000111.1, on the reverse strand, counting down.
GAGGCAGCACGCCGCGATGAGTATAGGAAGCATAGATCCCCTCGCTGTGTGAGTGTGACGTTTTGGGATGGCGAAGGGCAACGCGGGGAGGGGCGCGCTTACCGCGCCGCAGCGCGGAGAGCCTGCGTAGGCAGATCGGAGCGTCGGCGAAGCTGCGCGAACGCCTCATGCCCGCGCACGCTTGCGATCGCGAACGGACGATCCCGACGATTGCAGCGATGATACGATCGCGATGCGAAAGAATCCAGCGTGCGAAGGCGAACACCGCGATCGCGATGGCAGCGGCGCACGCGAGCGTCGTGCCTAACCCGAGGAGCACCGAGCCGCCAAACGCGTCGTCGAAACCCGCGAGCGTCGTGCCGGCCAGTCGCGAGTCGAACAGTTCCATCGCGGGAACGCCTATCGATGCGAGCAGCATCGTTGCACCGACGAAGAGCGGCGCGATTCGCCAGCTTGGCGCCGGCGACGACGCAAGCGTTCTGCGGGCCGCCACGTCAAAGCAGAGCCGCAGGCCGCGCAGCGCGACCAGACCGGCGACCACGCAGGCGAGCGCGCCGACTAACCCGCGCGAACCGTGACTCGAAACGTCGTCGTAGCTGGCGTGCGCGACCAGATAGTCGGCAATGATGTCAATCGTACCGTGCGCCACCACGGCCGCGGCCGCGGCGGCTGCGACCACCAGTGCGACCAGCGAACGAGACACCACGGACATTGGGAGCGTGTATTCGGGCCCTTTGCCCCCTCCGCCTCGCCCTAGGCTTCGCTTACTCGCCAGGCCTTCCAACGCGCGGCGACGTAGCTACGACATGATGGTGAGTAAGCGCTCGAGGAGTCTACGCGCGTTCTTTCGTGGTCTGGCGCGCGTACAGCGAAGCTTTCGGCTCGAGATCGGACCGCTGCGCGCCAGCGGGATTCCGGCGGTTTTGGTCGGCGTGAGCGGCATCGTGCTCGCGAGCGGAGTAACGTCGGCGCTTGCAAAGGGCGCGACGCGCCTGCCCGAAACGCTCGGTGAAGCGCGCGGCCTGGCCGAAGCCCTCAACGCGCGCCAGCCGCGACTGAAATCGTGATCGGCAACGACGCGTTGACGAAACTCATTCGAGCGCAGCTGCCCGACGCCGAGGTGGGTATCGTCGACCGCACCGGAACGATGGACCATTTCAACGTCACCGTGCGTTCGAACGCATTTGCCGGAAAGACGCTGATCGAGCAGCACCAGCTCGTCTACGCTGCACTCAAAGGCGCGCTCAAAGACGGACGCGTTCACGCCGTCGAACTCAAGACCATCGTTTCGGAGGGCTAAGAAAGTAATGGATTTCAAGGAAGAAATTGCGCGCGAGGTTGCGGAGAATACGATCCTGGTATACGGCAAAGGGACGAAGGCGGCGCCGCGCTGCGGCTTCACGCTTGAAACCATCGAGTTCTTCAACCGCTTCGGCTATCCGTTCGAAGTGATCGACGTTTTGGAGAATATGCCTAAGCGCGATGCACTCGCCGAGATGACCGACTGGCCGACCTTGCCAAAAGTCTTCATCAACGGCAAGTTTTACGGAGACACCGACATTCTCGCGCCGATGGCCGAGAGCGGCGAGCTGCAAACGACCCTGCAGGAAGCCTTCGGCGGCTCGGCGGCGCCGAAACAAACGATCGAACTTCGCTAACTAGGGCTGCTAGTGGCGTTCACGACGATCATCTCCTCTGAGGAGCTCTACGAACGGCTCGGCAATCCGCAACTCGTCGTCATCGACTGCCGCCATGCGCTGGCAGACTTTGCGCTCGGGCGGCAGCTCTACGACGAGTCGCATCTGCCGGGCGCGTTCTTCGCAAGCGTCGAGGATGATTTGGCGGGAGCGAAGACCGGCAGGAACGGACGCCACCCGCTGCCGGATCCACACGACTTCGCGCGCTTCTTGCGCGACTGCGGCGTCGGCGACTCAACGCAGATCGTCGCATACGATGCCGGCGCCGATATGTTTGCGCCGCGCTTCTGGTTTCTCTGCCGATGGATCGGTCACGAGACGGTTGCCGTGCTCGACGGCGGATTCACGCAATGGAACCTGCGTGGCTACCCCGTGACCGCTGCGCCGGCGCCGGCGCCGAAAGAAGGCACGCTGACGGTTCGGCTCCATCCGGAGTATTTGGTGGATGCGCGGTACGTCGGCGAACACCTCAACGCGCCGGAAATGCAGCTCGTCGACGCGCGCGCGAAAGAGCGCTATACCGGCGAAACGGAGCCGATCGATCCGGTTGCCGGCCACATTCCCGGCGCGCGCAATCGCTGGTTCAAGGAGAACTTCGCGCCGGACGGCCGGCTCAAGTCGCGCGCGGAACTGCGCGCCGAGTTCGAGCTGGCCGGCCTCGATTCGAAACGCACCGTGCATCAATGCGGATCCGGCGTTTCGGCGGCCGTCGGACACTTTGCGATGGTTCACGCGGGGCTCGAGGGCTCGCGCATCTACAACGGATCGTGGAGCGAATGGGTCGCCGATCCTTCGCGCCCCGTCGCGTCGGGTGCTTAGCGGTTAACGCCTCACAGGCGGAGGGACGGCGAAAGGCTTCGCGACCGCGCCGGCAGGCGAGGCTTCTAGCCGCCTGAGTTCTTCGGGCGTCGGCGGTTGTGAGTAATCGCGGCAGGTATCGACGAAACAATAAAAGCCGAACGGCTCGTCACCGCGGTTGACGAATTGATGCAGTTCTAGCGGTGCGACGTAGACGACGTCGTCGGCGCCAATCTCGGTCGCGGTATCGCCGATCACGGCGTACCCGAGGCCGCGGCGCACGATGACGTAGTGTTCGTGTTCGTGTTTTTCGAGTCGCGACGCGGCGCCGGGCTGGACCTCAAAGTAGCGCAGCTCCATTGCCGGCCCGGGCTCGCTCGGATTGCTCTTCCTCTCGCCGACTAACGTGTGACGAGCAACGCCCGTACCCGGCGCCTCGGGCGTATATCCGGCGGCCTCGACCCCCTCCCAGCCCTCGCCGATTGCGCGAACGATCCGTCGATGCATGCGGCATCACGATAGCACATCGCGCCGCATCGGGCCAGGCCAGGCTGCGTCGTTCTTCGAAAGGGCGATGCGATGAAGACGTTTCTTGTAGCGCGGCGCGCCGTCGTTATTCTCATGGCGGCGAGCCTGCTTGCGGCATGCGCATCGCCGCCGGCGCTCGTTTCCGGTCCATCGCCGGAGCAACGCGGTTTGGCGAGAAACGAAGCGCGAGCCGGCGGCGACCTCCTCTATACCGGCGCGGCGCAGTACGTTGAGGTGTATTCGTTCCCCGCGGGAGAGCTACAGGAATCGTTCACGATCACGGGTGAGGTCAACGGAATGTGCTCGGACTCGGAAGGCGACGTTTTCGTTACCGCCGCACCTCCAAAAGCGTCGAAAAGCACGAGCGGCTTCGTCTACCAATACGCGCACGGCGGCAAAACGCCGACCGCTACCCTCAAGCTTCCCGGTCACGGTATCCCGGTCGCATGTTCGAGCGATCCGACGACCGGGAACCTTGCCGTGACGGTTCAAGATAGCCGCGACTACGCGCCCAGCGTCGCGATCTATGCAAAGGCGGCAGGCACGCCGAAAATCTATCAGAGCGACGCGATTGGCGCCTATCCGCAAGCTGCCTACGACGGGAGCGGCAACTTGCTCGTGACCAGCGGCGGCAACGTCGCCGCCGAGTTTCTCCCTGGAAAGCGCAAACTCCAAACAATCACGCTCGCTCAGACGCTGGGCGGCGTCAGGCACCTTCAATGGGACGGGTCGCACTGGGCGCTGCAATCGTTCAACGTGCTCAAGCACAACCGCGAGAAGGTCCTTGAGCGAATCTATCGCGTGCAGATCTCCGGATCGAGCGGACAGGTCGTCGGCCGATCGAAGTTCCAGCCTTGGCTGGCAAGAGATCCCGGACAATCGTGGATCGAGGGCACGACGATCGTCGCCACGCCGTTTAGCTCGATATATTTCTGGACCTATCCTGCCGGCGGTATGCCCATCAAAGCATTTCGCTCGTCCCACCACGTCAAGGCCATCACCATCAGCTCCTGATGCCTCGGTATTGGCTGCTCAAGAGCGAGCCGAGCGGATACTCATTCGAACAACTGCGCGCCGACGGCACGACGCCGTGGACCGGCGTTCGCAACTTCCAGGCCCGCAACAACATGATGGAGATGAAGCTCGACGATCTCGCGCTCTTCTACCACTCGAGCGTTGCGCAGCCTGCCACGGTCGGCATCTGCAAGATCGTCAAAACCGCGTATCCGGACTTCACGCAGTTCGAACGTGACGGCGAGTATTTTGACGGCCGCGCTAAGCAGGGGAAGCCGATTTGGTTCATGGTCGACGTTAGCTACGTCGAAGAACTCGCGCATCCGGTCACGCTGGCGCGTATGCGCGGCGAGCCGCGGCTCGTCGGGATGGCGTTGCTGCGGCGTGGGCAGCGTCTCTCGGTGCAACCAGTCATGCAGCATGAGTGGCAGATCGTGCTCGATCTCGCGCAGCACGCCGAACCGGCCGGCTAGCACTACTCTCGGCCGCTGCGAGGGTTTCGGCTGCGCAAGAACGGGGAAGGCTAGCGGTTTGAACTGGTGCGGATTCTGACGGTTAATCTAAGAGCGGGCGGAAATGGCGTTACGATCCCGCAGATCGTTCGTCGCGCGTCGGACCATCAGCCTGACGCGATCGTCTTCTCCGAATATCGCGATAACGCTGCGGGGGCACTCTTGCGCGCCGAAGCGGAACGCTTCGGGTTACTAAATCAGGCGTCCACACCGGCGAAACGCGGCAATGGCGTGCTGGTCGTCTCCGGAGAACCCTTTGCGGCTTTCGCGAACCCGTTCGGCCTTGACGACGATGAGTATCCAAACGCCGTTCTCAAAGCGCGTTTCGGCGGGCTGCATGTTTATTGCGTCTATCTTCCCGGACAGGATCGAAAAATACCGCATCTGCGGTGTTTAATCGCGGCTGCGAAGTACCACAATGAAGCAGGCGATAGCGCGATCTGCATCGGCGATATGAACTCGGGCCGAAATGAGACCGACATCGAGATCAACGTCCGCTCCGGAAAAATACTGGATGCGTTCAGCACCGCCGAACTTTATCGCGAGCTTGAGACGCATTGGACCGAGGCGTGGGCCTATACGCATCCCGGCCAGTACGAATTTAGCTGGTATCCATTTCGTCGCGACCCCGATTATCGCAGCCGGGCCGGCTGGCGGATCGATAAGGCCCTTCTTTCGCCGAAACTCTTGCCAAAACTCAGGGCGGCGGAATACGATCACGTCTTCCGCCTCGATCGTCTTTCCGACCATTCGGCGCTTCTCGTCGAGTTCGATCGGTAATGGACTCCCAAGCTGCTGCGCGTGAAGCAGGCTTACGATATATCGATGACGGGCAGGCAGGCATTACGCGCCGGCGCCGGGGCCGCCACTTTGCCTATTTTTACCCAAACGGCGCGCTCGTACGCGACCGCAAGGAAGTCGAGCGGATCAAGGCGCTCGCCATTCCGCCCGCTTACAGTCACGTTTGGATCTCGCCGACTCCCAGCGGGCACATCCAAGCTACGGCCCGCGACGCTCGCGGGCGCAAGCAATACCGTTATCATAAACGATGGCGCGAGTTCCGCGACGAAGCGAAGTATCACCGGCTCGTCGCATTCGGTCGCGCACTTCCCACGATCCGCGCGGCCGTTGCCAAAGACCTCAGCGGTACGGAGTTATCGCGCCGAAAGGTGCTTGCGGCCATCGTCGCAATCATGGATTCGACTGGCGTGCGCGTCGGCAACGAGGAGTACGCTCGGGAAAACGGGTCGTTTGGAATAACGACGCTGCGCACTCGGCACGCGCGTGTGGACGGTTCAACGGTGCGGCTTCGCTTTCGCGGCAAAACCGGCCGCGATTACTCCATCGCGCTCGACGATCGGCGCCTTGCCCGCATCGTCAAGCGGTGTCGCGATCTTCCCGGTGAGGAACTCTTTTCGTACCTCGACGAGGCAGGTACCGTCTCCACCCTGACCTCCGACGACGTCAACGATTACCTCCGTGAAATCGCGGGCGAGGCCTTCTCGGCAAAAGACTTTCGCACGTGGATCGGAACCGTAGAGTGCATTGCATCGCTGACCGAGCCGGCCGCCGGTCAAGGCGAAATCAAACAGAAGATCGCCGAAGCGCTCGCGCGCGTTGCGGCGCGACTCGGAAATACGCCGGCGATCTGCCGAAAAGCGTACGTGCATCCCGCCGTCCTCGAAACGTATGCGCGCGCCGGGCGACTTCCGGCACGCAACGGCAAGCCGGTTGCGGCCCGGCGCCGCACCGGCGCTTTGTCGCGCGACGAACGCTTTGCGCTGCGCTTCGTCGAGCGCTGGGAGCGTCGCGAACCGCTGGAAAAAACGCTCGAACGGTCGCTGCGAAAGGCTGGCGGCTGACTACTTAAGGCGTTTCTTTTCGAACTTTTTATGTGCCCGCTCGATCAACTTGTAACCGTCCTTGCGCGAGCACTGCCCTTCAAAGGAAATCTTGTTTCCCTCTTCCTCCGAATACTCGATGAGGAAACGCTCGATGCCCTCGAGCGTCTCCTTGGGCACGTCGTCGATATCGTCGAACTCATCGGTCTTGAGCGCAACGCCCTTGCGGCGCCTCGGACATGCGACGAGCCGGTTGTTCTTGACGCCGTTTTTCTTTAACAGAACCCCGCCGATGACGCGAACTTCCAAGAGGCAGCCAGAAAACGTGGGTGCATCGTTGAGCACGAGGACGTCGATGGGATCGCCGTCGTCTCCAAGCGTCTGGGGAATGAATCCGTAATCGTACGGCCACATCAGCCCTTCGGCGAGGGTCATCTTGAGCAGCATGATGCCGTACTTCGGCTCGAATGCGAACTTGTGGCGGATTCCGGCCGGCGTTTCGATTACCGCGAAGACGAGCTCTTTCTCTTTAGGAACCAGCGTGGGAATCAGGTCGTAGTTCGTTGCGTTGACGGCCGTACTCATGGTTGACGTTAGCTGAGACCTTGCGCCTGCGTGAGGAAGACGCGCTGCGCGTCGACCGGCATCTCGCCCGGTCCGGGCGAGAGACGGCGGTAGCTGCCGTCTTCTTGCAGCTCGCGGCTCTTGACGTTGTCGGCGAGCAGCACGTTGAGCCACTGTGAGGCGAGCGTCTCAGCGATAACGGGATCGAGAACGGGAACCGCGAGCTCGACGCGGCGGTCGAGATTGCGACCCATCCAGTCGGCGCTCGCGAGGAAACTCTCGCGCTCGCCGCCGTTCTCGAAGACGTATATGCGCGAGTGTTCGAGAAAGCGCCCGACGATGCTGCGTACGCGGATATTCTCGCTTGCACCCGGGACGCCCGGACGCAGCACGCACATGCCGCGCACCAGCAGCTCGATCGGTACCCCCGCCTGCGAAGCACGATAGAGGGCTCGCACGACCTCCGTTTCGGTCAGCGCGTTGATTTTAGCGCGGATACCGGCCGGGCGGCCGGCGCGAGCATGCTCCGTTTCACGGTCGATGCGCGCGATCAGTTCGCGGTGCAGCGTCACCGGTGCCACCCAGAGATCCTCGTAGTCGGTCACTTTCGAAAAACCCGTCAGTGCGTTGAAGAGCTGAGTATCGTCGGTTCCGAGTTCGGGACGGCAGGTGAAGAGGCTCAGATCGGTATAGAGCAGCGCCGTCTTCTCGTTGTAGTTGCCCGTGCCGAAGTGCATGTAACGCCGCAGGCGATCCTCGTCCTCGCGCACCACCAAGAGCGTCTTGGCGTGAACCTTCTGATTCGCAAACCCATAAACGACGTGCGCACCGGCGCGCTCCAGCCGTTTGGCCCATTCGATGTTGTTCTCTTCGTCGAAACGCGCCTTGAGCTCGATTACCACCGCGACTTGCTTCTCGTTCTCGGCGGCCGTGAGCAGCGCGCGAACGATCGGCGAGTTCTTTCCCGAGGTTCGATAGAGCGTCGCTTTTATCGCGAGAACCTTTGGGTCTTCGGCGGCCTGCCATAAGAACTGAATGACCGGATCGAACGACTCGTACGGATGGTGCAACATGATGTCGCCTTCGCGGATCTGCGCGAAGATGTCCGTGACGCCGATCAATCGCTTTGGAATCGCGGGCATGAACGGCTTGTCGCGTAACTGTTCGTATCCCGGAAGGTTGGCGATTTGCCATAGGTCGCTGAGCGCCATCAGTCCGTCGATCTCATAGCAATCGACAGCCTCCAGCTCGAGCGAATTGCAGAGGAAATCGCGCATGTACTCGGGCATTCCGCGCTCGACCTCGAGTCGCACGGGCTCGCCGAATCGCCGGCGCCGTAGCTCCGATTCGATCGCCCGCAAGAGGTCGTCGGCCTCGTCTTCCTGCAGATCGAGGTCGGCGTCGCGCGTAACGCGGAAGAGATAGGAGTCGCGCACGTGCATGCCGGGAAAAAGGCCGTCGAGGTGATGCGCGATCAGATCTTCCAACAGAACGAAGCGCCGCTCGCCCGGCGCGGCGCCCTCGACCGGAACGAAACGCGGGAGCGTCGGCGGAATCTTGACGCGCGCGAAATGAAGCTCGATCCCGTCGCGCGTCGCTTCTTCGAGCTCGACCGCGAGCGATAACGAAAGATTCGAAATGTACGGAAACGGGTGACCGCTGTCGACTGCCAGCGGCGTCAGTACCGGAAAGACGCTATCGTCGAAGGTGCGCTCCAGCGAACTCTGAGTCTCCTCGTCGAGTTCGGCGACGCGCAAGAGCCGGATCCCTTCGCGTTCGAGCGCGGGGAGGACGTCTTCGTTAAGCAGCCGCATCTGCTGCGGCAGCGAGGCGCGCAGCCTTGCCGAGATCGCCGCTAGATGCTCGGTCGGCGTTCGGCCGTCCTCCGAACGGCGAACGACCTGCGCCTCGATCTGTTGCTTGATCGCGGCGACTCGTATCATGAAGAACTCGTCGAGATTCGTTCCGTAGATTGCCACGAACTTCAGCCGTTCGAGGAGCGGATTGCGCCGGTCGAGTCCTTCCTCGAGCACGCGATCGTTAAACTCGAGCCACGACAACTCGCGGCTGATATAGAGCGAAGGGTCGTCGAGGGTTGCAACGGGTGTGGCGGAGCGCGCCGGCTGCGGCTGGGTAATCATCGAATTGGTGTGCTTAGCGGTTCGGGCCGGGTTTCGCCTCCCGAGCGGCAAAAAAGGTTATCGCATGCCCGATTTCACCGCGCACGTCGCCGAGCACCTCGTTCTGTCGCTCTCGGCCCTCGTGCTGGCGTTGTCGGCCGGTCTTCCGCTCGGCATCCTTGCCGCCGAGTCAACGACGCTTCGCGGCATCGTGCTCGCGACGGCCGGGATTGGTCGAACGCTCCCAAGCCTCGCGGTCCTGATGCTGTTGCTGCCATGGCTCGGCGTCGGTGCGGCGCCGGCGATCGTCGCTCTCGCGCTGCTCGCGATTCCTCCGATCGTCATCAGCGTCGACGTCGGCATTCGTGGCGTTCCGTTCGCCGCGCTCGACGCCGCTGCGGGCATGGGCATGACTCGGATGCAACGCTTCGCGCGGATCGTGGTGCCGTTCGCACTGCCGGTATCCTTCGCCGGCCTGCGCACGGCAACGACCGAGACGATTGCCAGCGCGACGCTCGCAACCTTCATCGGCGCCGGCGGACTCGGTGACGAGATCGTCCGCGGTCTTCAGACCGACGATCCGGCGATGCTCTTCGCGGGGGCTGCGGCGGTCGCGGTGCTGGCGCTGGGCGCGGATTTGCTGCTCGGTCTAGCGGGACGGCTCGCGGC
>JBAUMX010000110.1:0-1975 GCA_049578945.1 Candidatus Cybelea sp. | reverse complement strand
ATCCCGCTCTTTTTTAAAGATTGGGAGCTAGGCCCACGTCTATTGACGTTTCAAACGTCCGCGACCACGGCAAGCCGATCGACATAGCGGCGATGTGATAGCCGGGGTCAAGCTGCGCGAGAATCGCGGTGGCGTAACTCCAAAGCAGCGAGCGGTCGCGCGCAGTCACAGCCGCGGCAACGCCGGGCGGCAGCAGCGTATGGTCGGTGATGCCTTGGGCGGCAAGCGTCGCGTTGAGATCCGGGCGCACCTCGTCGTGGAAGGCGTAGTCGTCGAGGAAGAGCATGAAGGTGAACGTGCGATGCGCCAGTGCGTCGTAGGTTCCCAAGCGGCGTCCGGCCCCGGCCGCGATCGCTTCGGCAAGCGCCGTTCCGACCGTATTCGCATTGGTATTCCACGAAGAGTAGGCATCGAGTCGCGCCGCAAGTCCCGAAGCCAAAATTCGCCGAGCAAAGCTCGCCTGATTGCTATAGGAGCGCAGGTACGAAAGATCGGCGAGTGCGACGGAACGGCCGGCCGAAGCATCGGCGGTCATCGCCGCGACCAACGCGTCGTCCTGGGTTGCGCTCGTGCCGGGAACCCGCACGTAGAGCGCGATCTCGGGATTCTGGTCGTCGCGCTGTGCACCGGAGGCCGCAACGAGAGCATCGATTGCAGTTGAGATCGGCGCGTACTCGATCGGGTCTTGGAAGAGAGCGCCGTCGGGTGTCGAGTATCGAACCGCGATCCGAGGCGTCCAGCGTGCGGCGCGAGCGATGGCGTGCGCGACCAATGCCATCCCGAGTTCGTCGGCTCCCGGCTCGATTGAAGCGCGCTCCCCAAGGTTTGCTGCAGCGAGTTCGTTCTGCAAAAGACGTACGTCCGGGACGTGCAGGCCGACCGGGCCGGCGTCATCCTGACCGAGAACGAGCCGATCGATTACACCGGCGGCGGTCATCCTCAGCAGGATCCGGTCGACCGCGAGATTGCGAGCGCGGGTGGCAATATACCGATCGAAAGTCTGCGCGCCGATCAGATCGCGCAGCTGCGCGGCGCGCGCCTCTTCGCTCGGAAGCAGCGGGTAATGAAGGTTCGCGTACTCTTGCAGATACGCCCAGGCCGGATAGGAAGCAAAAAACGGTGTTCCGGCCGGTATGCCGGTCGGTGCGAGCCGCATGATCGTTCCAAAGGCGCCGATCCAGGCTTGCGGCCGGCGCGCACGCAGATGCGCCAGCTCGCGCAGCCGTGAGTATGCGTCGTCGTACGAGGCGCCCGGAACCCGAGATGCGGTAAGACCGCCGTACGCGAGCATATCGGTCGAGATGACGAAGGCATCGGTATGCGGCTTCGCCGCCTCGTGATTGAGCCAAGCGATCAATGCGTCCGGCTGCCCAGCTTCCATAAAACGCCCGAGCAGCGCGGGCGGCGGCGCAGTAACCGTCACGCCGGAAATTCGCCCGAGCATAACCGGCAGTTGCGCGGTGACGGGACGGTCGTCCATCGGGAGAAACGCGATCGTCGCGAGCAACGCGATGAGATGCATCAAAGCAGAGCGCGCAGCGATCCGTTTGCCCGGTCGAGCAGCGCACGAGCTTGCGCTGCATCGACGTCCCGCCGCGCCATCACGATCGCCGTTTTTACGTGGCCGCCGGCGTCCGCAAGCAACTCGAGTGCTCTCGGTTCGTCTACGTCGGCGATCGCGCGCACCATACGAACGGCTCGGCCACGCAGTTTGGCATTCGACGCGACGAGGTCGACCATCAAATTATCGTAGACCCTGCCGATCCGAACCATCACCGCAGTCGAGATAGCATTGAGCACGATCTTTTGAGCCGTTCCGGCCTTCATGCGGGTCGAACCGCTCAGCGCTTCGGCGCCGGTCTCGAGTACGATCGCGGCATTCGCCGCGCGCGCGAGCGCCGAATGCTGCGAACCCGTGAGCGCGACGGTGTAGGCGCCCAAGGCTCGGGCGCGCTCGATCGCCGCGACCACGAAG
>JBAUMX010000109.1:0-32592 GCA_049578945.1 Candidatus Cybelea sp. | reverse complement strand
GGTTAAAACGCAGCACGTGCAGATCGGCGACCGGCGTGAGTGCGATGCGAACGCCCGGAATCGAACGGGCCTGCGGCAAGAGCTGCGGATCGAGGTCGAAATATGCATCGGCCTCGCCGGCGCGCAGCTCTTGCAGGCGAGTGTTGGGGTCGGGGACGATGCGATAGACCAGTCCCTCGATGTGCGGCTTTCCGCGCCAATAGAACGGGTTAGCCGCCAGCGTTATCCGATCGCCGCGCAGCCATTGGACGACTCGAAAAGGCCCGGACCCCACCGGGCGTTGGTTATACGCGACGCGATTGAGATCGGAGTAGCCTCGTAGAAGGTGTGCCGGCATCAGTGCGCCGACACCCTGTGGACCGAAGAAGTACTGAACGAACGGCGAGAATCGCCGGCGTAGACGTATGACCACCGTATAGTTGTCAGGGGCGCCAATCGCTTGCACTTCGTCGTAGCCGACTCGGGTCGCGACGTTGTTGCGCGGATCGACGATGGCGCGGTAGGAGAAGATTACGTCGCGGGCGGTCAGTGGAGCGCCGTCTTGCCAGCGGACGTTTCTCCGCAGCCGATAGGTTATCGATCGTTGGTCGCCCGAGATCTCGCGGTTCGCGAGCGTCGGCACCTCGGCCGCGATCTCGGGAATCTCGTTCCCTTTGGCATCGTTCTCGATCAGATACGACATGTAAAGGTGGCTAAAGTTCAGCTCGTCGGCTTCGTTTGAGAGCATCGGATTCAAGGAATCGGGTTCACCGGCCAGACCGGTGAAGACCAGCTTCGAGCCGGAGGTATGCCGGCTCCCTGCGTGCGAGCAGGCGGTGCAGCAGAGTGCCGCCGCCAGCGTGAGCACGGTGAGAGGCTTCACCGTTTGCGTCCTACCACGAACCAATGGCAGGCGCCCGCAAGCGGGCGTTCTTGATGCGCCCACGATCCGGCGATGTCGTCGACACCCTGTTCTCGCTGCGATTCGACTTCGAAGTGCGGCTCGAGAAGTGCGAGTAACGCATCGCGATCGAAGTAGGCGTGTGGGACGCCGCGCTCGTCGCCGTCGTCGGGGGCAAACGTCGACTCGTCGACGCGTTCGCCTAGACCGAAGCGCGAGTCGCGCTTCGAGCCGAAGGTCGCGAAGAGTAGCCCGTCGGTATCGAGCCGATTTGCAATCGCGCGGACGCGCGCCTCGATCGAGCGCAGCCCTCCGTGGAGCAGCCCGTGCGTCGAGAGAACGGCATCGAGTCGGCCCGTCAGAGCCGAAACCGTCGCTTCAGAGGCGGCATCCTCGTCGCGGATCGCGACGACCGTAAAGCCGGCGCGGCGCAGCGCTTCCCCGTTGCGTCCGCTTCCTGCGGCAAAATCCAAAACGCGGCTTTCGGGGCGAAAGTGCAGGCGTTTGATAAGGGCCGCAGCCAAAGGATGGGGCGCGGAGATCACACCCCACCGTTTCTAGAAAGGCCGAAAGAATGCTTGGCGAAGGAGATCGACTCCCTGCGGTAACGCTGCTCGACGATAAAGGCGCATCGGTAACGACGACCGACTTGCTCGGCGGCCCGCTGGTCCTCTATTTTTACCCGAAAGACGACACTCCCGGCTGCACGAGCGAGGCCTCGCAGTTTCGGGACGAGTACGAGCGCTTCGAACAGAATAACGCGCGAATCGTCGGCGTTAGCCGCGATTCGGTCGAGTCGCACCAGCGATTCAAAGAGAAGTACTCAATTCCGTTTACGCTGCTTGCAGATACCGAGTCGAAGCTCTATAAAGCATTGGGCGTCAGCGCGCGCTCGACGTTTCTCATTGACGATGAGGGTCGCATCGTCAAGGTTTGGCCGAAAGTCAACGTCGAGGAGCATGCTGAAGAGGTGCTCGCATCGCTGCCGTAAGGCTGCACGTCGTCGGCTCCAGCCCGGCGATGCCGCGGCCGGGCGGTGCCTGCAGCAGCTATTTAGTGCAGGCCGGCCGGGCCGCGGTGCTGTTCGACATCGGCAGCGGTGCGGTCAGCAAGCTACAGCAAGCGATCGAGCTCGGGCGTCTCGACGCGATCGTTATCTCGCACGTGCATGCCGATCACTTTTTCGACCTCGTTCCGCTTCGCTACGGATTGAAGTACGGCGCGACTTCGATGCATGACCGCTTACCGCTCTGGCTCCCGCCCGGCGGCCGCGGGGCGCTCGAGGCCCTTCGGGGCGCCGCCTCGGTCGACGCGCCGCCGGATTTCTTCGGGAGCGTCTTTGCGATCCAGGAGTACGACCCCGGCGCCGGTTTACAGTTAAAAGACGTGCGCCTGCGATTTTGCCGCACGCGGCACTACGTCGAAGCCTATGCGATGCGGGCCGAGTGCGGTGAGGCGAGTCTCACGTATTCGGCCGACACGGCCCCGTGCGACGGCGTCGTGGAGTTGGCTCGCGAAACCACGCTCTTTTTATGCGAAGCCGCGCTCGGGCTTGGCACCGAGGAAGGAGAGCGCGGACACTCTTCGGCGCAAGAGGCAGGCGAGATGGCACGTCGCGCGGACGCGAAGAGGCTGGTGCTGACGCACTATCACAACGGAGATGCCGGCGCGCTTGTCGATCGGGCGAAGCGCCGTTTCGCGGGCCCGGTCAGCGCTGCCGAGGACGGCATGGAAATCGCGCTCTAGCGTACTAGTTGTCGAGCTTGGGCTCGTCGCTCGGGAGTGAGAATTGAATCATGGCACGCACGGGGGCAAGGCCGCGGCTTATTACCGCGTACGGAGTCACCGTCATGCCCAGCTCTCGTAAACGCGAGGCGGCCGCGAGAAGATCGCGTCCGTTCGTTACGACGTCTTCGAGCAGCAGAACGTGCTGTCCGGCTTCGTACGGACCTTCGACGTACTCGTTCGCAAAGGCGCCATAGGCCTTGGGCTTCTTGCGAACGGCAAGCATCGGGATCCCGGACATCTGCGACACTACGGTTGCGACCACGACACCGCCGAGCTCGGTGCCTGCGACCAGATCCGGATTGAGGTCCGCGATGATCCGCGTGAAGAGGCGAGCGATTCGGCGCAGGACGTTCGGGTCGGAGAAGAGCCGGAATTTATCGATGTAGTAATCGCTGCGCGCTCCACCCGCGAGGACGTAATCGCCGCGCGTCAGCGCACGTTCTGCGATCACTTTGCGCAGCCATGCGAGCTCGGGAAGGCCTATATGCTCCATTGCCATGCGTTCCAGGATTCGACGACCGGATTCGGATCGAACCCCCGAAAGTCCACGCTAACCGGCTCCATCTGCCGAAGCCAATAGACGAACAGGGCCGGATTATCGCGGATCAGCAGCTTTTGAATTTGATAGTACGCTCCCATCCGTGAGGCGCGGTCGTATCGCGTCAGGGCGATTTTTTGAGCCGCCTGCATTTGGGTGTTGCAGTAGCGAGAATAGTTGTAGCCGCCGGGTGGGAAGTTCTCGCACGTGTACTGCGTGCTGTCGTCGGGGTCGATGCCTGCATACCACCCGGAGACGCTAAGGTCGAATCTCCCGAGCTGCAGGATGCCACCCATTCCAGCGGGCGCGAAGAGCACGTCGGCCGGATACGACTTCACCTCGGTGTCGATTCCGGCCTCGCGAAGCATCGCCTGAACCTCTAGGGCCTCTCTGCGGCGCGTCACGCTCGAGTTATTCGTCACCAGGACGAGCGAGAGCGGCTGACCGTTCTTTCGCATGATACCGTCGGGCCCCGGCGCCCATCCTGCTGCGCGCAGCAAGGCTCGCGCCTCCGCGGGGTCGTGCGGATAAGACCGAGCCTGGGGATTGAAGGCCCACATCCAATCCGGAATGTCGGCGGTGGCCGTCGTCTGCGTTCCAAAGGCGAGCGTACGGACGAGCTCATTTTTGTCGATCGCGTAGGCCACGGCCTGGCGAACGCGAGGATCGCTTAAGATCGGGCGCGCGAGGTTGAGTTGGATGTACGAGTAGCCGTTGACGTTGACCCAGGCGATTCGGGCGTCGCGCAGCGTCCGTAGTGCGGGGTAGTTCTCGATCGACGCTTCGAAGATATAGTCGATCGCGTGGGTCCTCAACAGATTAATCGACGTATCCTCGTCCGGAACGCTTCGTATGTCGATTCGATTGAGGCCGGGCTTGCCCATGAAGAACGCATCGTTTCGGACGAAGGAGATGTGGTCGCCGTGCGCCCAGCGGACGAATTTAAATGGTCCGTCGCTCACCGACGGCGCGCTATTGAACGGCACCTGGTTGAGATTCGCATAACGCGCAAGAACGTGAGCGGGCGCGATCATGTACGGCTGATCGCTCTCGGCAAAGAACGTGTCCACAAACGGAGAGAAGGGGTGCTTCAAGTGCACGACGACGGTGCTGGGGTTCGGCATCGTGATCCCGGCAATGTCGTCGTAACCGTGCCTCGAAACGACGTTGTTATTCGGATTCATGATGGCTTGCCAGGACCATTTGACGTCCTGCGACGTAACCGGCACGCCATCGGTCCACTTCACGCCTTTGCGCAATCGATAGGTGATCGTCAAGCCGTCACGGCTTATGCCGCCGTTCGCCTGCGTGGGGACTTGCACCGCCAACATCGGCAGCGGATTGCCTTTTGGATCGGCGGTGACGAGCGGCTCGAACATCAGCCGGTCGACGAAAACGTCGGCAGTGTTCGAGTTGAGCAGCGGATTGAGATTCTTGAAGTCGGTCGCGATCGCGACACGAAGAACGCCGGGCTGGGTCCACGAATGCCGCGCCCCTCCAACGGTCTCATTCGTGGCTCTCGTGCAACTCGCAAGACATACCAACAAAGTGATAAAAGCCGCGGTGCGTCCGCGATTAAGATCACCGAGGACTACGTTGGCACCCGACGAGGCTCGGCGCAGAACTCTAAACCGCGGCTTTTGGAGCGACGCGGTTCCCCGGCACGGCATCGTAACGTTCGTGACGCCAGCTGTACGTGCCCAGCCCCTGCGTCGCGGTGCGCAACTCGGTGATGTAACGCGATAGTTCGACGGCCGGAACGTAGGCTTCGACGACGTCGAAGCCGCTTCTATCGGCGGGATTCATCCCGAGGATTTGACCGCGTTTGCCCGTGAGCTGCTGAATCACGGTCGAGGTGTAGCTCGTCGGCACGGTGACCTGCACGTGCGCGACCGGCTCGAGCACAACCGGATTGCACTTGGGAAGGGCTTCGCGAACGCCCATGCCGGCGGCTGTTTTGAATGATTGCTCGCTCGAGTCGACGTCATGGTACTGACCGTCGAAGAGCGTAACGTGCAGATCGGTGACCGGATGGCCGCTCGGGCCGTGCAGGAGCGCTTCGCGCACGCCTTTTTCGACCGCCGGAATGAACTGTCGCGGAACGACGCCGCCGACAATCTTTTCGTCAAAGGTGACGCCCGCGCCGCGCTCGCGCGGCTCGAAGCGCAACCAAACGTCGCCGAACTGACCGTGGCCGCCCGTCTGATGCTTGTAACGCGAGTGGATTTCGGTCCCACCCGTGATCGTCTCTTGATATGGAATCGTGGGCGCGGCGGTTGCGACCTCGACTTTGTATTTGCGCGCCAGGCGCTCGACGGCGATTGCGACGTGTTGCTCGCCGCGTCCGAGCAGCAGCAGCTCGTGCGTCACATCGGCACGATCGAGCCGCAGCGCCGGGTCTTCGTCAACGATACGCGCCAGCATCTGCGAGATCTTGGCCTCATCGATGCGTTCCTTCGGCTTGATTGCCACGGCGAAGACTGGCTCGGCGACGGGGACGTGCGGCAAGAGTACTTTGTGGCCGTTGGACGTGAGCGTGTCGCCGGTCGCAACCGAATCGAGCCGCGCGAGCGCGACGATCGCGCCGGGTCCTGCCTCCGGAATCGCCTCTTGCTTTTTACCTTGCAGCCGGTAGAGCCCGCCGAGTCGTACTCTCTCGTCGCGTTTGGTGACGTTGGTGAGCGTCGCGTCGGCTTTGATCGTTCCCGAGAGAATGCGCGCGATGGAAACCTTACCGCTCTGCGGATGAATTGCCGTCTTTACGATCCGTGCGACGGCCGGAGCGTTCGGATCTGGTTCGATCGGGCGCCCTTCCGCGTCGGTATGGGGGGCCAGCGCCGGCGACGGGAACCATTTTTCGATTGCTCGCACGAGGGCCGCGACACCCGCACCGGATCCCCCTGCGGCCACCAATACCGGAACGACTTGATCGTGCGCGCATTCCGTGCATAGATCGCGCTCGATCTCGTCGAGCGGCGGTTCCACGCCCTCGAGCAGCTCTTCCATCAAATGATCGTCGAAGTCGGCCATCGCTTCGAGCAGCTCTGCGTGTAGACGCTGGGCACTCTCCGACGCGTCGGCAGGTATCGCTTGCTGCTTCTCGCCCGATGAGTCCGCGCCGAACCGATAGGCCGTCATCTCCGCGAGATCGACGTAGCCGCTAAAGTGCTCGGCGCTTCCCAATGGCAGCTGCTCGGCGACGACGTGCCGGCCGTACGCACTCTGTAACGCGGCGAGCGTCTGTGGAAAATCCGCGCCGGGACGGTCCATCTTGTTGACGACGAAGATGTGCGGCATCTTCGCCGATTCGAGGTGATCGACGATCGCCTGGGTTTGGACGATACGCCCCGGATCGGCTTCCACGACGACGACCGCGGCATCGACGCCCGCCAGCGCTTGCTTTGTCTCCTCGAAGAAGTCGATGAATCCGGGCGTGTCTATTATCGTAATCTCAACGCCGTCCGCGGCCGTATGGGCGAAACCGACGGTGGTGGACTGGAGATGGGCTGCGTCCTCCGGTTCGTGGTCGGTAACGGTCGTGCCGTCGGCGATCGACCCGCGCCGTCCGATCGCCCCCGTGTGGGCTAGGATCGCTTCAACCAGCGTCGTCTTCCCCGCGTGATGGGGACCGACGAAAGCGACGTTCCTAAGGCGCTCAATATCCGCCAATGGTTCTTCCCCTGTAGAGATGTGAATGCTAGCGGCGTTTCGCCGCGGTCTTCTTCTTTTTGACGCTCTTCTTCGCGTACCCGGCTTTGCGCGGTTTTGGTTTAGGCGCGCGACGCGCTGAAGGCTTCTTGACGACCCTTTTCGCCGCAGGCTTGCGCGTGGTTGACTTGCGTTCGGCCGCTTTACGAGCGGGCGGCTTGGCCGGAGTCTTCTTGGCCTTGCGCGCCTTTATGGCCGGCGGCGCCTTGCTTTTTTTCTTCTTGGGCGGGTCAGCCGGCTTGGCCATTTTTGCCGCCTTCGCCTTGCTCGCCGAGGAAGACGACTCGGCGGTGCGACGCGATGTGCTCGTGCCCAGGGACGCAGCGGGCCGTTTCGTGACGCGAGCCGAGGCGCTTGGGCGTTTCTTCGGTCCGGTCTCTCGCGCCGTTCGAGCACCTTGACGGCCTGCCAGCTCGGCTTCTTCCGGAAGACCGAGCTCGGCGCGTCCATAACCCGTAATGCTGCTTCCGGGCGCGCTGGGCAGGCGGCGCGCCTTTGCCTGGGCTTCGAGATGTTCGCGGGTTGCCCGAAGCGCGACCCGTGCCAAACGGCCGCCAACCGGGAAAACGATTTCGTTGACCCGCGCGTCGTCGAGCAGCTTGAGCGCTTGATCGAAAGCGTTACCCTGATCCTTCGGGCTGTGCGCGTCCGAGCCGATTGCGATTCCGACACCGCGGGCTTTCGCCTTTCGTATCAGCCGGGCGTTGGCCTCGAGATACTTCTTCTTTCGGTCGTCGGGGTGGTCGCGATAGAGAAAGCGCGTATTTATTTCGACCGCCAAGCCTCGGCGATGCGCCACGTCGAGCATGCGATCTTCGTGCTCTTCGAGCCTCTTGTTCGCGGGCCACTTGCCGAACGTCGTCGGAACGTAGAAGTGACCGACGATCTGGGTCGGAAGCTTCTCGATATCGTCGAGCAGCTTGGCCATGTAGAGCTCCCAGAGCCTGTCGGTACCGACGACGTCGTAGAGCCCGCTGAACTCCTCGTTGTCGAAGGGCCAAAGCCAATCGGCGCCCTTTTCGGGATGATGGATCGGGACGAAGTGAACCGAGCGTATAATGCCGTCGGGTCGCATCGCTTCGACGATATTCTGCGCGTCGGGCCGGGCTCGCGGATCGTTGTCGATCTCGGCCCCGATCGAAAAACGCATCCCACGCCGCAAGCCTTCCGAAACGATTGCGGAGTGCGCGATGTCGACGCCCGCCGTTTCGGCGGCTCCCAGCAGGTCGCCGGCCTGAGCGAGCTTGAGCGCGCGGCGAACGGTGTTGACGGCACCTGGGTCTTCGAACGTCAAGTAGTTGACGTGGTCGGCGACCATCAAAAATCGCGGCGATGCGCGACGGCAAGCGTGGTAGAACCAGAGGAAGAGCATTCGCGCCGAATAGGCGATCGGGCGCTCCTCGGTGTAGGGCCGGTGTTCACCCTTCGCGTGGCCGTGGACGTCCGGAATTGCCGCGGTCCGAGGATCGCTCACAAGAACGCACGTGCCCAGGTCGCCACCTTCGCTAAAGTTGGCGTCTAGCCCCGGTAGCCCTCCATCTGGAGAAGACGAGCTTTCATCTCGAGACCGTAGTAATAGTCGTGCAGATCGCCGGTTGAGTCGACGACGCGATGGCACGGAAAAAGAAAGGGCAGCGGATTTCGGGCCATGACTCGGCCCACCGCGCGCGCCGCTTTCGGGCGACCGATCTGCGTTGCAACCCAGGCATAGGAGCGCACCTCGCCGGGCGGAATGCGAGCCGCGGCACGAAGCGCGGCTTGCTCGAACGGAGTCAAATCGCTGATATCGACCAGCGTGTCGTCGACGGTCCACGTGTTGAAGAAATGGTCGATCGCACGAACGAGCCAAGCCGGGGCGTCGCCGCTCACGGCGCGGCGGTGCAGGCGGCGCTCGGCGCGTTCCAGCACGTCATCGGGCGCTTCGCCCGTATCGAGGCTCACATACGCGATTCTCTCCGCCTTGAATCCGACATAGAGCCGGCCGACCGGCGTGTCCAGCGCTGCGAGCACGATTGGCGGATAGAGCTTCCCTTTGAGCGCTGCGATATGCTGAACCACTTTCTTCGCCAAATCGCATGACGGTTGCGGCGGCGGCAGAGACGAAAGGCAGTATGCAACGCCTTCGTACTGCTCGTACATCGCCTGACACGATGGACAGGCTCGCAGGTGGCTGTGGACGGTCTCCTTCAGCGAGGCTTGGCACTCGCCGCGTAGCTCATCCCAGAGCGCTTCGACGTCACGACATCGCATGCAGGGGGACTCCTTCGGTGGCAAATCGTCCGATTTGGGGGCCGAGAATGCGTCGCAGAATGCGCACGGCCCGATGGACGTGGGATTTAACGGTGCCGATCGGTTGATTGAGAATCTCGGCTATTTCCGGATGGCTGCGCCCTTCGATGAACCGCAACGTAGCGGCCGCGCGAAGGTGCATCGGTAGCTGGAGCAGCGCTCGCTCGACGAGAGCGATCTCGGTATTCTGCTCGACGATCGCTTCGGGCTGAGGCGGCCCTTCGTTCGATTCGCGCAGGATCGCGTCGGGGTCGGCGAGAGCGTCGAGGGCAACGTTAGACGGCCGCTTGCTTCGCAACCGGTTGCGCGTCACGTTCAGCGTTATCGTGTAAAGCCAGGGCTGAAGCCGGAGGTCGGCACGCTGCTCGGGGGACATTTTGCCGAGTGCGCGATAGGCGCGGACGAAAGCATCTTGGACGATCTCTTCAGCGTCCTCGCGGTTGCCAGTCATGCGCAGCGCAAAGCCGTACAGCCGCCGCTGGTAGTCGTCGACTATTCGCTCGAAGTTCGCCACGCTTGGGCTGGAATCGGCCGGCGGTCGCGTCGCCGCGGTCCGCCCCGCCGTCGTCGCTGAAGGCACGTATACTCCCGTGAGGAGTGGTGCGAGCGCGCTCATACAGTGCCCCGGACCACCACTGCCAGGGCCGTGGTTTCACACTCGCGGTAAAAACTCCTGAAGGACCGGAGGTCCTTCATCCTTAGTCCTTCGAATTCGCGCCTGCGGCGCTTCGCTCAGGATGACGACGGCGGGCGCAGGGGTTTTGGGGCGCGCTCCTAAAGCTGAGCCATGCCGCTTCGCCGGGCGCCGGCCCGAAGTCAGCAAAACCGCTTGGTCTCACTAGCAGAGAAAGCGGTTTTTTTGTTTGCGCACGCGTGATTTGAAAGGTGCGATCTATGCAGGAAGCCATCGAGCCCACGGAGATTTCGCTGGATGCATACACGCTGTGCAGCTTCCTACCCGATCTCAACTCCGCGCGAGCCCTTCCGCTCGCGCTCATCGGGTATCGGCAGAGCGAGGATCCGTGGTTCGTATGGCTGGTTCCGAAAGAGGGAGTCGATCCTGCCGGTCTTACCGAGGATCCGTACTATGCGAAAGTGTTACGCGATCCGCACGCGTACTTCAAGAAGAAGCTGACGAAGTACGTGGAGGAGACGGGCTGCGTCAAACGCGGCATCGAGATGCTGATCGATTGCCATCAGAATCACCTTGCATTCACGCCGCTCACGGAGTTGGGGGAGCGGCCGTTCCGGCACCCGTTGCAAGTGGAGCTGGTCGGAGCGTTTTAGCCGCTCGTATCGAGCGAGTATACGTGATTCGCACGGGGATCGAGGCCGCGGAACGGTTTTGCGCCAGCCGTGCCTTCAGCGACAATGTGACGTTTAAGGCCAGGAGCGTCCCGCCATCGAGTGCGTAGTACGCGAAGCCGTCCATACGCATGCTTCCGGAGACCAGCGTTTGGGGAGAGCCGGGGAGCGGTCCGGTCATGGCGCCGGCCGCTTCGAAATTCACCGCAACCGTCGGCCGCCCGCCGATCGGGCCGCCGGTCGCGCGCCGCAAAAACCCCTGCAGAACCGCCTCCGCGCCTAGCGGCGAAGTCGCGGAGAATGGCACGCGGCCTCGCAAGCCGCGCAGGTCTCGTAGCGTAGCGGTGTCGAGGCGCACCGCGAAGGGCTGATTCAGAATCGTTAGGAAATCGGGATCGTCGTCGACCCGGTCTTCGAACGTGCCGTCCGGAAGAAGGACCTGAACGAACCGAGCTTCGGCGCGGCTCTCTCCGTCGGGTCCGGTGCGTGTGTATCGCGCTCGCGCTTCGAAGCGCATAGCCGGACCCTCGCGCCGCACGGTTAGACTCTCACTGCCGGCATACGAGACCTTCGAAGACGTCGCGGCCGACTCGATGCGGTATACGTCTTGGCCGGAAGCGTCGTACTGAACGTCTGCGCAGACCGGAACGGTCGCCGCCAAGAATGCGGCAACCAGGACAACGCCAAGTCTTATTGCGGGCTCCGTTTCTCCCGAGTGGGAACTTTATTTCTACAGTATCACTCGCTGCAAGAGCGAGCCTCGGCAGATTACCGCCGGCGCAGCGCAGCGCGACGTCGCGTCGCGAGGAAGAAACGAATATCGGCGGTTCCTTCACAGACGACGACCGCCTCGGCATCGGCAAAAGTGCGACCGTCGATGTCGACGGTGAAATCACCCTTTGCGAGGCCGGCGAGCGTACGGTGGACGCTCCGTGCGAATTTGTCGTAGGGCGCTCGCGAGCCGACCGCTTCACGTACGGCAAACGCGAGCACATCGCGGACGCGCAACGGCGTCGCGAGCGCGAAGGCGCCCGAGCCGCCGATTGCGACGGCGTGGAGGTCGAGCGGAACCTTCACGCGGATCATCAGCGGTCATTTTCTGCCGCATCGAGGAGCTGCCTGCTGGGGGGGATAAATGAATCGGCCAATGTCCTTCGGGAACGTGCCGCCCGACATGCTGGCCGGTGCTGTCGAAAAGATTCTCGCGAAAATGGACGAGACCCATCTCGCCGCCTTCTACGAGCGCGAGCTTCCCACGCTGCCGTCAGATGTGGTGAGCGCGTTTGTAGAAGCGCTCTTCACGGCGTTTCGCGATCGCGGAGAATCGTCGGAAGATGCCGCCGAAGGCGCGGGCACGACACTCGATGCGATCGCGAGGCGGGACTCGGTTGCCGTCAGTTCGCTGGTCGCCTACGCTTGCGGTAATGCAGACCTGCTAAGGGAGGCAACGACGGGCTTCGTCGAACAGCGACCCGACCTCATCGCAACGCTTCCGCCGGCGCTTCGCGAAGCATTGGCCGAGCGACTGACTCGGAGCACCCCCCTGTCCTGAAGGTTATCCTGAGGGCAGTCCTGAGCGGAGTCGAACGATGAGCGAGCGACGACGACGTCGTTCCGACGACGAGTCCGGCGGTGGCCTGCCGCTCTTTCCGCTCGTTCTGGTGGTGATTTTGGCGGGGTTGCTATTGGGCGGCGGCCTCGCCCGCTTTTTCGGCGGTTCGAAGAGCGCGCCGAGTGCGACGCCGATACCTCTTGCTGCGCTTCCATCACCGGTTCAATCGCCGCCACCAATGCCGATTGCGCGGGCCACCGTCACGCCCGGGCCGACGGAATCCGCAAGTCCGACGCCCCAGCCCTCCGCGGCGAGTGCGACGCCGAGCGCGCCGCTGCCAACCGCGACGCCCGCAAGCGCCACTACGTCAAGCCCGCATCCGAAGCCGACGCGAAGCCCGACGCGAAGCCCAACGCCGCGCGTAGTAACCGCTCCGACCGTCGCGCAGCTGAAAGAGACGCCGATTCCGAAAGCCATCGCATCGCCGACCGCGGCGCCGAGCAAGCCGCATCCCGCGACTGCGGTATCGCCGGCTCCGGTGGTGCCCGCGGCAGACGACCGCGCCGCGTCGCTCGTCCGCTCGTATCTCGGTGCGCTCGCCGGCGGCGATAAAGCTAGAGCGGCGTCCTATCTCGCGCACGGAACGCCGACCGAGACGTTCATGAATTCGAATTCGCACATCGAATCGATCCGTTCCGCGAACGTCGGGGCGCAGCAGTTTCAGGTGACTGCCGACGTTCAAACGGCGAGCGGTGAATACTACGTGACGTTTACCGTCGAGCAAGGCCCTACGGGCTTACTAATTACCGACCACTACGCAATCAAGCCGCGGTAAAAGGGCTTTTTTAGACTTCGGCGCCGAGGCCGGTCGTGGCCCGAACCTGCAGCTGATCGAACATCGCCTCGGATTCGCGGTCGCGAGCGAGCAGCGTGCCGATAATAGCTCCGGCGAAGCCGATCGGAATCGAAACGATGCCCGGGTTTTCGAGCGGAAAGATGGCGCGATCTCCCAGCGCCACCGGGCTGAGCGCAATCAAAACTAGCGATGAAACCAACCCGGCGAGCATGCCGGCGATTGCGCCCATGCGAGCGAAACGGCGCCACCAGAGTGCGAGTAAAATGACGGGCACGTTTGCACTTGCGGCTACCGCAAAGGCGAGCCCCACGAGAAAAGCGACGTTGAAACCGCGCAACACGATCGAAAGCGCGATCGCGAGCGCGCCGACGATGAGGGCCGTCGTGCGGGCCACGAATAGATGCTCCGTTTCATCGCCGTGGCCGTCGCGAACGAGGCTAAACCAAATATCGTGTGCGAAAGCCGATGAGGCAGCGAGCGTGAGACCGGCGACCACCGCCAAAATCGTAGCGAACGCGACGGCAGCCACGAACGCCCCAAAGAGCGAACCTCCGACCTGCTCAGCGAGCAGCGGAGCGGCAAGATTGCTATCGGGCTTGGGAACGATGTAACCGTTCTCTCTGAGTTGCGCGTCGAGCGCGTCTTGTCGCTGCGGGTGGCGAGCGATGTAGCGGATTGCTTGCCCCGCGTACATCCGGCGCCCGATGTGTTCCTTACCGACGATCGTCGCCGCGCCCAAGCCCATGAACGAGGTCGTAAGATAGAATATTCCGATCAGCACCATCGCCCAAGCGACCGAGACTCGGGCGGCCTTCGCCGACGGGACCGTGAAGAAACGCATCAAGATGTGGGGAAGCCCGGCCGTTCCGAGGACCAGCGCGAGGCCGAGCGAGACGAGATTCCACGCACCCAGCGCGCCGTGGAAGAGCAGACCGGGTTGAAGCAGATTCGAAGTATTCCCCGCGTCCGGCACGGCGGCCGCTGCGTGTAAGAACTCCGCAAACGAGAAGTGAAAGTGCCGCATCGCGAGCACCGAAAGTCCGAGCGCGGTGGCGAGCAGCATGCCGCCTTTGATGATCTGAACCCACGTCGTCGCGAGCATCCCGCCGAAGAGCACGTAGACGAGCATCAGCACGCCGACGATGACGATCCCTAAGACATCTCCGAATCGTGGGAGAAGCAGGTCTACCAGGGCGCTTACCCCCACCATTTGCGCGATCAGGTAGAAGAGCGTGATTGCCAGGGTTGAAACCGCCGCAATCGCACGCACTCCACGCCCCCGCAAACGGAACGACATCAGGTCTGCGACGGTGTACTTGCCGGTGTTGCGCAACGGTTCCGCAACCAGCAAGAGGACGGCCAGAAATGCAACCAGCCATCCAACCGAGTACATAAATCCGTCGAAACCATAGAACGCCACCAAGCCCGTAATCCCAAGAAACGACGCCGCGGAAACGTACTCGCCCGCGATCGCCCACCCGTTTTGCAAGCCGCCGATACGGCGATGAGCGGCGTAAAAGCCGCGGCTCGTTCGACTCTGCCCCGAAGCCCAACCGGTCACCACGAGCGTGATGCCCATAAAGATCGCGAACATCACCAGCGACGGTTGTGCAGTCACGATTGCGGATCGAGGAGCTCGTGCGTTTCCTGCCGGCGGATCTGAGCGGCTCGAAGGTCGAATCTCCGCGCTCGCCGCAGATACAGCGCAAGCAGAATCCAGGCCATCGCAAACTGCGAAAGCGCAAAGCAATATGCGAGGGTCAACGGGCCGAGTACGGGCCGGCTCATCGTATTCGGCAACCACCCGATGGAAATCGGAAGCGCCAGATAGTAGGCGATGAAGAAGATCGTTGCCGGGATCACGAAGCGGCGTCGCGATCGCACCAGCCCACGAAACTCCGGTGCCGCCGCAAGCTCGTGCCACGGTGTCGGGCTAGCGCGGTGGCGCACTACTCTTCGTCCGGCCAGCCGGCGAGCTCGCCGATCGCAGCGCTCTTGACCACCCGCAGACCCAGCATCGCGCACTTCATGCGCGTGGGGCTGATCCCGATCCCGACGTCTTCCAGCACGGCGTCTTTTGAGAGCGTAGCGACGTCGCTGAGCTTCATGCCTTTGATCCGTTCGGTCAGCATCGATGCCGAGGCTTGGCTAATAGCGCAGCCCTTGCCGGAAAACTTGACGTCGCTAACGACCCCGTCGTCGATCTTCAGCTCCATGCGGATCTGATCGCCGCAGAGCGGGTTCAGGTCCTCTGCGGTCGCGTCGTAGCGCTCGAGCTTCCCGAAGTTACGGGGATTGCGATAGTGATCGAGGATGTAGTCGCGATAAAAATCATCCACCGCGCGAGCCGCTAAATCCCGAAAACGCGCGCCGCTTTTGCTAGTCCGCTGCAGAGCGCGTCCACGTCGGCCTCCGTATTGTAGATGTAAAACGACGCGCGCGTAGTCGCCGACCATCCCATCTTTTCCATCAAGGGCATCGTGCAGTGGTGACCCGCGCGAACGCAAATCCCCTCCGTATCTAAGATTGAGGCGAGGTCGTGAGCGTGAACGTCGGCCAGGTTGAACGAGATGACCCCCGAGACGAGCGCCGGATCGCGAGGCCCGTAGATCGCAAGGCCGCGTGCTTCGAACTCCGAGAGCCGTTCGAGCGCGTAGCCGGTCAGCAGTTGCTCGTGCTCTCGAACCCACGTCATGCCCACGCCTTCGAGGTATTCGACGGCTACGCCGAATGCGATGGCGTCGGCGATGTTGCTCGTCCCTGCTTCGAACCTGCGCGGCGGATCGCTGAACGTCGTGCGATCGTAGCCGACCTTGCGGATCATGTCGCCACCGGAGAGGAAGGGAGGCATCGCCTCAAGGAGCGCGCGCTTTCCGTAGAGCGCTCCGATTCCCGTCGGGCCAAGCATCTTGTGTCCGCTGAAGGCATAGAAATCGACATCCAGCGACTTGACGTCGACCGGCAGATGGGCCGCACCCTGAGCTCCGTCGACGAGAACCACCGCGCCGGCCGCGTGGGCGCGCGGAACGATGATCTCGAGCGGAGCGATCGTCCCAAGCGTGTTGCTGACGTGCGCGCACGCAACGATTTTGCAGCGGTTGAGGAGCTCATCGAGATCGTCGAGCACGTAGAGTCCGCGTTCGTCTACCGGGATAAAGCGCAGTTCCGCGCCGGTCCGTTCTGCTAACAGCTGCCAGGGTACCAGATCGGAGTGGTGTTCGAGTTCGGTGAGCAAGATCGCGTCCCCGGAGCGCAGCTGCGTGTCTCCCCAGCAGTAGGCGACGAGGTTGATCGCTTCGGTGGTGTTGCGCACCCACACGATCTCGGAAGTCTCGGCTCCGACGAAACGAGCAACTTTGACGCGCGCCCGTTCGTATTCGGCGGTCGCGCGCGCGGCAATCTCGTAGACGCCGCGATGAATGTTTGCGTTATACTGCTCGTAGTAATCGACCAGCGCTTGGATTACGACCCGCGGCTTTTGCGAGGTGGCGGCCGAGTCGAGATAGACAAGCCGCTTGCCGCGCGACGTCGGTCGTTCCAGGATCGGAAAGTCGGAGATAATGCGCTCGGTCTTGCGAAGCGCGTCATCGCGTCGAGACGTGTCGTCCGCAGCCCTTGGGCTCTGCTCAGGAAAGGCTTCGTCGAAGGACGATCTGCCGACAACTTGCCTCACGATAGCTTCTCCGCTAGTGCGGTGCGAATTTCGTCGCGAAGACTCGACGAAGGAAAGTGCTCGATCGCCGGTTCGAAGAAGCCCAACGCGATCAGACGCTCGGCCGCAGAGCGCTCGATGCCGCGGCTCTCCATGTAGAAAATCTGTTCGGCATCGATCGCGCCGACGGTTGCGCCGTGGTAGGCCTTGACGTCGTTGGCAGCGATCTCAAGAGCCGGAACGGAGTCAACGTGAGCCGTCTGCGATAGCAGGAGCGCGTCGTCGCGCAGTCGCGCGTCACTTCCTTGGGCCTGCCGCGCGATCCGGATGTTCCCCAGGAAACGCGCCTGGCCGTGCTCGCTCGCAGCGGACTTAACGAGGGTCTCTGAGGTCGCCTCGCCGGCCAGATGTTCCACCGTGCTGACCAAGTCGACGTGCTGCGCGGCGCGTGGAAAGAAGAGTGCGGTCAGATGGGCTTGGGCCCCGGGCTTCTCGATCGACACGCGCACGTCGCCCGCGGCTAGATCGGCGCCGAGTTCGGCCAAGCACCACGCGATCCGCGAATCGCGACCGGGTCGCGCCGAGCGGTTCGAGATCACGCGCGCGCCGCTCGCGGCTTGCTGCAGAGCCGCGTAAGTTACGTCGGCATGCTCTGCGCTCACGACCTCCGTAGCGCCGCACAGAAGCGCTCCGGCGCCGGCCGTGACCCGTTCGACGAGGGTTACGCGCGCACCACGCTCGACGAGCACCACTGTCCATGGAAAGATCGCAGCGCCGGGCCGCACGTTGTAGCGCACGACGATCGGCTCGTCGCAAGCGTGGTCGGCGGGCACGTACACGAAAACGCCGAGACCGGAAAAAGCCTGTGCGAGTGCGCCGAACTTGGTCGCGGCGATGCCGGTCGACCCAAACGCGCGAGAGAAAAGGTCGGGATGCTCGCGCGCCGCGGTCGCAAGGTCGCAAATCATGGCCGAGCGGTCGTTGCTTTCGACGCTGACACTCTCCGGAGACGCTTCAATCGCACCCGCGTCGGGAACGATCGCTTCGAAATCTACCCGCCAAAAACGCCCGGGCTTCTCGCGGCCGCTTGGCGACGAAAAGAAACGGTCGAGCGCGCGGATTCGCGCCTCGCGCGGGAGCGGCGCGCCCTCGAATGAGGCAAGCCGCGCGTAAAGCTGGTCTGCCTGCGGCGGAGACGACGTCAGCGTGCTAGACAATCGCACCTGTCTGTTCGCGAATCTTGTCGTATCCTTCGCGCTCGATAAGGTGTGCGAGGTCGTGGCCGCCGGTCTTGACGATTCGTCCATCGATCATGATGTGGACAACGTCAGGGATCACGTACTGCAGGATGCGCGGGTAGTGCGTGATGATGAGGAAGCCGGCGTTACGCCCTTCGTCACTCGCGCGCAACGCAGCGATCGAGTCGCCGACGTCTTTCAGCGCGTCGATGTCGAGACCCGAGTCGGTCTCGTCCATGATCGCGTACTTCGGGGCGAGCACCGCAAGCTGCAGCATCTCGAGCCGCTTTTTTTCTCCGCCCGAGAAACCGTCGTTAAGATAGCGCCCCATGAAGGACGGATCGATGCCGAGCTGCTCCATCTTTTCGAGCAGGAGCGCGCGAAACTTCGCCGGCGGAAGATCGCCGGGGCGTTCGGCCTGACGCGCTGCGTGTAAAAAGTTGGCGACCTTGACTCCCGGAATTGCGGCCGGATACTGAAACGAGAGAAAGAGGCCGGCGCGCGCCCGCTTGTCGGGACTCAGGGCCAATAAGTCCTGACCGTCGAGCTCGACGCTCCCGGTGACTGCGTAAGCGGGATGGCCGGTAAGCGAGAAGGCAAGCGTCGATTTGCCGCTTCCGTTCGGACCCATCAGCGCGTGAATTTTTCCCGGCTCGACCGTCAGGTCGATCCCCTTGAGAATCTCGTTGCCGCCGATGCTGCAACGCAGGTTTGAGATACGTAGACCTTGCTCGGGCATGCGATTTATGGTAGCCGAGGCTCTCTTAGAAAGTCAAGGAAAAACTTTACTATCTCGGCTATTTCGTGCTAGGATAGCGCGGTAGATGCACGCCGATCGCTTCTTTCAGACGACCCGAGGAAAGATCGTGAGCGAGTTGCGCCGCCGCGGTTCGGCTTCGGCGACCGACTTGGCACGATCGTTTGGACTCTCTCCGAACGCGGTCCGCCAGCAGCTGATGGTCCTGGAGCGCGACGGACTCGTCGCCGAGACCCCCGTCCGGCGCGGTCCCACCAAGCCCACTTACGAGTTCTCGCTGACGCCCGACGCCGACAAGCTCTTCCCGCAGGCCTACGACAAAATGCTGACCGCCGTCTTGCGCGAGCTGAGGAGCCAGTTCGGTACGGAGGGAGTCGAGCAAGTCTTCGCGGGCCTTTCGCGACGAGCGACGGACCGCGCGCGCCTCTCGGTGACGGCCGATGAGCCCGAACAGAAGGTGGCCCAGCTTACCGAGATGCTTCGCAAGACCGGAGTCGTTGCCGAGTACAGCTTGATCGAGGGCGGCTTCGCGCTGCACGAACACAACTGTCCCTATTCGAACGCGGCAAAAGAGAATCCGGAGGTTTGCCAGGTGATCCACCACGTGATCGACGAGACCCTGGGCGGAGAGCACACCCAGACCGAGTCGCTTGCCCACGGCGGGAAAGAGTGCCGCTTCGAACTGCGCCCTGAGGTTGTGAGTTGACACGCAAAAAGGATAGATTAGCATAGTATGGACTTTCCGAAGTTTCAGCGATTGGTCGAAGAGCGCAGCGGTTTCCGCACGATGGAAAACGCTACCGCAAGCGGCGAGTACTTTAGCGACTCGTGCGGCGACATGTACAACTTTTTTTTGAGAGTCGGGCCGGGCGCGGTCATCGAGGATATTTCGTACTTCACGACCGGATGCGGTTTCGGAACCGCGACCTGCAGCCTCGTCGTCGGCATCGCGAAAGGTAAAACGATCGATGAAGCCGCCGCGATTACGGCGAGCGATATCGAACGCGAGCTCGACGGCTACCCCGAGAAGAAGAAAGATTATCCCGAGCGCGCGCTCGAGGCGCTGCAGGTGGCGCTCGCCGATTATCGTGACAAGGTGGCCTCCGGAACAGTACCGGACTACGCCATGACGCCACGTGCCGAGCAACCCGCCGATTCCGTGGAACCAGCCGCCGCGTCATTCCCGTCGTCGAACGGCGCAGATGCCGGCAAATTGATCATCAACCTGCGATAGCGCCTCCCCACCCGGCTGTTCACGGAACCGGTCCCATGGCCTGCATCCGATTTAGGGTCTAAGTATTCCGATCGAGACCGTGCCATCGTTGTGCGGCGTATGAATATCGTTGCGACGTCCGCTTTCAACAATCGCCCAAAGCGAATATAACGCAGTTGAGGCTCGCGGTGCCTCCGTACGCGCCGAAGAGCCTCATTTTCGAAAACGACTTGTCACACGCGTCTGAATCGGGGACTACTTTCCAGAGTTGGAGAAGGCGCCCAGAACGACGGCCCACGCCATCGCTGGGACGTTCGTACGCCTAGCACCGTTGCACTCAACTGCGATTACTGGAGCAGACTTAAGGTTCAAAAGTTGGAGCACGAGGCACGACCCAGCTCAGCGGAATTCGGGACGCTTCTGAGACGATATAGAATCGCCGCGGGGCTCTCGCAAGAGGTGCTTGCCGAGCGCGCCCGGATGAGCGCTAACGGCATTGGTGCGCTCGAACGCGGATATCGCCGTACGCCGCAGCGCGAGACGCTCAGACTCTTAGCCGATGCGCTGGAGCTTGATGTGGAGCAACGCAAGGAGTTCGAGGCAGCGGCCACGCCCTCGGGGGCGCCGATCCGCAGAGATGACAGCTCGGTTACCAGTCGTGTGGTGCGAGACTCGACAGTATCCAACCTGTCGTTGGCTCACATTCAGATCGGGCCGTTCCAAGCATCTCTATCCCAACCGGCACGTCCAATTGCGGTCGCCGTTATTTTAGTTTTGGCGGTAAGTGTCATGGGAGCTTTTGTCCTGAGTCATTCGACCAATAGTGCGGATGCAAGACCCTCGCAAGTAGTTACCACATTGGGCCCGTTTGAGTTCGACGTTTCACCTTACGTGGAATCCAAAACCACAGTAACTCCGATTGGTACGCTTCCCGCTAACGCCGTGTTCACGGCTACAGAAGGCCAAACCATCGAAGTCGCTTGTAACGAGGGAACTCGATACAGGCGAGGAGGGATTCGGCGTCTGTCTGGCACACCGTCCACGCCGTTGCCCTTAAGGTACAAATTGATTATTGATGGTAAGCGCTTCGACACGTACACGGTCGGAACGAAGTTTTTGTTGGATTTTGGTAAACTAGGGACTACTCGGGCTTCCCACGCGCTTGAAGTTTATCCACTCGATACGGTGCCGAACAGCACGATGACCTTCAGCTGCGTCACGATAGTTTCTTATTAAATCTTGGCGAGGATCTCGAGGATGGAGCCGATTTCGCCGATGCGGGGGAAGATGATCCGCAGCGCGCGATCGTGTGCCTCGGCGGACGTATCGGTCATTGCGTCGGATGCGAAGGTGAGGTTGTACGAGCGCTCCCACGCGTCGCGCGCCGTTGACTCGACGCCGATGCTCGTCGAAATTCCGCACAGGACGACGTTGGTGATGCCGCGCCGGCGCAGCTGCAAGTCGAGGTCGGTACCGTAGAACGCGCCCCACTGGCGCTTGTGAATCAGAATGTCGCGCGAGGCGTCGGCCTTCAGCTCGTCGGCGTACTCAAAGAAGTTCGCGGGCAACGCGCTTTGCGGAGGCGTAGACTCGGCGCGCGTCTTGATCGCATCGGCTCTACCGGGCGACCAGCCGACCCGCACGAGTACTACCGGACGCGCTTTCGCGCGAAAGGCGTCGACGAGGCGGACGACGTTTGCCAACACCTCGGCGGCCGGATGGACAGTCGCCCTCGTTACGATGCCTTTCTGCATGTCGATGACGACGAGCGCGCTATTGGGATCGAGGGTCGTTATGGGCATAACGGGACGACTACTTTGACCTCGTAGCGAGATGTCTTGCGCGCCGGGTCGGGAAGCGATTCGAAGAGCGTCAAGCCTTCGACTGCTAGGCGAATTGGTGGAAACTCGACCAGCGGCAGCGGCCGCTTCGACTCCTTGACTCGTGCGATCGTTACGTGCGCGACCGCGTCGTCTTTGAAGGCGAAGCCGAGGTTCGCGTAGGCACTTCGGACGTTCTGCGCGATCCCGCGAAACGCGGAACCCTGCTCGCGAGCGCCGACGAAGACCACGCGCGGCCTGCGTTCGTGTGGAAAGGCGCCGAGTCTATCGAGCGTTAGCGCGAATCGTTTTGCCGCCAGAGCCGTCGCGCGCAGCGTTGAAGCGAGCTCTTCGCAGCGACGCGCCTCGACGAAACCCAAGAACGCGAGCGTGACGTGCAGCTTTTCCGGCGTTTCGTACCTCGCATCGAAGCCCGTCAGGCGCAGCGCGTGCGAAACGGCCGCGCACTTCGCGCGAGCCTCTTCGTCGAGATCGATTCCGACGAAAAGCTTGCGGTTACGCGGTGCCGCCTCAAACATTGACTATATAGGGGTTCGAACGCCGTTCGGTTCCGATCGTGGTGAAGGGACCGTGGCCGGGAATCACCTGCGTGGCGTCGTCGTAGGGCAACAGCTTGCGGCGAATCGAGCCGACGATATCTTCCAGGGACGTACCGCCGAGGTCCCAACGTCCGACCGAGCCGGCGAAGAGAGTATCGCCGGTTAGCAGCGTTTTTTTCTGGCCGTCACCGACTTCGAAGCAGACGCTTCCCGGCGTATGTCCGGGCGTATGCAGAACGCGGCAGCGCACCGTTCCGAGTGCGATTGCGTCACCGTCCTGAAGCTCGGCATCGAGCGCGACGACCGGCGGCGGATGCGCTAGGCCGAGCCAGCGGGCCTGGAGTTCGAGCGTGCGATAGAGCGGCAGATCGGCCGGATGGAGCATTCCCCGCGCTCCGGTGAGTTCTCGCAAGCGCCCTAAGTCGCCGATATGGTCGATGTGCGCGTGCGTGTGAATCAGAAACTTGGCTCGCCAACCGCTGCGCGTGAGACGAGCGATGACTTCGTCGACGCCGTCGCCGCCGTCGACGACGATCGCATCGCCGCTGCTCTCGTCAGCCAGAATCGTACAATTGCAGGCGAGCGGGCCGACCGCGAACGTTTGTGAAATCATCGGAACCGCTTATTCAACGTGGATGCCGAAGTCGTGGAAACCGCCGTTGAAGTATCCGAGCGGCGAGCCCGGTCGTGCGCTGCAAGATATGACGTGACCGATTAGTATCGAGTGCGATCCGATCTGATATTCGTGCGCCAGCTCGCAGTCAAAATGTGCGATCGTACCGTCGAGCACCGGAGCGCCGGTAGCATCCGTCGCGTAACCGATTTCCGCGAACTGGCGCTCCCGGACCTTGCCGGAGAAATGCTCGGCGAGCACGCGCTGGTCCCCTGCCAGCACGTTTACGCAAAAAACGTGCGAGCTCGAGATGAAAAGGTAGCTGCGAGCTTCGCGATTGATGCAGATCAGCAGCGACGGTGGATCAAGGGAGACGCTCGAAAAAGCGTTAACGGTGATCCCGCGCGGCTCGCCTTCTTTTAGCGTGGTAACGACCGTTACGCCGGTCGGTACGCGGCGCATCGCATGCCGAAAAGCTGCCGCGCTGGTCATTGCCGTCGGGCGCCAATGCCGAGGCCGAACGGCAGAACCGTGGCATCGAGCGCGGGGTGGTTGAGAAATCGCTGCAAGAAGCCATGCGTCGTAAGACAATCGGTGAAGATCGCGAGGCCCGAGAGCTTGAGCATCGGGATGACGATCTCGAGATACGCAAGGTACTCGTCTTTGTTTGCGGTTACGAAGACGACGTCGAGATTGCGATGTGGGGAATTTGCGAGCAGCTCGAGCGCCGGGGTGTTGAAGACCTCGATCGAATCGTCTTCACCGGCCCGGCGGAAATACGCACGTGCGACGTCGGTGCGCCGCGCGTCAGGATCGATCGTCCAAATCCGTCCGGCCGGCGGCTGAGCCAGCGCCATCCAAAGCGTCCAGTAGCCGTATCGCGTTCCAACCTCGAGAATCCGGTTTGCCTGCATCGCGGTGACAATGGTGGAGAGGAGGCGGCCGGTCACGCGCTCGACGATTGGGACGCCGTCTACGCCGTCGATTTGTTCGAGCTCGATTAAAAGCGGATGTGGCGCGCGATGCAGTGCATCCAACTCCCGCGCACGCTCCTCCGAAATCACCAAGCTCGCTTTGGGCGTGCTGCGACTACCGACCTGCGCGCTCTGCCGCTTTGACGACGTTTCGCAACAGCGCGACGTTGGTAACGGGACCGACGCCGCCGGGTACCGGCGTGATCGCCCCGGCGACAGCGACCGCGCTTTCAAAGTCGACGTCGCCGCGTAAAACGCCGTCGACGATTGTGGTTCCAACGTCGATGACGGTCGCGCCCGGCATCAAGTCGCTTCCGCGTATCAAGCCGGGAGTTCCGGAGGCAGCGATGACGATTTCGGCCGTCTTAACGTACGGCTCCAGATCGCCCGATTTGCTGTGAACCATCGTGACCGTTGCGTCCTCTGCGAGCATCAGCAAGGCAACCGGTTTTCCCACGACGATCGATCGCCCGATCACCACGGCAGGGCGGCCCCGCAGTGGCCAGTGTGGACTGCGTTCGAGCAGCAGCATAACCGCCGCCGGAGTAGCCGGGACGTATTCCGTTCCGCTGCCAAACGCCAAGTGCGCCTGGTTCGTCGGATTCGTACCGTCGACGTCTTTGTGAGCCGGAATGGCGTCGGCGATCTCGCGAATCCGAAGATGCGGCGGAAGCGGCTGCGCCAACATGACGCCGTGGACGCCGGCATCGCCGTGGAGGTCTTCGAGACGCGCGCGAATCTCAGAGGGTGTGGCGCGATCGGGGAGACGATCCACGACCACGCCGACGCCGACGCGCTCGCCGGTTCGTTCGAGATTCCTTACGTAGGCAAGGCTCGATGCGCTCTCTCCGACGAAGACGACGACGAGCTTGGGAAGAACGCCCGCCTCGCGCAACGAGCCGGTACGTGCGATCAGCTCGGTGCGGAGATCGGCCGCTAGACTTCTTCCGTCGAGGATCAAAGCAGGCACGCCGTCGCCGTTTCGTTTGCCGAAGGATAGGAACCTCGGCGTGCCGCAGTTCGGGAGACTAAATGTCGCGTTATCTCGTCTGGGCGGTCGCGGCGGTGACGTTGGCGATCGCTCTTTTCGTGCTATGGCCGTTCGTTTCGCCGATCGCGCATTCAAACGGGCCGGAGAGCCTGGCGGGCGAAGCGGCCCCGGTTTATAGCTTGCGAGACGATCGCGGTGGCGTGGTCTCGCTCGACAAGTACCGCGGACACGTTGTTCTGATGAACCTCTGGGCTTCGTGGTGTCCGCCGTGCCGCGCCGAGATGCCCGATCTGCAGCGGCTGGCAAATGCATATTCCCGAAGCGGGCTCGCTATCGTTGGCGTAAACGAAGGAGAGTCGCCGCAGCGCGCTCGAGCCTTTGCCGATTCGTTGGGCATTCAATTCCCAATTTGGATCGATGGCGGACAGCAGTACGGCCGGACGTACGCGGCGCTGGGGCTGCCGACGACCATAATTCTCGATCGGCGGGGAGCGGTGGTGCACGGTTACGATGGCGCGCTCACCTTCGCCCAAATGGAGTCGGCGGTCGCGCCGCTGGTCCGTATGCGTTGATCGGAGTGCTCGCGGCCGCGCTGGTCGTCGTTGGTGCGGTGGCTTTTGAAATTCTGCTGCCGGGGCAAGCGGTCTATCATGCCGGGTGGTACAACGTGGCTCTTGGCGCCGTGGTCGTGGTCACGCTTCTCGCCGGCCGGCGGCTCTTTCGCCAGACGAACTCGCAGCGCGCGCGGATCGCCGTTGCTGCTGTCGCGCTCGGTGCGGCCCTCGCCGGATTCGCGGGCATCGCGAGCGGACTGCTGGCTCCCGACAATCAAACCGTCATCGGCGCGCCCGGAGAACGTGTTCCCGTGGAATCGCTCGGCGTGCTGGCCTTTCCACTCACGTCGTCCGACGCTCGGACAAGCGGCTCGGTCACGCTCGTTCCCCGGTTTGGAGGGCCAATCACGATCGGCGCGCACGCGCGGGACGCGGGCAACTTTATCCTGCGGACGATCTCGCGCAACGTCGCTTACGTCGAAGCGCGAGATCTGCGAGGGAATCGATTGACGATCACTCAGCCGGAAGGGGCGGCGTTTCTATCGCCCGTGCTGATGCTCGAGCACCGCCAAACGATTGCCGGAATAGACCTTCCATTCGATTCGTTCAACGTTCCGGCGGCACGGCGAGTCGTCAAGGCGGTAATGTTCACTGCTGCGCAAGCGGCGATGTTGCTGCACGGTGTGGACGCCGGCGAGCCGGCCGTCCTCTTTGCAGTTGACGACGAGAACGAACGGCCGCTGCCGCACGCGATTGCGCTTAGCGCGGGAGGGCGAACCGCGCGCGCGGGCGACCTCTCGTTGCAAGCGGTCGTCGCCGGGTATCCGGCCGTCGAAGTCGTCGCAGCCCCCAATCTGGTTGCGACGGTTTTCGGGACGTTGCTGGTGATTGGCGGAGCAATCGCGTTAGTGGCCGCTCTGACCGGCAACGATCGCGCGAACGTTTCGCAGCACGATGCTGCCCTGAGAAAGCTCGACGCCCTTCGGCGGTAAGACGTAGATCGCCGTCAACCGCGTCGCCTGCGTATCGGTCGGGAACCTCACCGTAACGCGCCGCCAACCCGCCGCACCGAGCTGCGTCGCGTCGAGCAGAACGTCTTCGTTGATTTCGTTGCGGACCGAAACGCGAACGCGTCCCTCGCTGCCGTCGTCTTGTACGTCGAAAGCAACCCCGATCGTGCCGGGCGGCAGCGAAACGTCGCCGTGCGCGTAGGCGGCGCGTTCGCCGTTCCCAAAGGAGAACGTCAACCGCACGCAGCTTTGACAGCCCGCGTTTCGGACGACCTGACCCGCGCCGCCTCGGCGCGCCGTCAAAAAGTACGCGCGGTCGGCGAACGGTAAGGCGACCTCGTGCGAGCCGACCGTCACGAGCGTGCTGGCTGCGGTCGTACCAATCCGCACGGTTACCGTCGCGTCACGCGACGCCGCATGAAAACGGCCCTGGCCGTCTATCGAGCCGGTGTTGGCGGTCCAGTGCAGGATGGCCGGCAGCGCCAGCGCATACCCGCGAGCGTCATAGGCGCGCGCTTGCAACGCGATCGTCGCATTTGGATCGACGTTCGCCCGCGCGGGCGCGATTTTACTACGCGCCGGCGCGGCGTCGACTTCGATTGGAACGTCGCCCGTTAGTCCATCATCGCGCAGAATCAAGTGACCGCTGCCGGGAGCGAGCGCAATGAGCCTTCCGTCACGAAAGATGCCGATCCGCGAAGGCAAAACGGTTGCGCTCGGCGCGGCATTGCCTGCCGTCACGTGATACGCGGCGTCGACGGCGGCGACGCGCAGCGGTATTTCGGCTCCGTTGATCGCGCGCACGACGCCAGGTCGAGCCACGAGCCTTACCGCCGGA
Organism: Candidatus Cybelea sp.; assembly: GCA_049578945.1. Taxonomy (GTDB): domain Bacteria; phylum Vulcanimicrobiota; class Vulcanimicrobiia; order Vulcanimicrobiales; family Vulcanimicrobiaceae; genus Cybelea. The sequence goes on along the minus strand of JBAUMX010000109.1, from coordinate 5,456 downwards.
CCAGTCGGCGCCGTGCTGTAGACAAAAAGTCCGTCGGCGACGGGACGTTCCTTGCCGTCCGACGGCGAGTTTACGACGCCGGCATCGGCGTCGCCTAAGCGACGGACGACAAGTGTGGAAGATCCGCCGCCGTCGAACAGCAAGCCTTCGGTCGCGCCGAGCGAACGCATCAGCGCGGAAAACTGCCGGCGCGTGACGCCTACGCTCAGCTCCGGCTGCCGGCCGTCGATTTCGATTAGAAAGAGCCTGCCGTCGGGAGCGATCGCCGCCCCGGATGACGGGGTACGTTTCGAGTTCTCGTCGGGATAGGGCGCGTCGGGATCGTCATACCACTGCCCGTCGTGAAGGATCAATGCCCCGCCGCCAACCGCGGCCGCCATCGAGGCGAGCCCAAACGGCGCGAGGTCTCCGCTCGCGGTCACGGTTGAGTTGACGTCGGGAACGCCTACGACGCCGTAGTCGCTCGGTCCGATCGCGACATAATAGCCGGGTGGTTGCGGACTGAGGTTATCCGCGACGCCGGTCACGCGATAACTCGTCAACGGGGGGGCACCTTCGGTCGGCGCGAGCGAGACGAGCGTGACGTTCTCCTGCGGCGCTACTCGGCCGTAAGCGGGGGTCAGAAGCGAGAGCCCACCCTCGGGACGAGGCATGCCGTCGATGGCGTCGAGCGGCATCGTGCGCTCGGCGATAACGATCTGTCCTACGAATGAAAACTCGGCGATGTGAGGCCGCCCATCGCGCGTGACGGCGAGTGCGTAGCGTTTATACGGAAGCTGGAGCAGCGTGCCGTCGCGCACGACCATGTTGACGGGCCGATTCGTGTTACCGATGTCGAAGAAATCGGCGTTGATCCCCGCGACGGCACGCGTGCGGCGCGCCATCGAGCCGATCGTTTCGCCGCGCGATACGAGCGAGTCGCCCGCGAGGACGGAGTCGAGGCGCAGGTCGCTTCGATGCGGCTCCACGACGACGACGTGAACGGAGATCGGGCCGCTCACCGTGTCGAGCTGATACTCCGCATACGTAATCCCGGGTGCAACGCTCTCGACCGACGGCGCCTGCTCGACGATTTGCGGAAACGGCGCGCTCGGATCTATGCGAGCGGGCAGCTGGCTCGAACGCGCCGCCGTCAGCGTGGCGACGAAGAAGACGAGAAGAGCGACGATAGCGGGTCTCATTTGGGATGCCATACTGCGACCGCGAGCGGATAACTTCCCGTCGCAAACGGCGCGCGCGCAACGCGGTGCAGCGTGCGAGCGTCAAACGCGTCGATCTCATTTGCGCCCGCGCAAGGGACGTAGAGGCGCCGGCTCGCTTCATCGAATGCGGGTTTCCAGGGCGTCGAGCAAGTTGATAACGGCAACCGTTTGGCGCGAAGGGTGCGCGCGTCCAAGACGTCGACTTGGTCGGTGCTTTCGTCCGTGACGAAGAGCGTCTGCGTAGCCGCGTCGAGCGCGACGCCAATGGGGAAGGCTAGATTTTCGCTGCGCGCGATCACTCGCGGCGTCGCCGTCTTCAGCGCGAGCGCAACGGCAGAGCCGGGTGAGCCAAAGAGCGAGCCGGCGCTCTCGTTTGAAATTGCGTAGAGCACGTTGCCGTCGGACGATAACTCGAGTGAGAAGACGCGGCTGACGGCATGAAACTTCCGCACGACGCGCATCAACCGTGCGTCGATTTCGGCGACGGTTCCGTCATTTGCATTGGCGACGTAAACGAGCTGACGCCGCTCGTCGATGGCGAGCCCCTCGGCGGTCGCTCCCGTGGTTACGCGCACCACGCTTCGATCGACGTCTATCCGCGTCAGCGCTCCGTTGCCGTTCACGTCGCGGTCGGTAACGAAGACGGCCCGAGTCGTGCGATCGATCGCGACTTCGTCCCCCAGTACGACCCCGTCGATGTGAGCGACGCTCCACGGCGCCAGGGTCCCCAGCGTCAGCGTGCTGCCCTCCGTGTCGGGGACTGCGACTTTGCCGAGCGGGTCTACCGCGACGTCGCCGGGCGTCCCGCCGGTGGCGAGCACGCCGAGCACCGAGAAATCTCGCGCGCGGTGAAAGATGACGCCGTCGTCGTAAGAAGCGACGACGAGAAGGCCCTCCTTCGTTGACGGCGGCCGCGCGATGCGGACCGTCGTCGCCGCTAAGCCAGCCTCGTTGCCTGCAACGATTAGCGCGCTCCCGGCTCCGGCATTGGCGGGCACCTCGTACAGGCCGCCCGGTGCGATCCGCCCGGGGCCGAGCAGTACCGTTTGGTAGGGCGGTGAGAAGCCATCGATCCGTAAGGGGATGGTGCTCCCGGGAAAGTACGGCCAGTCCGTCACTTCGATTCTTCCGGTCGCGCGCTGCTGGCCCGTAGCGCGTGGCGCAGCGGCGTTCAGCACGAGCAACGCCGCAAGTACCAACGCCAAGCTGCGAAGTCGTTTCACTTCAGCGTTTGAGCAGACCGATCGGCACGAAACCGCTATCAGCGCGGAGCGTCATCGAGAATCCTTGCGACGCGTTCGAGACCTTCACGCACATCACTACCCGGTGCGACCGTTGTCTCCGCCGTTTTGCGCGGGTCGAGCGAGAAGCTCGCGAGCCGGTACTCGTCGAAAGTACCGGCAACGATTACACCATCGGGGTCGACGGCAAACGCGCGACTCCGCGAGCGATCGAAGACGACGATGTAGAGACGCAGCTCGAGCGCTCGAGCACGCGCGAGGCGCTCCGACCAGGGCTCACCAATCTCGGTCGTCCAGCAGACCAGCGAATAGCCGGCGCGACTAAAGGCGACAAGCCCTGCGGGATCGAGCACGAGTTCGTCGTCGACCGATGCGACCGGGAGCATGCGGTCGAGCGCCGCGAGCCGCTCGCGATCGTCGGGCGAGAGGGCACAGACGTCGTCGAGAAGCTCGATTCGCTCGTCGATGTCGTCCGGAAGCGGATCGAATGAGATCGCGAGACGTATCGTTCGATCCAACCTTGATTTGCGAGCCTTCACCGCCTCGAGCGCCGTTCGACGTGGAAGCGCTGTGCGCAAAGCGATCGAGGCGACGAGCGTTTGGGGTTCGCGCTCGCTGGCGAGCGCGACGATCTCTCCGCATGAATCGACGATCTGACTCTTCCCACAGTAGGCGACCATGCCGAGCTCGCTTCCGCATTTGTTGGCCGCGATGAACGGTACGCCGTTTTCGTAGGCTCGCACGCGAGCGAGCAGATCGGCTTGAACGTTCTCAAGCGCTGCCGGATTGCGTCCGCTCGTCACCCAAGCAGTCGGCATGATCAATGCGGTAGCGCCGAGGTCGACGAGTGCGCGCGCTATCGTGGGGAGTCGCCCGTCAGCGCAGACCAGCACGCCGAGCGCGCCGATCGCCGTTGCGACCGGTTCGATTCGTTCACCCGGCGCGAACCAGCGGCGGTCGAAGTGCCACAAGAAGAGTTTGTCGGCGCGCCCCGCCAGCGAGCCATCGGCATCGATGACAAACGCCCCGTTTCGAAGTCCGGCATCGGTAGGGGCGGCAGCGCCCGTCACGATGACCGTATGCGTCGAAAACGCGACGTCGCGCAGTCGCGCGATCGCATCGGCGATCGCGGCCTCCTCTGCGAGTTGCGAGGAACCGAGGACGTACGCCGGAAACGTCGATTCGGGTAGCACGACCAAGTCGGCGTGCGATGCCGCTTCGCTTGCCGCCTCTATTATGCGATCGAGCGTCAGCGGAAACTTATCGCGGTCGTGTGCTCGAAGCTGCACCGCCGCTGCGCGAACCGAGGTAATCATGCTGGCGACTGGTTCGCGGCTCGAAAACGTATGCCCTTACACTCGCATCGAGAAGGCCGCGAGCGCTCAATTGCAAAAGATTTGCTTCCCAGAAGGCTATACCGCAACGAGCGGAGCCCGAAGGAGATGTTACCACACGTGAAACGCATGCTACCGACGTCGCTGCTTGCGCTGCTTGTCGTAAGCATAGGTTTACTCTCGGCGACGCCGCAATCCGCCGCGGCTCCGGCGGCTTCGCCCAAGCCATCCGCGAGCCCATCGAAGAATGACGTTTGCGGCTCGACCAAGAGCAAATGGGCCCATATTAAGTGCGAGGAGTACAACGACTCCGCGCCCGGCGACGAGTATTTTGGTCGTATGAAGATCAGCTACCTCGGGATCGATAACACGTATAAAGACGGCGCCATCAGCGCCGGCGCCTACACTACGGACTCCAGGCTGATCGCAAAACTCGACTTCGCTACCGAAGCGCTGCGCAAATGGGCGGCAAAATATCCAAACGATCCGCAGCTCGCGCGATCCTATTTCCTCGGCGTTATTACGCTGCGCAAGGTCTACACCCAGGGCGAGCAGCAAACGGCGTGGGAGTTCACCCAAATCCTTATAAAGAAGTACGGTAACACGTACTTCGGCAAGACGATGAAGTCGACCGTCGCACAGGGATACACCGAACACTGGTTTGCGCTAGTCCAGCTCTGTCCGACGCCGTTGCCGGCGGGGGTGATGCCCGAAACGACACCCGTCGCGACCCCCAGCGCGTCGCCGGCTCCGGGCCATCCGGTGATCGAAATCATTACGCCACCATGCGTGCAGCCATCGCCGCAAGCGATCGACACGCCCGAGGCCTCTGCGAGTTCAGCACCGGCTCAGAGACCGTCGCCATAACGAAAGCCCCTGCATTTCTGCAGGGGCTTCGTTTGTTTGCGCGTACGCGTGCGCGCTTACCAGTGGCTGATCTTCAGACCGATACCCGCGTACGGACCGCTTAGCGAGAATCCGATCGGAGCTGCGTCTTGATTCCAGCCGCGGTCACCCAAGAATCCGGCCTCGAAGAAGACCGGGACTCCGGGTAACGAGTAGCTGACTCCGATGTCGTATTTCAGAATGTCATACCCGACCCTGAACGTGCATCCGCCTCCGTTCGGGTTTCCGCACGCGAGCGGTGTGCTCGAGTAGTTGCCGCTGACGCCGAAATAGTAGATCGCGTTCCCGTAGAACGAGAAGGCGTGATCTAGATCGGGCAGCTTTTCTAGCCCAACACCGCCACCCTCCATGTTCGGATAACCGTAGTTGTTACCCCACGCCATATATCCGCCGACCAGATAGATGCGTGGCTTGAGGATGCGAACGCCGAGTCGCGCGTCGAAGTCGAAATTGCGACCGACGAACGCCGCAACACTTGACGAGCCGAGACCACCGATCGTGGTGACGAAGCACCCCGGATCGCTGGCACCGCCGCAGTTATGTTGCCAGTTCCATTGGCGATAGTCGACCTCGGCCATGAACGGCAGGTTCATAAGCGGGGCTTCGACCACACCGTGGATCCGGTAGGAGAAGCCGCCGGTGTTGTTGTTGCTGTTCGCGCCGGGAACGAACTCGTTGTAGACGCGCGGCGAGATTATGTAGTCGCCGGCGACGTAGACGTCGTAGAACGGGGCAGGCGTCGGCGTCGGGGTCGCGACCGGTGGCGGTGGCGG
>JBAUMX010000108.1:0-19513 GCA_049578945.1 Candidatus Cybelea sp. | reverse complement strand
CCAGGTGATCGAAGTCGATACGCGGTCGGTCGTCGTTCGCTATAAGAAACCCGACGGTGAGCTGGTCGAACACCGCTTTCGACCGGACGAGCTCCGGTATACTCCGAAGCCGCAAAAAGAATAGAGCGCAGGCGTCGGCGGCATACACTCCCTTGGAACGATCTTTAAAGTGACGACTTCCGGCGGGGAAAGCGTGCTCCACAGTTTTACCGGCGGTAAGACGGAGCGATCGGAGAGCGTTTGGCAGATTCGGGCCCGCCGACGCGGGCCCGTAAGTCATGGTCAGCTTAGCCGAGTCTATTTGTCGCTAATGGCCGCGCCGATTGGCTCTACGAGCGTGGTGCCGTTGAAGTTGGTCGGCACGCCGCCGGCCGGGAACGCCCAGCGAGGCGGGCCGCTCTGGTCCGAGCTTTCGGAGATGACGCCGCCGCGACGAACCGGCCATTCGGACCAATCGCCACTTGGGTCACATCACCCGCCGGATTTCCTGAGAGGCCGAGCAGGTACGTGGCGCCCATGATCGTTGCAACGTCATCCGAAACGGTGGCCGAATATAGGCACGATGCCGCCGGGGTGCTGCATCCCTGGTCGCCGATGACCAGGCTGCTCGTCGCGCTATCCCAGTTGAGGCCGCCCGGGAAGGAGAGCGTGGCGCCGCTGATGGTGACGTTCGAGAACGTGCTGCTGCCGGACGCAAGCTCGATGAGCATGTCTCCTGAGGAGCCCTCTCCGTCGACGAAAAGGTTCCCGTTCTTGTCGTAGGCTAGGAAGAAGTACTCCGTCACGCTTGGAGTGGAGAACTGTTCCGGCGTGCCCGTGGAATTCGCGTAGACCACGACGCTGCCGTCGCCGCTCGGGTTACCGATGATGTTCGTGACCGCGAGATCGTTGTTCGATCTGTTCACGGAGCAGCCGACCGGGAAACCGGTGGGGTCGGACAAGGTCTTGAGCAGCGAGCCCGTGCGTGATAGCTGCAACAGTTGGTTCGTTCCGGTGTTGGCTACCCAGATGTTTCCGGACGCATCGCTGCACATACCTTGCGGCTCGGAGAAGCCCCTAAGCTGCCCTTTGAGGGCCAGCCCGGGCATCGTGAAAATGTCGATGTCGTCGGGTTGCGCGTCCCTTTCATTGATTCGCGATTCGATGGTGCCCTAAAAATTGCTGCGGATGCTGGTACCAAATCGGAGTCGGATGGCGACGCCGATGGGGGCCCAAAAAGATACGGGCCCGCCGAAGCGGGCCCGCAATCGATGGCCAGAAAGTAGCCGAGACTACTTGTTGCTGATGGCCGCGCCGATTGGCTCTGAGAGCGTGCTGTCGTTGAAGTTGGTCGGCGTGCCGCCGGCCGGGAACAACCAGCGATTCGAAGCGCTGGGGTTCGAGTCTTCGGAGATAGTGCCGCCCGCAAAGAACCGGCCGCGCGGACCAATGGTCCCTTGGTCTAAGTCAAACGCCGTCCCCCCCGAGAGGTCGGACAGGTTCGTGACGCCCGTGATCGTTGCTACTCCACCCGAAACGGTGGCCGAATATTGGCACGAGGCCTCCCCGCCGTTGCACTCCTGGTCGCCGAGGACCACGCTGCTCGTCGCGGGGTTCCAGTTGACGCCGCCCGGGAAGAACAGCGTGCCGCCGCTGATGCTGACCGGCGACAGCGTGCTGCTGCCGGACGCAAGCTCAGTGAGCGCGTATCCTGCCGAGCCCTCTCCGTCAACGTAGAGGTTGCCGGCATTATCGTAGGCCGGGAAGAAATACTCGAATACGGTTGGGGTCGAGAACGCTTGCGGCGTGCCCGTGGAGTTCGCGTAGACCACGACGTTGCCGTCGCCGCTCGGATTGCCGATGATGTTCGTGACCGCCAGATCATTGTTCGCTCTGTTCACAGCGCAGCCGACCGGGAAACCGGTGGGGTCATCCAAGGTCTTGAGCGTCGCGCCAGAGCGTGACAACTGGATCACCTGGTTCGTTCCCGTGTTGGTTACCCAGATGTTTCCAGACGCATCGGTGCACATGCCCTGCGGCTCGGAGAAGCCAGTAAGCTGCCCCCTGAGCACCTGGTTGGGCATCGTGTAGATGTTGATATCGTCGGTTCCATCATCGCTGATGAAGAGGAGGCGCGGCGCGCGGCGCGCTTCCGGCGATATCCAGGACTTGCGATGGTCTTTGTGGACGGGCTTGGACACCCGCGCCGTGAGCGTTACGTGCTCCTTGACAGACGGTACGTGTCCAACCGAGGAAGAATTCATGCCCGTCGAAGGCGACAGCGCCGACGACGGCGACCCGCCGCCGCTACACGCAGCAAGCAGGGCTGCGGCCGTGGTTACGCCCAAGGCGTAATAGGCCGGCCTCGAGATTCTCATCAAGATTGCTCCTTTTTTCTTTCATGAAAGTGCCAGTAAACCAGGCTCGAGGAACTCCCGTGCTCCCGCGCGGGGGATGACTACAGTGCTACTTTCTGCGGCTTTCTCCCTTCAGACCCGGGCAATATTTCCCAACAAACCCCGGGCCGGTTGTCCCTGCCCCCTCCGGTAACCAACTCTGGCAGCCCGCCAGAGCCAGCCCGGGAGGGAATCTATCTATATCCCGGGAGGAAATCTATCTATATAAGGAAGCCCGGCATCCGGATCTCTAGACCATCACGCCCTAATGCTCTGGTCGCGCGGCTAGCTTGATTGCTCGTCAAATCGACGCTACAAGCTCCATGGGTCTCGACTCAAGCCCGCCGCAAACGTACGATACTTACAGTTTGCAAGCTCACATCGCTTTGCAAGCAACCACAGGCCTCGTCGACTCGTCTGCGATCGGCGTGCCGTCGTGGCAGAACTGATTGTTGTGCTTCACGCGCGCAGCGCGAACCGCAAGAAAGCGCGGGGTCGATCCAGTTCAGCCTTCGCGCCGTCCAAGGGTTAAAAACTGTGTCGGCCTGGGAGCCGTTCGTCTGCGAGAATCCGTGTCATCCGGCTTGACCGGTTGCGCTCCGGGCAAAGGCTGGATCGAGTTCACTACGAGCAGTCAGAGCAGCGGCAGCGCGTCGTGCGACACAGTGCGAAGCCCGCGAATCTCGCGCCGGCTTCTCAGTGTTAGCAAGCCAAAAAATCAAAAGTTATCAAGGCCGAGTAACGCATCGGCGTTCCGAGACTGCTAGGGCGCAGAGGTGGGACGGTGTGTGACGCTAAGGTGCAAGCGATGGTTTTCAGCCGTAGCTTACACGGTCGCGATCGAGGATTAGGGCGTGATCTCTGCCGCAGGAGAACGCGGTCGTGCGGGTTGTGCGCACTGATTCTTCTCCTTGCAGTCGTGGGACCGCTCCGGTCGGCAGGAGCGGTCGAACGAGTCGCTGCCTCCGACTGCATCGGCGTTCTCTTTGTCGGCGATAGCCTTACGTATGTAAACAACTTACCGGCACTATACTCTGCGATTGCCCAAAGCAAGGGCGTCTGCGTAGCCGCCGCGATGGTTGCGTCGGGCGGCGAGTCGCTGAAGAATCACTGGGAGAGCGGCGACGTGGTGAAGGCATTAAGGATGCGTCGTTGGGACTTCGTGGTGCTTCAAGACCAGACAACCTTCGGGGAAGTCTATCTCGTGAACGGGCGTGCTCACGTTCACGATGCTAGCAATTTTTTTATCTACGGCCGCAAGCTCGTTGAAAGGATACGAGCCGCGGGCGCCGTCCCGGTTCTGTTCTTGCCATGGACTCCCAAAGAGATGGATCCGCGAGATGCGGCTTTCGTACGATGGGCGTACGAAAGCTTCGGCCTGAAGGAACAGATCAAGGTCGTACCGGTCGCCTACGCTTGGAAGGGCGCCTCAAAATACGCCTCATTGCCAACGCTGTATCTTCCCGACGGTACTCATCCCACGGCTGCCGGGTCCTACTTGGCAGCGGCGCTCTTCGTCGCATGCTTGAACGAGACGAATCCCGAGGGTGCCGTCTCTAGCGTTCTTGGGAATGCGGTGGCTTTCGATTCAGGGGCCATCAATCGCCAAAGCGGCGTGTTGCTTGCAGATATCCAACCGGCGTCGGCGCTGCTTCTGCAGAAGATCGCTTGGAACACGAGGCAAATCGTTGTTCGGCGCTTGGAACGCCAGCCGGCTCCGTTGTGGTTGCCGGTTCTTCCAACCGGCGGTGTCTTGAGTTCCGGGAGATTGAACGGCGAGTGGGTCGGTCAAAGCACCGTGTATCCGTATCCAGCGACTATGAAGCTTACGATTTGCGAAAAGCCGCTTGCAGTTAAGGGGGTTGTGGATTTTGGGGGTAGACCCGATACGATCAGATTTGCAGACCGTGCCCCGCGCCTTACGCTGCGGACGCTAAGCTTTGTAGACTTACATGGTCCAAACGGTGGCCGGGTGCGATACAGAGCGGAGTTAGATAGGATGCGTCTCGTCGGAATCGGAGAAATTATCGTCAACTCAGCGCCAATCTATGCAGTTGGCGAATGGTTCCTGACTCGGCGTTCGCCGAGCGCGCGTTGTGCTGCGGCGTGAGGGAAAAGACCGTCTTTTGCTGGAGCGGCGGCAAAGATTCGGCACTCGCATTGTACAAAGTGCTTCGGGACGAGCGCTACAGCGTCGTCTCCCTCCTTACCACGTGCAACGAAAGGTTCGGTCGTGTTTCGATGCATGGAGTTCGACTTGAACTCGTCCAGGCACAGGCACGCGCCATCGGGCTGCCGCTAGACGTAGTCTCCGTCCGCCCCGGCAGTTCTAACGAGGAGTACGAGCGCAAGATGTCGGCTTGCCTACTTAAGCACAAGGAAGGTGGCGTGACGAGCGTGGCTTTCGGCGACATCTTTCTCGAGGATCTACGGCACTGGCGCGAACAGAATCTCGCACGTATCGGAATGAACGGTCTCTTTCCGCTTTGGAAGATTGACACTCGTAAGGTAATTGATGAGTTTATCAATTTAGGGTTCCGATCAATCGTATGCTGTGTCAGCGATGCATATCTAGGCGAAGCCGCCTTAGGCCGCGCCATCAGTTGGGACTTTATCAACGCGCTTCCGGTGGACGTTGACCCCTGCGGTGAGAACGGCGAATTCCATTCGTTCGCGTATGCCGGGCCGGTCTTTGACTATCCGATCGACGTGGCGATCGGAAAGAAAGTCTATCGACCGGTCGAGCAGACTCAATCGAGCAGCGCGCTCGTTTCATCTACAGTCTGCCCACTGCCCAGCAAACAACCAGCGAAAGGGTTTTGGTTCTGTGATCTATTGCCGGCGAGCGGCCGATAACTATGGTCCGTGCTATGATGAGCAGGTCATGAAGCGCATCATCAATATCTGGACCGACGTTATTTGACCGTTTTGCTATCTCGGCTCAGTTTGGGCCGGAGAGGCGGCGCGAGAACTGCAAGCTGACCTGCGTTGGCTTCCCTTTGAGATCCATCCGGATACGCCGGCCGAAGGGGCACCGAAGCCGTATCCGCCGCAGGACTGGCCGCAGATTCGCGCGAGACTCGTGCGGATGGCGCGAGAAGTCGGGCTTCCAATCGACCCGCCGAAACGCAACGTGAACTCACGTTTTGCACTTGAAACAGCCGAGCTTGTGCGCCAGAAGGGTGACGACGCAACCGGCGCCTTTTATCACGACGTTTCGCGCGCATTCTTCACCGAACAGGCCGATATCTCGAAATGTGAGGTTATCGTTCCGATCGCTGAACGCTTTGGCCTCGCCGCCGTGGACGTGGAAGCCGCATGGCGCGAGCGCCGGTTTTCTCCTACCGTCGACGCGTTTATCGAAGAGGCCCACGCGGCCGGCGCCACCGGCGTCCCAGCCATGGGGTGGCCGCGTCGGCGTGCGATCGTCGGGATGATGCCCCCGGCCGAGCTCGTGCTTCGACTTCGCAGCGAGCTGCGCTAACCCAGATATTGACGTACGGGATTCTTAGCGGCGTGGCCGGAACCTCACGCCATCGATGCCGCTTAGATTGGTCAAATGGAGGCGTACGTTGCCTTTTCACTTCAGCACACGAGTTTTCACGATGATCAGCGTTTTTGTAGTGACGATGCCGACTGTTTTATCTGCTCAGCCGCTTGCGACGCCGAGCCCGGTTGAGTCGGCCTCACCTGCGCCGACGGTGCCGGATGAACTTCCAACGATGGTTGTGCCGGCTCATTGGACTGTTAAGAGCGCGATGCCGACGTTGCCGGGTGCCGTCTACGTAGGAGGCTGGAGTGCGCCTCCTCCGGACTCTCCCGCCGATATGATCGCCTTAAGCTACGCCATCAATCCCCCCGGTAAGGCTGTGACGCTTGAAACCATTGCCCAAGGAGCAGACGCGGCTTTCAAAAAGCTCGTAGGTGCTAACAACATGATCGCATCACACGCGGAGAAGGTCTGCAGTGGGTCGGCGGACGGGTGGTACTCGGAAAACAAGGTCGCTCTTGGAACGATGAACGTCGTTTTGGAGCAGACGATTCTTCTCGGCAAGACAAGGACATTCGTGGCGACCTACGCGCGGTTAGACACGGACAAGGAAGACCCGGCAGCGCGCGCGTCGCTCGATACGATTTGCATCAAGGGTTCCGAGAGCCCAGCGGGCGCTTCGAACGATGGCGCAGGCACGGCCAATCACCGATGACTTCAGCGAGTGTTTCACAGTGGCTTTCCGTCGTCGCTGCTTCCGAGGATGAATGGCCGTAGCAGCGGCAGCGGCGGGTCGCCGCGCGAGAGCAACTCGTCGTGGAATTGCTCCAGAGTAAAAGCGTCGCCGAGCTTCTTTTTGTAATCGCTGCGAAGCTTTAGAATCATGAGCTTGCCCAGCGTGTAATATCCATACATGGGGTCTTGCGTGCCGCGCAGCGATTCCTCGACCGCCACTTGCGGCGTTTGGAAGCACTGGTCCGTGAACAGACGCTCGGCTTCACTGAGGCTCATGCCTTGCGTATGCAGCTTTACTCCGACGACGTAACGGCAGGCACGGAGCAATGCTTCATCGAGTTGCGCGAGCCGAACGCGAGGATCGCCGTTGCCCCATCCCTGGTCGACCATCATCTGCTCGCTGTAGTGAGCCCAACCCTCGGCGAACTCTGAACTTACCGACAGCTCGCGCGTCAGGCTAAGGTCGAGGTTGCGATCGATCGAAAAGTTCGTGAAATGGCCTGGATAAACTTCGTGGGCCGAGATGATCGGGAACTCGAAGTCGTTGAACTGAGCCAAGAAGTCTTCTTTTTGTTTAGCAGACCACGACGGGTCGACGGGCGTCACGTAGTAGTACGCCTGCGTTGCGATGGTTTCGAGCGGTCCGGGTGAATCCTCCGCGGCGCTGGTCGTCGTGCGCTCGAATGCGGGTGTCTCAACCACTTTGATATTGGCGTTGGGCGGCAGCGTGACAATCCGCTTGGCCTCCACGAAGGCGCGAAGCCGCACGAGGTCTTTCTGCGCGGTCGACAGCAATGCATCCGGCGCCGGATGGACGCGGGTGATTGAAAGATAGACCTGCAGCGGTGTCGCTCTGGGGTTGATCTTTTTTGCCGTGGCGATGAAATCAACGCGCAGTCGCTGCAGTTCTCGCTGGCCTACCGCGAGATACTGCGGAAGGGCCATATCCAGCCCGTCTTCGTAGAGCAGTCGTTTGCGATATGCATCGGAACCGATCGCGAAGGTGCCTTGGGGCTTGAGGCTCTTGATCCATCGGGCGTAGCGCGCCATCGCGGATGCCGCGGCGGCGTTAGCGCTTTTGAAATTCGCCTGCAGAGTCGCATCACGTACCGATGCGAACGCTTCTGGAACCGACGTCTTGAAGAAGTCCACGGCGCCAAGAGCGTCTTCGGCAGAGATGCGCTGTGTCACGGCGTCGACCGTCGTCGTGTCTTTCTCGCCCTGAAGCAGCATGGCCGGGATAAGCCGCTCTCGTGCAATCGCAAAGGCCATTCGCTTGTCGAGCGGAGCATAATCCTTACTCATCACGGTAAAGATCGCGCCGCTTGCGGCCTGCGTAAAGATATCGGGGTTGTGCCGCCACTGCTCGAGGGTCTCGTTGAGCAAGAGGTCGTCTCGTAGCGCGTACTCGAGCAGCGTCGCGTCGAGGGCAACGCTCCGCGAAAGGCTCGCGCGGTCGATCGTTGCGAGCCGGTCGAGGTAGGTGTGGTCGACCTTTAGCGCAGCGGCGATCCCAGTGGCTGAGAAATCGCCGATCTGATCGTCGTAATCGTGCACGCCGACCTGCGTAGCATCGATTGGGTTGAGGCGGAAATTCTCCGCGTAGTAAGACTGGGCTAGCGACGTATACTGCGAGTCGGCGTTGCCCGACACTCCGGGACTCGGCGAAGCGCCAAGCAGTGAAAGCGACAATGCGGCTGCAACGACGCGAAAAGATCGGTTCATATTGCAGCGTTCGAAACGTATCGAAGGCCGCCCTTGCAGCGCAGCAGGGTGTAGTAAGCTGGCGGGCAGTTGCTCATGATAACGGCTGGAGCATCTTTCGCGGACATCCCAATCGTGTTAAAAATGGGAAATGCGCTTTAGGCTGTATCCCGCTATTATTGCCGCTATGGCCGTTGCAAGCGTTGCAAGCGCTGCGCCCAACAGCGAGCCGACGAGCGAGGCAGCATTTCTCCGGATTCCCAGCTCCGATGGTGCGCGTGCCAGCTCGCAGGTCATCAACGAGCGCTATCACTATCCCGGGACAACGGGCGACTACCTTCTTGCCGTCTACATGCGCGACGCGATGCGCAGCTTTGGGCTGCGGGCCTGGATCGAAGCATTTCAGGCGACAGTCTACACACCGAGCGTTTTGCAACTGCAACTGCTAACGGCGCCGGTCGTCACGTTCGACCTGCGCGACCAAAAGATCGCGGCCGACCCCGACGGCTCGCGGCTGGATGCGGGATTGCCGTTTAATGCCGGCAGCGGAAATGGCGACGTGCGGGCTCCGGTCGTGTACGCCGGCCGCGGGCTCGATGCGAACTACGCGACTCTGGCAAGCGCCGGTGTCGACGTGCGCGGGCGGATCGTGTTGATTCGATACGGCGCGGAGTACCGCGGCAATCTCGCAGCGCGCGCAGCGGCGCACGGCGCCGCCGGGGTGGTCTTCTATTCGGACCCAAAGGACGACGGCTTCGCGCGCGGGCCCGTCTATCCCAACGGTCCGTACCGGCCGACCGGTGCGGTCCAGCGCGGGGACGTCATGGGCAACGACAATCGGCCGCTGCAGATTCCGACTTTGCCGGTTACGGGGCTCACGGCGCAGCGCTTATTGGCGGAGATGCGCGGAACGCCCGGACCGGCCGGTTGGGCAGGCGCGCTGCCCGTGCCGTACCGCGTCGGCGCGACCCGAGTCCCGGTGCGCCTCCACGTCGAGATGAACGCGCGGCACACGACGCTGTGGAATACCATCGCCGAGATCACCGGGTCGAATCCAAATCAAATGGTGATTCTTGGCGGACACCGCGACGCGTGGGTGTACGGTGTCTCGGACGACGGCTCGGGCATCTCAACGTTGCTCGAGGTCGCACGCGGCTTGGGCGCATTGCATCGCCGCGGGTGGGTGCCGAGGCGGAGCATCCGTATCGCCGGATGGGATGGCGAAGAAATTGGCGAGCTGGGCTCGTCAGCCTACGTCGCGATGCACCGTACGGAGTTACGGCGCGGGGGTGTTGCCTACGTCAATAGCGACGAATCTGCCTCCGGCCCAACGTTTGGCGCCGCGGCGGCCGGAGCGCTGTTGCCGACCCTCACGCCAGTGGTGCAGCAGGTCCTGCACATCACGAGGCCGCGTATCGACGTGCCGGCGGGGGGTTCGGACTTCGAATCGTTCATTTACACGCTGGGAACGCCGATTCTCGATCTCGGCTACACCGGTCCGTTCGGAACGTATCACTCGCCCTATGACGATTACCGTTACGCTTCGCTCTACGCCGACCCGGGATTTACGCATCATCGAACTGTCGCCCAAGCGATCGGGATCATCGCGATGCGTATCGCCGATGCGCAAAGCATTCCATATCGATTCAAGCCGTACGTACAGGTGCTCGACGCAGGCTCAACGTCCTTGGCAAAGGCGGCCACGCAGGTGCGACTGACCATCGATCCGGCACTCGGCGCCGCGATCGTCAACTTTGGCAACGCGGCCCGCTCGTACGATACGAGCCCGCAACTTCACGACGATTCCCAGGCCTTGAAAGTGGCCCAGCAGCTCGATCTGATTGCCTATTCGGCTAACGGCTACGCAAGCGTCGCATTCCCAACGATCGCTAATGCAATCGCCACCGGTCATCAGAGTACCGTCGATGCATCCGTGCGTGCGACCGTAACAATGCTCGATGAGGTAACGGCACTCCTAACCGCTAAAAAGTAAAGCCGGGAACGAAGCGTCGATAGCCGGCCACGGTGGGCATAGGTTCTAAGCGGAGAATCGTCGTATTGCCTTAGGTATGAAAGGTCAGCCTGAGGTCATCGCGCGCTTGAACAAAATGCTAACCAACGAGCTTACGGCGATCAATCAGTACTTTTTGCATGCGCGGATGCACAAAAACTGGGGGTACTACCGGTTGGGCGAACGCATTTATAACGAATCGCTTGGCGAAATGAAGCATGCCGATTGGTTAATACAGCGCACTCTCTTCCTGGAAGGGCTGCCAAACGTCCAGAATCTCGGGAAGGTGCACATCGGCGAAGACGGCATTGAGGCGCTCGAATGCGATCTCCGGCTCGAGATGATCGCGCGTAACGATACCGCCGAAGCTATCACCCTCTTTGAAGCCAAGGCGGATTACGCAAGCCGCGAGATCGCCGCCCGCATTTTGGAAGACTCCGAGGAGCACGTCGATTTCCTGGAGACGCAGCTCGCGCTCGTTAAGTCGCTGGGCCGCGAAAACTATCTACAGCAGGCGATGGCGGACCTTCCGACTTCGGAATAGCCACCTCGATGATCGCGTCAACCTCCGCCGCGCACGCGTAGCACTGCGCAACGCCGCCGCAGCGGGTGTAGACCTCATCGTGAGTCCGCGCCCCCTCCTCGACAGCGGCTCGAATGCGGCGTTCGGTAAGACCGTTGCAGATGCAAACGAACACAACTCACGCCTTCGAGCCGAGCGACATATTTCGCTCTTATCCCGAAAGTTTTTCTTCGTAAGCCAGAACCTTGACTTGACCTCTAGGGCTTGCGAGCCGCTTCGATCGCCGCATAGACCGTCGCGAAAAGTTCTTGGAGTTTGCTTTCGACGCTGGACGGAGGAAGCGACAGTCACGGCACCGTCTTCTCGCAGGCGCCGTAAAGCGCGTCACCAGCCCACGGCTTCGCCGTCTTTGCCGAAGTCTGAGCCGGCGCTGTAGGCGCCGCTCGGAAGCACGGTGATGGCTTGGTAACCGCCCATCGGACGACGATCGGTCGAGCGCACCTTGTGGCCCATTTCGCTCAACTGCTTGCCGACGAGATCGTACAGCGGCGATTCGAGCAACAGCGTGTTCGAGATTTGATCGTGGCGAAAACGGGCCATGTCTCCGGCCTGCTGCACGTTGACGCCGAGATCGATCAGGTCGACCAGTGCCCGTTCGTGCCCCTGCGCCTGCATATCGCCGCCCATCAATCCTAGGCTCGCAAACGGCTTGTCGCCGTGCATGACGAACGCGGCGCAGAGCGTGTTGAACGGACGTTTGTGCGGTGCAATAAGGTTGGGGCTGCTTGGATCGAGTGTGAAAAGCGCGCCCTGGTTATGCAAGACGAATCCGTATCCCGGAACGGTGATGCCCGAGCCGAAACCGTCGTAGTTGCTATTAACCCAGGAAACCATGTTGCCCCACCGGTCCGCCGTCGAGAGCACGATCGTGTCGCCCGAGCCGCCGGGGACTCCCGGCGGCTCAACGCTCGATGCGCGCGCCGGATCGATCTTCTCACACAGCGTCGCAGCGTATGCGTTCGAGAGCAGACGCGCGAGCGGCGGCGGCGCGAATTGCGGGTCGGCGTTGTACGCGTACAGGTCGGCGTATGCGAGTTTCTTCGCCTCAACGAGAAGGTGCCAATAGAGAGCACTTGTTGGGCCGAGCGATGCGAGCGTTTCGCCCGACGCGAGTTTTGGGACGCATTCTTGGAGGATGTTCAACGCTTCGTTAGCTGCAAATCCTTGGGATGGCGGGGGCAGTTCCATCACGTCGTAACCGTGGTAGGTGGTGCGCACCGGGTCGGTCCAAATGCCACGATACGCAGCCAGGTCCGCAAGCGTCATCGTGCCTCTCAGGTCGTGCGACTTTGCGACGATGGCGCGCGCGATCTCGCCTTTGTAGAAGATGTCGGGACCGCGTTCCCCGAGCAGCACCAGGGTACGCGCGAGCTGTGGATTGCGAAAGATTTGTCCTTGCGCCGGGGGTGCTCCGCCAACGTACCAGGTCGCGACGGAATCGGGATCGAGCCGCGTGCAGCAGGCGCGCAACGGCAGGGCGTTTGGTAGAACCCACTCGCGTGCGATACGCTCGGAGACGGGGAATCCGTTCGCGGCGTAGTCGACTGCCGGCGCCAGCACGCGCGGCAGCTTCATCGTGCCGTAGCGCCGCAGAATTTCGTCCCATCCCCACGCCGCACCGGGAACGGTTACGTCAAGGATCCCGCCCGACGGCATCCCCGATCCGGGTCCCCAATCCGTAGGGTCGTAAGCGTAGCCCAGCGCATGCATGCGCGCTAGCGTTGCGCCGGTCGGTGCCGTGCCGCTCGCGTCAAGAGCGTGGATTCGATGCTCTTTGGCGATATAGACCAGTGCAAAAAGATCGCCGCCAAAACCGACGTTCATCGGCTCGGTGACATTGAGCGCAGCAGCAGTCGCGACCGCCGCGTCAATGGCGTTTCCGCCCTGCATCAAGATCCGCAACCCCGCCTGCGCCGCAAGCGGCTGGCTGGTGGTCACCATGCCGTTGCGCGCAACGACGGGCGGGCGGGTCTGTTCCAGCCACCCTTCTGCACGATTGCCGCGCACGGCATCGTTCGCGGCCCCGGTTAGCACGATCAATGCAAAACGACCGGTGCGAATACGCTTTTCACGCTCACCGCCACCTCCCCAACGACATGTTCGTCATTTTACCATGCACGCGCGTTGCCACGATTGAGAGCCGGCCAGGGCCGCCCAAGGCGGAAGAGTAAGCATTGCTCGGCGAAGATGGTGGTTGCATGAAGCTCGGCAGGTGGCGCGCGCTCGTCGTGCTTGCGGTAGCTTTTTCGGCGTGCCTGGGCATTTATGAGTTTCTGGCGCCGCGGATCGATCTGGTGGACGGCGATGTTCGGCCCGTTGGACGATGGCTCAGCGTCCCTGGCCGGCCGACGGCGACGTTTCTCGTTCTCTCAGAACTTCCCAGATCCAACCTAGCTGCGGCCGGCATCGCGGTCGGCGATCGCTACATCCCGCACGATTCGTTCCTTGCGCGATGGTTGTGGTACCCCGCCGAGCATATCCCTGTGACCGCTATTCACCAAGGCCTCGATCGGGAGGTAACGCTCGTCGCGTCGGACCGGCCGCTGCGGGAGAACCTTATCGATTGGATCGTGCGGACCGGTCGAATCGTCCTGCGAATCGGAATGCTGAGCCTGGCCGTCGTCGTCGCGTGGCACTTTGCCGATGCCCTTTGGGTGAGGTGGCTCTGCGCCTTTCTCGTGCTGTCCGGCTTCGCGCCGTGGCAAGTCGATCCGCAGGAGTACGTTGGATGGTGGCGTCTCGTCGCATCCGTCTCACAGGCCACCGCGACCCAGGCAGCGATCTGCTTGGCGATGGTCTTCGCGGCCAATATTCGTGGCCGTCCAACAACCGGCTTTCGTCTCTGGATGGTGCGCGCAGCCGCACCGGCGTTCGTGTGCTTAGAACTGTTGATCGTTGCGACAGTGTTCGACGCACGCGGCGCATATATCACGCCCGCGCTTCGGCTCTTGCAACTAGTATGCATCGTCGCGACCGTTGCCGCACTGACGGCGGCGGCAGCCGAGGCTACAGGTCAGGAGCGTCAGCGCCTTCGCTACATGGCTTGGACGTTCGCGGTTGGATTTTCCGGCTTTTTCTTCTCCTTCGCCGCTTTCTGGGCCGTCGGCAATAACTGGGCAACGAGCTTACAAGCATGGTCTATACCTCGTTTGACGCTCATCCTGATTCCGATTGGTTTGGCCTACGGACTGCTGTCGCATCGTGTGGTTAGCTCGCATTACATCGCAGGCCGAACGCTCGTTTACGGCGCTATTACCTCCTCGCTCGTGCCGATTTTTGCCGGCGCGCAGTGGGCCGCTACGAATTTTTTTGGGACCGAGAGGAACGCATTTTTCGTTGCCCTGGCCGTTATCATTACCGCTTCGTTCCGGAAGATCCAAAAGAGCCTCGAGACCTTCTTCGACCGCGTCATCTTCAGAAAGCAGCACGAGGTCGAGAACGCTCTCGATCAATTTGCCAAAGACGCATCGCACATTGACGAAACGACGACTCTGACGCACCGCTACGTCGACGTGCTCGACCAGCATGTTGGATCCGCCGCGACAGCGCTCTATCAGCAGGCACCGGCGGAGAAGGCTGCGAGCGACGGTCTGCCGGCTGCATACGTCCGCGTCGCGGCGGCGGGGAATCCCGCGCCTGAGCTCATCGAGCGGCTGGATCCGCTCGTCGTTTCGCTCGAGAGTTCGGGTTACCCCATCGAGTGCGAGCTTCTCGGCAGCGGCGGACATGCGTTTCCGATGATTTCGCACGCCAAACTTGTCGGGCTGCTCGCCATCGGACCGATGCGTGACGGCGAAATTCTCTCTCCGGGCGAGCTTGACCGCGTCGCTAAGCTCACTCAGGCAGTTTGCGTTTCACTCGAGGGTCTGAGGTTAACCGACCTCGAGCGACGGCTGACCGAGGTTGTGACGCAGCGCGATGAGTTGCAACGGATTCTCGTGGACGCCGTGCATCCAGGCCGTCAGTAATTGCCGGGGCGCTTCTAGTTAAGGAAGTACGGGAGTCTCCTGCGCCGACAGCGCTTGCCAGAGATTCCCTCGACGCATCCGCAATCGGCGACCGGCTACTCGCGCCCGAGTTCGTTCACGTCAATTACGCCGGCGGCGCGCGTCGCACCGAGACCCCTCATGGTTTCTTGTCGCGTTTGAGCGCGACGATGGCCGACGGCAGTTCAAAGACACGCGGATCGACGTCATTCATTCGAATTGATTCGTAACGCCCAACGCCGATTAGCCGGCCATCGCGATAATCCGTCTCACGCATCGCAATGAGCAGCCCGTCGAAGCGCCGATAGTCGTCGAATATTTGCACGCTCTCGGCCTTCTCGGGCGCACTTCCGACCCATTGGTGAAAACGATATCCGACGAGCAACCCGCTCTCGACGTCGTAGTACTGATTGTTGACGTTACCCCAGAGATTGATCCCCCTGACTCGATAGCAGCGATGCCCGTAGAACGATTCCACCCCTATGACGTCCATCGAACGGAAGTAGGTTGGAACGTGGGCGAAATAATAGAGATCCGCATCGCGCCGGATCGATTCGGCGTCCGAACCCGTGAAGATCTGCGCCTTGGCCCCCGGAGCGAGCGCCCAGGCCGTCTTTCCATCGTATCCAAACGAGAAGTCCCCCTTCCCCGGGACGCTATGGACTTCTAAGCGCTTGAAGTCGGCGGCGTAAATGACGAACGGAATCCGCGTGCGTTTCCCATTCGGTTCAGAGGGCAAGTTGAAGCCCTTCAGGGTCATTGAGTGCGGGCGCGTGATCGCGTCGGCTCCGCCCAACGCCTCTACGAACCTCGCTTGGACGCCCTCGGCCGACGGCAGTGAGGCAGCCGAGGCGGCGAAAACGGATAGCCACAATGCCGAAGCCGCAGCGAAGGCGCTTTTCAACCAGATCATGTCCTTGCCATAGCGCGGCCGGGTAAAGAAAGTCTTAAGCAGGGCCGCACGACGCCTCGGTGACCAAGAGGTGCCCCGTCCATGAAGGAGCTATGACGGCCTCGGATTCATTCTCATATGACGGCGATCGGCCGGGAGGTACCGTGCGCATTCGACCCAGCCTCACACTATTAACGTTGGTCTTTGCCGGGGCGTGCTCGGCGCAGCCCACGCCGCTCGCGCCGCTGCCGCCGGCGCAAGTGTCGATCGCGCCGCGTACCGCCGTCGATCTGATGCTGGCACTCCATCACGCTCTACCGAGTGACGATCTCCGGCCGCCGCTGCTTCGTCCCCTCCCGCGTGGGCTTTCGAAGACGCAGCGACTCCTCTATGTTTCGGAGTATCGCTCCAGCTCGGTCAAGATCTATGCTCGAAAGGGACGAAGACCGGCAATAATCGGCACCCTGGTCAGGGCAATCAACCATCCGGGCAATCTGTGCTTCGCGCCCGACGGTACCCTTTACGTTCCTAACGAGAAGGGCGCGACGATTGCGGTCTATCCGTTCGGACGATCGACCCCTAGTAAAGTCCTGACGGCCGACAAAGGGGGGGCGACCGGCTGCGCCGTCGATGCCGAAGGGAATCTTTGGGTCGCGGATTTCAACGATCACAAAGTTTACGAGTTCATCGGCGGAAGAGACAAAATCGGCGCCGCGATCGACGTGTCGTGCCCGGATTCAATCGCATTCGACGCATCCGGGAATATGTACGTAGGTCTGTTAGGGTTCACGGCGTTGGGTCTGTGCAGCCCGGCCCAAATCGAAGTCTTTGCGCCCGGCCAAACCGTTCCGTTCGAGAGCATTACGAGTGGTCTATACGGCGAAGCGCTGCTCAACGACATTGCGATCGGCCCCGATGGTACGCTCTATGCCGTCGCTGAGGCCGGGCAAACCGACGTCTTGGTCTTTCCGCCCGGGCGAACGATCCCGTCGAGAACGCTGGCGTTCGGTGACCACCGGGTTGTTTATCTCGCCACAAGCACGAGCGGGCGACTTTACGCCGGCGAAAATGATCTTGCGAAGAAGCCGTTTACCTACGAGATCACCGAGTTTCCGCGAGGCGCGAGGTCGCCCGGACGGTGGCGCATCACGCAAGGGTTGAGGATGATTTCCGGGCTTGCTGCCTGGCCGGCGATCTAGGAAACGGTTGGTCGCGGCACGGGCCGCGCGATGGGTTGCCGAAATACCAGCTCATGAACGCTCTTCTCATCGTGACCGGTGCGCTGACCGCTCTCGCCGGAATCGGATTTGTCGCACCTAGACTCGTTCTCGGGATAGTCTTTAGGACGACGGCTGTTGACGCGTCAACGGCTCTGCTCACTCGTCACTGGAGCCTGCTGATCGCACTGGTCGGCGGTCTGCTGATCTACGCGGGTTTTCACATTGAGGCTCGAGTACCGATCATGATAGCCGCGATCGTCGAGAAGCTCGCCCTCGGCGGCCTTGTCGTCGCGAGCCCTTTGCGAAGACAGACCACGATCGTCGCGGTGGCTGGTGCCGACGCCGTTATGGCGCTCCTCTACGTAATATCACTCGTTGCGTCAACGTGAGGAGATATAGCCTGTGATGAGATCAAGGCCGATTGACGACGATCGTGCATCGTGGCCGGACGTAGACGTTTCCCGCTGGGCGGCGACCAAGCGAAGTCTGCATCTCTACGCACAGATGCTCGGAAAGATCAAGGTGGCCGTCGCGCCGATGCAACCTAATTGGATGTTTACGGCACTGCATCTCTCACCGCGAGGCCTCACGACCGGGACTATTCCGTGGCGCGGCTCGTCGTTCGACGCGACGATCGAAGTCTTTAACTCGGAAATAGTACTCTCCCGCAGTAACGGCGCGCGCGCAACACTTCCACTCGTGCCCGTTCGTACCGTGGCGGAGATTTACGCAAAGTTGACTGAGGCTTTGGAGGCGCTCGGTGTCGAGTGCACGATAAGCACGATACCGCAGGAGTTACCCGATACGACGCCGTTGGACGAAGACCACAGAGCCGCCGATTACGATCCGGCGGCGGTCAGGCGTTGGTTTGCGTCGGCGACCGCCGCATCCGGCGTCTTTGACGAATGGCGTTCGCGTTTCTTCGGTCGCTCCGGAGTTCAAGTCTGGTGGGGCGCTCTCGACGTCGCGTTGATGCTGTTTAGCGGCCGTCACGCCAGGCCGCCTGCCGGTCGAGGATATCTCATGAAGTACGATCTCGACGCCGAACTCATGAACGTGGGGCTGTATTACGGGGACGAAAAGACGCCGCCGTTTTTCTACGGCTACATCTATCCGGAACCGGCAGCAGCGGCATCGCTCCCGGTCGAGCCGGCCCAGGCAGGCTGGTCGGGCGATTTGCGCGAGTGGGTCCTGCCATACGAAGCCGTACGTAGCGCTCCGGACCCTCCCGGGCTGCTGGGAGCCTTCATCGACTCGATCTACGAGCAGTGCTTCGCGGTCGCAGGCTGGGACCGCGCCGCACTCTCGTACGACGCGCCGCCCCGCGCTTCACGTTAATACGAGCAAAATGATGGTAGGCTTTTGATTTTCGAAAAATGAGTCGGAGTATTTTTATCGAGGGGTTCGAACTTACGCGGGAACCTCTCGCCGAAGTTGAACGCGTCGCCGATGCCGTTTGCTCGCTCGTCTATCGTTCCTCTGTAAGGGTCATGCCGTCGATCGTCGCGTTGACCTCGGTCATGGCCGATCCGCCGCCGCCAGGGAGCTGCCAGCGCCACTTGTACGGGCCAAAATTGAACCAAGGGTTGCCCGACCAGTCGCGATAGTTCGCTCCATGATCGTCGACCATAAGCACGCCGTTGCGATATAACTTTGTTTCGCCTGAGGAGGTAGCTGAAATGGTCGCCACGATCTTCCAGTCGTCTTGCTCTTG
The DNA here is from genome assembly GCA_049578945.1 of Candidatus Cybelea sp. Taxonomy (GTDB): domain Bacteria; phylum Vulcanimicrobiota; class Vulcanimicrobiia; order Vulcanimicrobiales; family Vulcanimicrobiaceae; genus Cybelea. The sequence continues at coordinate 803 of JBAUMX010000108.1, read as the reverse complement.
AGGCGTGTACTTACCGAACCAAACGTTACCGTTACACGTCGTAAAGGACCACTCCTGGCCCGCAGTTTGCCCCGGGTAGGATGCGCCGTTGACAAACGGCAGTCCGGTGCAGGGTGAATCACGCTGGTTATATCCATGAATCTGCCAGATGGACGAATCCGGGTTGCTGCCTTTGTCAAGACCCATTCCGGGAGCAGCGCCCGACGGAGTTCCGTCGATATAGCGAAACGTCCACGTATACGTCCGCCCGTCGACAAGCCGGAAAAGATCGCCATCCGCATCGAGCGGAAGCATTTGATTTCGGCCGCAGTTCTGCCCGTCCCGTCTAAGATTGAAGCTAAATGTTGAACCATTCTGTACCGGCTTTCCGCACTGATTCGTATTCGCGACGGTCCAACGCCCGAGGGCCGGATCACCGGCCTTCCAAACGACGACTCTGCTTTCTTTTGAACCGTCTGTGCTCGATAGAGCAACGCTCGCACCGCGTTGATACGCGTGCCACGCGACTACGCCCAGCGCGACTGCCGCTGCGGCCAGAAACAATCCACGCGCCATTATGTTCGAGCCAATCTATCGCGAATACGCTGGGCCACGCCGGCCCACGTGTGGTATTCTCGTTGCCGGCGACGTCCGTTAGCGCCCATTTGGGCGCACGCCGTCGGTTCCTTCAGCAAGATCAAAAGCGCCTCTGCCAGCCGCGCACTATCTTTCGGAGGAACCACGTAGCCGGCCTCCGCATCGCGAATCAACTCGGTCATCGCAAACGCGTCAGATCCAACGCACGGCAGAGCATGCGCTTGAGC
>JBAUMX010000107.1:0-2812 GCA_049578945.1 Candidatus Cybelea sp. | reverse complement strand
GATCAGCACGAGCTCACGCTCAGCACCCATCAGCAGGATCGGGCGAATCAACGACGCGTGAATCGGAATCGTGCGCGGTTGTCCGTTCATACGACCGCTCCGGTCAAGCCGAGCGCCGACAAGAAGTTCGTACCAAGTACGAGGAACGCAATCGCGACGACGAGCAAGAGCGCGCGCCGCACGAAGGGCCCGAGTTCCTCGCCGAAAACCAGCGCCGCGCCGGCGGCAAAGAGCGCCATCACCGAAACGGCGGTCGCGACCGGGCCCGTGAGGTCATTCTGCAGCGTCTGTAAGGGCGTGTCCCACGGCAGGCCGCCGCCGGTGCTCGCCAGCACCGGCCTCAGCGTGGCGATGGCAAACAGCGGAAATAAATACGCCGCGGTTCTCACCGCGGCGGGAATGCGAATCATAACTCCTCCTTTTAGTATGCGTGGGTCATATGGCGATTAAATGACGCTGGCCTTCGCGTGAGTCGTTATCGACGACGGGCTCGATGTGTTCGAGCGTGTAGCCGGAAGCTGACGCGCCATGCACGCGCGCCATCTCCGTGATTTTTCTCCCGGTGGGCGTACGCACGATCACAACGATCAGATCGACGGCTTCGGCGATCAGCGTGGGTTGGGGCGGCACGTTGGCTTCTTGCACGAGCTGCTCGAGCCGGATCAAGCCGGCGCGAGCGTCGTTGGCATGTACGGTCGCGATCCCGCCCGGATGGCCGGTGTTCCAAGCCTTGAGCATCGCCAGCGCCTCAGCGCCGCGCACTTCGCCGACGATGATGCGATCGGGCCGCAAACGCAACGCCGTGCGTACGAGGCGCGTCATGTCGATCGTCTCGGTCGTCCGCATGGCGACGTGATTGGGGACCGCGCAGCGCAACTCGCGCGTTTCTTCGATCGTCAGTACCCGCTGCGTCGAGCCGACCGACGTGCTCAGCTCGTGGAGCACGCCGTTGGCTAGCGTCGTCTTGCCGCTCTGCGTGCCGCCGACAACCAAGATATTCTGGCGAGTTCGAATCGCATGGCGTAAGACAGCGGCGTGGCCGCGCGCCGGCGGCCGATCGATGCTCGCGACCTCAGGCGGCACGACGCCGTCGAGAATCCCATCGCGCACGTAGTCGTCGAGGCCGTAGATCAGCACCGCGGCCTTGCGAATGCAAAAGGCCGGCGCGAGGACCACCGGCGGAAGCAGCCCGCAGAAGCGACTGCCGTCCAGATGAAGTTCGCCTTCGAGCACCGGTCGCTCAGGCGTGATGACGCATCCCAGTGTTGCCGCAACCGTGCCAAGCAGATTCTCGGCCTGAGCCGCAGAGATCCGGCTGCCGGTGTCGCGCATGCCGACCCCAAGCTCGTCGATCCACAGGCGACCGTCAGGATTGAGCATCACCTCGATCACGCGCGGATCGGCCAACGCATCGAGGACAGGTGCGCCAAGTTCGCGCCGCAGCTTCTCCTGCAAGCGCACGTGGAGCTGATCGTGCAGCGACAACTGCTCAGGCACAGCGAACCTCCGGCGGCGCGATCGCAGCGCGCTGTGTGAAGGTGGGGTCGCGGAAATAGAGCGGCTGCACCCCGTAAATCGGTGGGTGCCCCGACACAAAGACGAGGATGTTCCCCGGCGCCACGATCTCGCCCGTATCGGTCTTGCGGGGGCCGGGGAGTCGCATGACTTCGTCTGGCGTCAAGAGCGGGCGCTGTGTGTCGTGCTCGGTCGTCATCGTATGCGGCAGCAGCGCGCTCAACCGGCTTCCCGAGTAGTTGCGGACCGTGTGCCGCACGGTCATCGTGCCGCACATCTTCGAAAGCAGCTCTGCCGTTCCGACGTCGTTTGGCGCCGAAGCAATCCGGATCGCGCAGTTCGCAACGATGGTCTTGCTCTTGGCTCCCCACGCTGTATCCAGCTGGCTCAAGTCCTGCGCGATCAAGAACAGCTTGAGCCCGTATCCGCGCCCAAGCGCCAGCGCCGTCGCAACTACGTCCAGAGCGCCAAGTTCCGCCACCTCTTCGAGCATGATTAAAACCCGCGGCTCGGCTACGTGTTCGGACCTTTGCATCAGGGCGAGCAGAACCTGGGTCGTGATCAGCCGCGTGAGCGGGCGCAAGCGCTTCTTGTCAGCCGGGTGAACGACGAAGTACAGGCTCACGTCGCCGTTGCCGACATCATCAAGGTTGAAATCGCTAGACGCGATATTCGCGGCGATCACCGGATCGCTGTAGAGGTTCAGGAAGCTCTGCGCTTCGGCAACGACGTTGGCCTTGACGCGCTCCTCCATCGCCAGCATTTGTGTTGCGATCTGTGCGACCAGGGGATGCGTTGCGCTCAGACGGCCCTCTGCGTCGCGCCACCCCCTCGCATGCGATGCGTCGTGCTCATAGGTGCGCAGGTGCTTGAAGAGTGCGTCGAGGCCGTTGAAGCGCGGGTCCGCCAGTATTGCCGCGACCCCAGTAAGCGAGTCGTTATGCGGATCGGCATCATGCTTGACGTGTAGGCTCAGCCCCAACAGGAGGCGCTTGGCCATTTCGATCCAGAAGCGGTTGTCACCGCGGGCCGGCTTCTCGCCCTCGTCGGCGACCAGCTCGACAATATTCTGAACGTCTTGGATTTCGTATTCCGTGCCGATCCGGACGCGATCGAACGGGTTCAAGTGCACGCTAGAACCACTGGTCGCCGCCGGCTCGAACTTGTAGACGCGTTGGCCCAGACCGCCCTGCTCCCGGTTCGCGGCGCGCCAGCCCGCCGTCTTAAGCCACACTTCTCCTCCTTTAAGATCCAGGCAGAAGACCGAACCCGTCCAAGAGAGCAACGTCATAATGAC
>JBAUMX010000106.1:0-14437 GCA_049578945.1 Candidatus Cybelea sp. | reverse complement strand
GCGCTGGGCTTCTTAGGGCTTGCCGCTACGCGGGCTGATTCTTGGGTTCACCCACCGTGGCGATCACGGTACTGACCAGCATCAGGATGATGGCGCCGATGAGGGTCGGCAGCCAGCCGCCTTTGAGGTTGGGCGTGATCCATACGGCGAGTCCGAGCAGAATCCAGTCGATGACCACTGTGAAGAGTCCGTGCGTTAACCAAGTGAGCGGAAGCGAGACTAGGCGAAGGATCGGTCCGACCAACATGTTGACCAGGCCGAAGATGATCGCGAGCAAAACGACCGTCCAAAGGCTGTAGGCTCCGAACCCCGAGGCTCCCGCGGCGTTATGAAAGCCCGGAACCAGTGAAATTATCAGCCATAAGACTATCGCATTTACGATGAAACGGATTAGCAGATGCATGTCATTCTCCTAGCGCAGTTTTGACGCGCGACGCCAGCGCCGGCGTCATCCCTTTGACGGCAGCAATCTCGTCGAGGCTGGCTCTCTTGATCGCTGCAACTGACCCGAAGGTCGCTAGTATTCGCTTCTTGCGAACCGGCCCTATCCCTTCGAGCTCGTCGAGCGCGGACCGCGTCATCGATTTTGCCCGGCGCTGCCGGTGGTAGGTGACCGCGAAGCGGTGTGCTTCGTCCCGAATGCGCTGGATGAGATGGAGCGCCGGCGAGTTCGCGGGCAGAACGATCGGCTCCGACTGATTGGGCAAGTAGAGCCACTCGTGCTCCTTGGCCAGTCCGGCGACGACCAGACCCGTCATATCGAGCTCTTCGAGCACCTCGACCACGGCGCTGAGCTGGCCTTTCCCGCCGTCGATGAGCAACAGGTCAGGCTTCTTGTTGAACTTCTCCTTCTTCGCGAGTTCGCGTTCGATCGGCGTCTCGGTGCGGTCCGTTTCGCGGCGCAGGTAGCGCAGTCGCCGGCGTAAGGTCTCCTGCATCATCGCAAAATCGTTTGGGCCGCGATCGTACTGGATCTTGAACTTCCGGTACTCGCTCTTGCGTGCGCGGCCTTCGACGAAGACGACCATCGACGCGACCGGATTCGTTCCTTGAATGTTCGACACGTCGTAACATTCGATCCGATGCGGCGGCTCAGGAAGTTCGAGCGCGTCGGCGAGGTCGGTAAGCGAGCGCGCCTGCGCGGTCTCTTGCACTTCCTGGTGCGCGAGAAATGCCTTGAGATTCTGTTCGGCGTTTTTCTTGACGAGACGCATATACTCGGCTCGCACGCCGCGTTTGGGCTGCAAGATGCGGACGCGGTGCCCTTTTATCGAGGTGAGCCACGCTTCGATTGTCGGCCGCTCTTCCGGTAGACGCTCGACGAGCAGCTCCTTTGGAACGGCGGCCGCGCTGCTCGCACTCGCGCGGCGGCTCTCGGGGACCGGGGCCTGGTTATCGCGCGCGATGCGCGCCGTCGAGAATGCCTTTTCGTCCGGAGCGCCGGCCGTTCGCGCGGTGTAAAACTGTTTGAGGAACTCGCCGATAAGAACTTCGTCGGTCTGCTCGTAGATGCCCTCGAGAATGAAGTGCTCCTGTCCGATCAGCTTGCCGCCGCGCACGAGAAAGGCTTGCATGCAGGCTTGTCCGCGCGCGCGCGCGATTGCGACTAGATCCATGTCGAGGCGCGACTTCCAAACGACCTTCTGTCCTTCGGTAACGCGGCGCACCGCGACGATGCGATCGCGGATTCGCGCCGCCGCCTCAAAATTGTAGTGCTCGGCAGTCTGGGTCATTTCCCGCCCAAGACGGGTCAATAGCGATTCCTGTTTACCTTCGAGGAACAGAACGACCTCGTCGATCGTGCGGTCGTAATCTTCCTCGGTCTGATAGCCGACGCACGGCGCGAGGCAACGCTTGATGTGATATTGCAGGCACGGCCGCTTTCGCCGCCCATCGATCGGCTCGCGGCAGGTCCGGAGCGGAAAGACCGTACGCACCAGATCGATCAGCTCGCGCAAGCCGTGCGCGTTGGTGTACGGGCCGAAGTAGCGGGCGCCGTCGTTTCGAACGAAACGCGTGAAAACCACGCGCGGAAAACGCTCGTTCGTTACTTTCAAGTATGGATAGCGCTTGTCGTCCCGCAGCCGGACGTTAAACGGCGGCTGATGGCGCTTGATCAGGTTCGCCTCGAGGATCAGCGCCTCAACCTCGTTCGTGACGATGATGGTTCGCACGCCGGCTACCTTCGCTACCATCGCGGCGGTGCGCACGTTATGCGGCGTGCCTTCTTGAAAGTACGATCGCACGCGGTTGCGCAGCGAGATCGCCTTTCCGATGTAAAGAATCTCGCCATCGTGCCCGACCATCAGGTAGACGCCGGGTGCGTCCGGGATCTGCTCGAGCCCCGAGGGTTGTCTCACCCCGTGCGAGCGGGACGCGCGCGCGCTCGGACGATGAAGATCGTCGCAATCACCGCAGCAACCGCGACGGCCAGCGCCACGTAACCGCCGCGCCGTAAGAGCGGCAGCACCGCGTCGAGATGCGCTCCGAGCGCGCTTCCGAGCAGGATCAAGATCGAGCAAAAGATCAGCGAACCGAGAAAGGTCCACAAGTAGAAGAGCGCGATATTCATCTCCGCGATGCCGGCCGGGATGGCCGCGATTCCGCGCAAAACCGGTAGAAAGCGGCAGATGAATATCGCAAAGGTTCCCCACCGCTCGAAGAACCGGTGCATGCGCGTCAATCGTTCGTGCGTGAAGTGTACGTACTTTCCATAGCGTTCGATAAGCGGCACGCCGCCGAACCGCCCCAGCGCGTAGCCGACCGAGCCTCCGCCCAGCTCGCCCGCAACCGAGACGCCGATCGTGAGCCAGAGATTGCTCAGATGGCCCGTAGCGGTGAGCGCGCCGGCCAGCGGGAGAACGATCTCGGTGCCGATCGGCACCCCGAGATTTCCTAAGGCCAGGCCGACGAAGAGGCCGACGTAGCCGTAATGGTCGATCAACGCGATGACGGCTTGCTGCAGGTGCTCCACGAAGCTCGTTACTCTACGGGTGAGACCGTGTTTCGCGAAGCTGCTCGGCGCAGAATCTCCGCTGCCGAGCTGCCTCCTTCACTCCGCAAGGCTTCGAAGAGGTCGAATGGTCCGACCTCGCGTTCTCCCGCGCGCTCTTCTGCGAGCGCGACGATTCGGCGCAGCCGCGGCGTGATGAGTATGCCTTCCCACAGACGGTCTTCGCCGGTACCGAGCGCTCGCCGAACCTCGGCGTGCACTTCCGGCACGTCGATGCCGTCGGCATCGAGCGCGCCAAGCATCGACGGGTCTCGCTCCTCGAGCAACGCCACAAGCAGGTGCTCCGCGCCCACATAATAATGGCTATGGTTCCGGCATTCTTGCTCGGCTATGCGAAGCACGCGCCTTGCAGCCGGGTTAAATTTCGAGAACAAGTGACCCTTCGACAGCCCTTCGTCCTTCGACACGCTCCCGATGACAGGGCTCGGGTGGACGACGTGATGGAGAGAGATATCGGGGCGACACGATTTGAACGTGCGACCTCTTCGTCCCGAACGAAGCGCTCTACCAAGCTGAGCCACGCCCCGAAGAAGGCCGTTGCTTTCGCGCGGCTATGCCCGCTTCCTTTGTACGGCTTACGCAGGGGCGCCGAAAACCAGGGTCTAACTGAGAGTTTCCTGAACCCCGTTTGCAACCAATGAGATATGTGATCGTAGGGTGTGGACGCGTCGGATCCGCCCTGGCGAAATTGCTCGACTCCGACGGACACGAAGTAATCGTTGTCGACGAAAACGCTGCCGCCTTTAAGCGTCTCGGTGCGAAGTTCTCCGGACACGAAGTGGTCGGGACGGGCATCGATTACGACGTCCTCAAGCGGGCCGGCGCCGCGAGCGCCGACGGCTTCGTCGCCGTCACCAACGGCGACAACCGCAATATCATGGCTGCGCTCATCGCGCAGCGGATGTTCAAAATCAAGCGGATCGTGGCACGCATCTACGATCCACCGCGTGGGCAAATGTACCGGGAGCTGGGCGTGCAGACGGTCTGCCCGACCACCGTCGGTGCGAAGCTGATTCGCGACGTGTTGATTGAAGCTCCATGGGACGCACAAAACTTCGATCTCGGTAAGCTCACGTCGCTCTGTGTCGTCGTGGGGCACGGCGACGCTGGTAAGCGCGTGGTGGAGATCGAGCAGTCGGGGCGGGTCCGAATCTCGGCCGTTCGGCGCGGCGTGCACGAAGTGTTGGTTGCTTCGAACGACTTGGTGCTCGAGGAAGGCGACGAGCTGAGCGCCGTGGTTGCTCCCAATGCAATCAGCGACTTCGCCCAGAGGTTTCCGCAAGCCACTCCGCGCAGCGCAGTGACGGCCTAGGCGACGTGTTCATCCTCATCGTCGGCGGCGGCAAAGTCGGAACCTATTTAACGCGGGCGCTGCTCAATCAAGGGCACGAGGTCGTCGTGATCGAGAAGGACGACCGCAAAGCGAAGATGCTCGAACGGCTGATCGACCGGCAAGTAGCGGTCGTCGGGGACGGTTGCGACCCGCTCGTACTCGAGGCGGCAGGCGTAAGCCGAGCCGACGTCGTCGTTGCGGACACCGGCGACGACGAAGACAACCTCGTCGTGGTGCTGCTCGCGAAAAGAAAATCGAAAGCTCGCTGCATCGCACGAGTCAACAATCCGGCGAACAAATTGATCTTCAACTCGCTCGACACCGAGGATCCGGTTATCGTCATCTCATCGACCGAGCTCATCCTCGACGTGCTCAACGAGCACGTCAACGCCTCGAAGTACCGCTCCATGCTCGAGACGATGCACCTCTTTGGTAAAGGCAACATGCAGCTCGTCAAAGTTGCGATTCCCGAGCAGTCGCCGGTCGACGGCAAGCGCCTTGCCGAGATCGACTTTCCGCACAACTCGGTGGTGGTTGCGGTAGATCGGGCCGATCGCGACCTCGAAATACCCACCGGCGATACCACGCTGCGCGCCGGCGATGCGATGATCGTAATCGTGAAGAACGGCGCAGCCGAGCGAATCCGCACGATCCTCGGCGCTTAACTCTGCCCGCAGCGAAGTCGAAGGGTTAGATGTAGCCTTTTCGCAGCGCGACGACCGCGGCTTGGGTTCGGTCAGCCGCGGATAGTTTCTCCAAAATATCGCGGATGTGACCCTTGACCGTGCCCAAGCCGATATGGAGGCTCTCGGCGATCTCTGAGTTCGCGCGTCCCTCCGAAATCAGCCGTAAGATCTCGGTTTCGCGCTCGGTTAGCGGCGAAACGCGAACGTCATTTGGTTTGGTTGCCGCGAAACGCGCCAGCACCACGTGCGCGACTCGAGGGTCGAAGTACGCGCCGCCTTCGCTGGCGATACGAACGGCTTCCGCGATCCGGTCTAGTTCCGAGCTTTTGAGACAGTAGGCGTCGGCCCCGGCTGCCAATGCGGCGAGCACCTCATCTTCGAGGTCAACCATCGTCACGATCACGACTCGCGTGGAGGGCAGCTCGGCACGGATGCGCTTGGTGAGCTCGATACCGTCGAGCACCGGGATCCCGATGTCGATGACCGCTACGTCGGGTCGCTCGCGCGCGATCGCTTCCCAGCCCGTCAAACCGTCCGCAGCTTCCGCGACGACGTCAAAGGAGCTCTGGAGCGCCGTCCGCAGGCCGGCCCGAGTCAACGCATGGTCTTCCACGATGACCACGCGAATTCGATCGCCGGATCCCGTTGTTACCAAATCACTCGTTCGCCATCACTCGTTCGCCATCGGAAGCATCAGCGTAAAGGTGCTTCCACGCGGCTCTCGCGGCGCGTAGCTAACGCTCCCGCCATGCTTTTCCGCAATTCGTCGAACGATGTAAAGGCCAAGCCCCGTGCCCGCACCGGGATGACCTGCTCCAAAGCGTTGAAAGAGCCCTTCGCGTCGCTCCGGCGGGACGCCGTAGCCATCATCTTCCACGACGATCGCGACGAAGTGGTTCGAAGCGTCCTCCCGCACCGCGACGTGTCCGCCTCGCGGCGTTGCGTCAATCGCGTTGGCGACGAGATTGGCGATTGCTCGACGGATCTCGTGTGGATCCCCGAGTGCCGGCAGTTGCTGGGACGGCATCGAGGCTTGGAGCTCCACTCCCTTGACATCGGCGACCGGGCGGAGCTCGGCGACGACGCGAACGACCAGGTCGGCAGAGTTAACTCGCTCGCGCACGGTCGAAGCCTCGCCGGCTTCGTATCGCGCCACCAGCAGTAACGTTCCGACGATCCGCCGCAACTCGTCGTTGGCGGCGAGCGCCGTCTTGAGAATTTCGCGATAGCCTTCGGGAAGCTCGCCGTAAGCGCCGGAGAGTGCTTGATTCATCGTGACGTGCGAGGCCGCGAGCGGCGTACGCAGGTCGTGGGCCAAAGCGTAGACGATGTCTCGAATCACGTCGCTACGTTCGGTCAGCTCGTCCTTTTGCCGGGCGATCTCGTCGTTGCGCTCGCCTAGCTGGGTGAACAGACGCGCCTGGTCGAGTGCCATCGATGCCTGCTCCGCGAGGGCGCGCGTCGTTACAAGGGCATCGCCGCCGAACGATTTACCTTCGCTCACCGACTCGATTAGCACGTGTTCGACCGAGTCGCTCGTCGCGATCGGCGCCACGATCGCTTCAGTCGCTCCGAGCGCCTGGAGCGTCAACCGTCCAAGCAAGTCGTGGTTTGTAACTCGAAAGACGCCCTCGTCCTCCCCGGCTCGCGCTACCAGCGAGGCGATCTCGGCGCTGAGCGCGCGGCGTTCCACCGAGATGTCGGCGTCGCCGTCTGCGTATGAGAGTACGAGCGATGGCCCAAAGGGCGCCTCGCGAACGATGAGGGTCGCCTTTGAGGCGCCGACCACGACGAGCGATTCACGCGCAATGGCGCGCTGCACGAGCTCGACGTTGAGCGTTTCGCGCACGCGGCCCGTCGCCTCACGAAGCGATTTTTCGATCTCAACCTGCCGCATGCGTCCCGCCGAGACGCCCGCCTCGCGAGCGTACTCTTGCGTTTTTATGCTTAGATAGCCGACCAGCACGAAAGACGCGGCAAGGAGCAGCCGGTCGCCGATCGCGATGGAGTCCCAATGATGACCCGCTTGAACTCCGTTGACGTATCCCGCAACGACGTTTGCAATTTCGGCTGCGATGACGAGGTTGGTCGTCAATCTGCTTTGGAGTGCAAGGCTACTGAGCGCGATCGGCCCGTTGAACAAGATTGCCGCAATAAAAAGCTGCGGCGTCACGAGGTCGACGATCCAGGCGAGGGCGAGTAAACCGTAACAGAGCCAAGCCACGCCCCGCGCGTTTTCGGGCCGGCCGGCGGGGGCGCCTTGCCTAAGTGTCGCGTTCCCCAAGTCCGATGCATAACGCTGGCCGTCTGATGGTGCTCGGGCAAGAAGCGATGAGCGACAAAAGCGGATGCTTTGCGAGCGAAGAGCGACGCAGCCCCAGCCCATCAGACGACCAGCCCACGGGTCGCGGAGGCGGAATGCGCTCCGGCGCACGCGACGTTATGCACCGGACTTGGGGAACGCGACACTAGAACGGAGAAGGCTGGCGGCGATGGATCGCACGGCGCGAGCGGAGGAGCTGCTGCGCGAAATCGGCGGGCGCGCTCGACTCGTCGTTTACGTCGCGAGCGCTCCCGGCTCCGGGAAGACGCGACGGTTGCTCGAAGACGCGCGGCGCCTCGCCGCCGACGGCAAACGCGTGGCCATCGGATGGATCGAGACGAAGGGACGTCCGGATCTCGAGCGGATGGCAGCGGGATTGCCTCGCATTCCGCCGCGCCGGGTCACGCTGGGCGACGGGGTCTTCGAGGACTTCGACTACGAGGCCGCACTGCGCGAAAAGCCCGATGTCGTCGTTCTGGACGAGCTGGCGCACGACAATCTGGGCGACTCGACGAACGCGAAGCGCTGGCAAGACGCGCTTGCGCTAAAGAAGCATGGCGTTGGAGTCATCGGGGCCTTGAACGTCCAGCATCTCGAAAACGTCGCGCCGACGGTCGAATCGCTCATCGGTTACCCGGTGCGGGAAATCATCCCGCTCTCGTTTCTGCAGGCCGCCGACGAGGTCGTAGCGCTCGACGTTTCTCCCCGCCTGCTCCAGAGCCGCGTAAGAGCCGGGAAGATCGTTAACGAGGCGGATGTCGAGCGGGCACTCAACGGAATCTTCAAAGAGCAGACGCTGTACATGCTCCGCGAGCTGTTATTGCGCACCGTCGATAGCCTCACGCTTCCGGTGGTAAGAGACGGCCGCACCTCGATGGCCGCGGCGTTCGTCTATCCGAACGTCGATCAGGTCGCATATCTGAAGCGAACGGCGGCAATCGCGCAGGCTCTCGATCTCGGTCTCGAGGTGGTTGCCGTTGCGGGGGTGGATCGCACGTCGCTCGAGCGCATCAGCCGCGACTTGGGCGGCGAGATGCTCCACGAAACATTCGATCCTGCGAGTTTGCCGGGCGACGCGTTACGCGCGTCGCTCGTAGCGCTTCCCCATGGACGGATTGCGGCAAAGCTCGCCAACCTGCCGCTTCCGTACGACCTCTTCATCGTCGGCGCGGGCCAAACGTATCTGGGCGCGAATCCGGCGCGCTCCCCGTACTCGCAAACTGCCGGGGATCGTCTGCGCGTAGGTTATGGAAGGCTCACCGTCTACATCGCTGCAGCCGCGGGGGCGGGAAAGACCTATGCGATGCTCGATCGCGCGCACCAGCTTCGCGCGGACGGCGTCGACGTGGTGGTCGGCTTTGTCGAAACGCACGGACGAAAGGAAACCGCGGCGCTGCTCGACGGTTTGGAGATCATCCCGCCAAAGGTCGTAGCGGCCAATGGGATGACCTATCGCGAATTCGACCGAGACGCGCTCATCGCACGAAAGCCCCAAGTCGCGTTGATCGACGAGCTCGCGCATAGCAACGCGCCCGGCTCGATCGCGCCCAAACGCTTCTACGATGTGCTGGCCGTTCTTCGCGCGGGCATCGACGTGATAACGACGCTCAACGTCCAACATCTCGAAGGCTTAGGCGACACGATCTTGCGACTGACCGGAACGATCGTCCGTGAGACGCTGCCTGACGGAATCCTGACGCTCGCCGACGAGGTGATCCTCATTGACGTCACGCCCGAAACGCTACGCCAGAGGTTGCGGGACGGCAAGATCTATCCGCCCGAACGCTGCGAGACGGCGCTCGCAAATTTCTTTCGTAGTGAGAATCTCTTCGTCTTGCGCGAGCTTGCGCTTCGCGAGGCCCTTCGCGCTCGCCACCGCGAGCGAACCACGTCGCCTTTCGAGCGAATTCTATTAGCCGTCGGTTCTCGCGAGGTCGATCTCGCCATGATCGCGCGCGCGGGCCGCATCGCGGCGCGCCTTGCGATCGACTTTGCGATAGCTCACGTCAGCGGGCAGCACGACAAAGTGGACTCTGTTATCGTCGAAAAGCTCCGGACCGAAGCGCGTAAGACCAACACGGAATGGATCGAACTCGTTGCCGAAGACGTCCCGAAGGCATTGCTCGACGTGGCGCGCTCACGCCCCGAGACGACGATTGCGGTGGCGGGAACCAAGCGCGCATCCCGTTGGCCGCAGCGCCCGGCATTTCCGCGAAGACTGCTCGACGCCGGAGCTCGCGAACTGCTCGTTCTTCAGCCACCCGGCAACGCAAAAGACGCCTCCGTTACCTCCGACGAGTAGCCCGTGCCTTTGACCGGTCTGCCTTTGACCTAACGTGCCTCAGTCGAGGGCTGGATGACGTGGCGCTAGGCTATTGCGGTTGTAATCCGTCGAGGGCGAGGTTAAGCTCGAGTACGTTGACGCGCGGCTCGCCTAGAAAGCCGAAGGTTCTACCTCGCACGTGCCGCGCGACGAGCGCGTTGACCCCCGACAGGCTTATTCGCCGCGCCTTCGCGACGCGCGGCGCTTGCCAATACGCCGCCTCCGGGGTGATGTCCGGGTCGATGCCGCTGCCGCTGGAGGTTACCAAATCCATCGGCGGCGATCCGGTCGCATCGGGATTCTCCTTCTCCAGCGCGACGATCGTCGCTTTAGTCGAATCGATCAACTTCTTCGACGTCGGTCCTAAGTTCGTTCCGCCGGTTGACGTCGGATCGTAACCTTTGCCGGCGGCCGACGGCCGGCCATGAAAATACTGCGGTTTTGTCCAGAGCTGCCCGACGATCGCGGAACCGACCATCCTGCCGTCGATGGTGACGGGTGAGCCATCGGCTTGCCACGGAAAGATCACCTGCGCGAGAACGGTCATCACCAGTGGATAGATCAATCCCAGCAGAATTACCGATACGATCGTTACGCGTAGAGATGTGCCCAGATGGCTAAGCATGCTTTTGCGTTCCTATGTCAGATGGAGGGCCGCGAGGATCATATCGATTACCTTGATGCCGATGAACGGCACGATGATCCCGCCGACGCCATAGAGCATCACGTTCTCGAAGAGAACGCGGTTGGCGCCCTTCGGTTCGTATCGTACGCCGCGCAAAGCGAGCGGAATTAGGGCAACGATAATGAGTGCGTTGAAGATCACTGCCGAGAGGATCGCGCTCTGCGGCGTCGTCAAGCGCATGACGTTGAGCACGGCCATCGCCGGATAGGCGATCGCAAACATTGCCGGCAGAATCGCAAAGTATTTCGCTACATCGTTGGCGATCGAGAAAGTCGTCAGCGAGCCCCGCGTCATCAACAGCTGCTTGCCGATCTCGACGATCTCGATCAGCTTGGTAGGATCCGAATCGAGATCGACCATGTTCGCAGCCTCTTTAGCGGCTTGCGTCCCGGAGTTCATCGCGACCCCGACGTCGGATTGAGCGAGCGCCGGCGCGTCGTTCGTGCCGTCGCCGGTCATCGCGACCAGCCGCCCCGAACTCTGCTCCCGCTTTATAAGCTCCATTTTCGTCTCCGGGGTGGCCTCGGCTAGAAAGTCGTCGACGCCGGCTTCCTTCGCGATCGTCGCCGCGGTCAGCGGGTTGTCGCCCGTAATCATTACCGTGCGAATCCCCATCGCACGCAGCCGGCCGAAGCGCTCGGTCATGTTCGGCTTCAAGATGTCTTTGAGGTAGATGACGCCGACGATCAGCGTATTGCGTGCAAGCAGCAGCGGCGTTCCGCCGCTTCGCGCGATGCGCTCGATCGTGGGCGTGAGGTCGCTGGACGGATTGCCGCCCGCCTCTCGTATCCAGGCAAGCACCGAATCCGGAGCGCCTTTGCGAATCTTCGTTCCGTCGGCAAGGTCGAGACCGCTCATCCGCGTGTACGCGCTAAACGGCACGAAAACGGACTCGGCCGGCGCCTCGCCATCGCGCGCACCGGTCTGCTGAGCGAGCGCGACGATCGAACGGCCTTCGGGAGTTTCGTCGGCCAGTGAGGAGAGGTAAGCGATGCGAGCCGCGTCGCGTGCATCGATACCGGGGGACGTTATGATCTCGACGGCTTGGCGGTTGCCCAGCGTGATCGTTCCGGTCTTATCGAGCAAAAGCGTATCGACGTCGCCGGCCGCTTCGACGGCGCGACCGCTCATCGCCAAAACGTTGCGCTGCATCACGCGGTCCATGCCCGCGATGCCGATTGCCGAGAGCAGCCCGCCGATCGTCGTCGGAATGAGGCAGACGAGCAACGCGATGAGCACCGTGACGCTTTGGTGCGTGTGGGCGTAGAGCGAAAAAGGAGCCAGCGTGGCAACCGCAATCAAGAAGATAATCGTAAGCCCGGCCAGCAAAATCGAGAGGGCGATCTCGTTGGGGGTCTTCTGCCGCTGCGCGCCCTCTACCAAACGAATCATACGATCGAGGAAGCTTTCACCGGGATCTGCCGTTACGCGCACGACGATACGATCGGAGAGCACGCGCGTGCCGCCGGTAACCGCGCTCCGATCGCCGCCCGATTCGCGAATGACCGGGGCCGACTCGCCCGTTATCGCCGATTCGTCGATCGTTGCGGCGCCTTCCAGGACCTCCCCGTCGGCGGGAACGATCTCGTCCGCTTCGACGACGAAACGGTCGCCTTTTCGCAAGCTGGTGCTTGCGACGCGTTCCTCGGTATCGTCGGCACGCAGCTGACGCGCGTAGGTGTCCGATTTCGTGCGGCGAAGCGCCTCGGCTTGTGCTTTGCCTCGCCCTTCGGCGACGGCCTCCGCAAAGTTTGCGAAGAGCACCGTAAACCAAAGCCACGCGGCGATCGCAAAATCGAATCCCGGCGAGCCGCTGTGGCGCAGAAGGTCACGGACGAAGAATACCGTCGTCGCCGCCGCCCCGACCTCAACCACGAACATCACCGGGTTGCGCGCTTGCCAGCGAGGATCGAGCTTCGCGAACGAGTCCGCGAACGCGCGAGTGAGAATCGGCCGATCGAGGAGCGAGCGCGCTTTCGGGCGTCGCTCCAAGCGCCGCTGACTAAGCATTGATGACCATCCTTAGAACGTCTTCCCTTGCAGCATCAACAGATGTTCGACGATCGGACCGAGGGAGTCGGCGGGTAGGAACGTGAGCGCGCCGACGATCACGATCACGCCGATAAGCAGCGCGACGAAGATGCCCGAGTGCGTTGTAAAGGTACCCGGACCTTCGGGAACCGACTTCTTGCCGGCCAGCGCTCCCGCCAGCGCGAGTGCAGGCACCGCGACCGCGAACCGGCCAAACATCATGTTGACCCCGGTTAGAAGGTTGTAGAAAAGACTCGGGCCCAAACCGGCAAAAGCGGAACCGTTGTTCGCATTGGTTGACGTAAAGGCGTAAAGGATCTCCGAAAACCCGTGTGGGCCGCCATTATTGAGCGTCGCCAAACCGGCCGGTAAGACCGCCGCAATGGCCGTTGGCACCAGGCAAAGCACCGGCGTGACGAGGGCAGCTAAAATCGCAAATTGGACTTCGCGGCGCTCGACTTTCTTTCCGAGGTATTCGGGCGTTCGCCCGACCATCAGACCCGCGATGAAGACCGTCAAAACGACGAAGACGATCATGCCGTAGAGACCGCTGCCGACGCCGCCGAAAACGATCTCGCCGAGCTGCATGTCGACCAACGGAATGAGGCCGCCAAGCGCCGTGAACGAGTCGTGCATGGAGTTCACCGCGCCGCACGAGGTGTCGGTCGTGACCGTCGCAAAGAGCGCCGACGCCGAAATGCCGAACCGGCACTCTTTGCCCTCCATGTTTGCGCCGGCGACGCCCAGCTGATGGACGATTGGGTTCCCGGCTGCTTCGGCCCAGTACGCGACGGCGAAGCCTGCGAAGAACAGAATTGCCATCGCCGTGAAGATCGCCCAGCCTTGGCGCGTGTCTTTGACCATCTTGCCGTACATGTACGTCAGCCCGGCGCCAAGCGAAAAGATTAGGAGCAGCTCCACGAGGTTGCTCAGCGGCGTCGGGTTCTCATTCGGCGACGCCGAGTTAGCGTTGACGAAACCGCCGCCGTTGGTACCGAGCTCTTTGATGACTTCCTGTGAGGCCATCGGGCCGCCGGTAATCGCCTGAGCGAAGCCTTCGATCGACTTTACGCTTTGGTACGCGTGAAAGTTCTGCGGAACGCCTTGCGAAACGAGAAAGAGTCCGACCACGATCGAGATCGGAAGCAGCACGTAGAGCGAGCAGCGCGTTAGGTCGACCCAAAAGTTGCCGAGGGTCTTGACATTGGTGCGCACCAGACCGCGGACGACCGCAACGGCGAGCGCGATGCCGACCGCAGCGGAAACGAAGTTATGCCACGCTAGGCCCGCCATCTGCGAAAGATAGCTCATCGCGGTTTCGCCTGAATAGAACTGCCAGTTCGTGTTCGTGGTGAAGCTGACCGCGGTGTTCCACGCCAAATCCGGCGTCATATTGTCCACGTGGGCGGGATTGAACGGCAGCCATTTCTGCGTGCGCAACAAGACGTACAGATAACCGAGACCGATCAGCGAAAAGGCGAGCATCGAAAGCGCGTAGACGTACCACGTCATCTCTTCGCCTTCGCGAACGCCGCAAAGACGGTAGATCAGCTTTTCGAACGGAACCAACACGGGGCTGAGCCAGGTGCGCTCGCCTTCGAAGACGCGCGCCATGTACAAGCCCAGCGGTTTGGTCAACGCGAGAACGATGAGAAAGAAGACGAGAGCCTGTGCCCATCCGATCGCGGTCATCTAAAACCTCTCGGGCCGCAGCATGGCAAAAATGAGATAAGCCAGTCCGGCAAGGGTAAGTACGAGCCCGAGCGCGTCATCGAAGCCCACGGCCTATACCTTCTCGCAACCGAGAACGTAAAGGTCGAGGACGACAAAACAGACGATCGCCAGCAGGACGATTCCAATCTCTAGGAGCACGCGCTCAGCATAGCCGACGCCGGGCACGCGTGCCATCCGTCGTTTGGATGATCCGAAAGGATAGCCGGATGGATGATCCGAGTGACGGCTGATGGATTTGTCCGTTGGGCTCTATAATGGCAGCGCCATGAATCGTACAACGCTTTTCGCCGGAGCTGCCCTCGTCTGGGG
>JBAUMX010000105.1:0-1889 GCA_049578945.1 Candidatus Cybelea sp. | reverse complement strand
AAAATGTTTTCCCGTGGGTAGTCAGAGGGGTTTGCGGCAACGCGCCCGGCGCGCCGATCGGCGGCTGCGATCCGCCGCAGCCAGCAAGCAATGCTGCGGTGACGCAGCTGCCTATTGCATAGTGGCTAAGGTTCCAACGTCTCATGTGTGATTCGCTCCTTGCCCGCGGAACGCCGCGGGCTCGATTTTGGCAACCCTCGTTTATGGAGTCAACGCGAAGACCGTTCCGCAGCCGCCGTAGAAGCATCCGGTGTGGGCGCCGCCTGCAAAGGTGGTCCCGTAGAGCGTGCCGTTCACGTCGATCAGGCCAGCGACGGGGAGTGCGCCATCTGAGCCGCTGCCGAAGCTATGCAATACCTTCTCCGTGCCGGACGTACTGATGCTGAACACCGTGCCCCCCCCGTAGCTGCCGCCTTCAAAGGTGGTCCCGTAGAGCGTGCCCTTCACGTCGATCAATCCCGCCTCAGGATCATAGCCATCGGCGACGCCACCGAAGGTGTGCAAAATCTTCTCTTTGCCGGACGTAATGATGCTGAACACGGTTCCCCCTGTCTCACCGTTCGGGCCACCCCACAGTGTCGTTCCATAGAGCGTGCCATTCACGTCGATCAAATTCCCCCAAGGGAGCGCGCCATCGGTACTGCCGTAGCTGAAGGTGTGCAATACTTTCTCAGCACCGCCGGTCGTCACACTAAAGACCGTCCCGAAGCCGCCGGAGGTGCCAGCATCGGGACCGCCATAGCCGCCGCCGTACTGCGTCGTCCCGTAGAGCGTGCCCTTCGCGTCGATCACACTCGCTTCAGGGAATCTGCCGTCGGAGATCCTCTTCATCAGGCCGCCGAAGCTGTGCAATACCTTTTCCGTGCCGCCGGTCGTGATGCTAAAGACTGTTCCGTAGCCGTAATATCCGGATCCGGAGCCGGTGTAGTAATTGCCGCCGTCAATGGTGGTCCCGTAAAGGGTGCCGCTTACGTTGATCAAGCTCGCCACCGGATGAACGCCATCGCTATGATTAAGCTCAAAGCTGTGCATCGTGCGCTCTTTGCCGGACGTACTGATGCTGAAGACCGTTCCCGACCCGTGCTGGCCGCCGATCTCTGTCGTGCCGTAGAGGGTGCCGCCCACGTCGATCAAGCCTGCACGGGGTCGTTTGCCCGTGGTGAACGCGTTGAAGTTGTGCAATACGTGCTCCACACCGGTCGTACTGATGCTGAAGACCGTCCCTGCCTCGTGGCGCTTACCGCCCCGAGATGTGGTGCCGTAGAGCATGCCATTCACGTCGACCAGGCTCGCTGATGGGCTCTCGCCATCGGGACTGCCGGTGAAGCTGTAAAGGACCCGATAGGATGACGCCGCCGCGCGAATCTTATGCACCATGACCTGCGTCCGCGCAACAGTCTGGCTTTCTGGCATCGCGCCCGGCGCACCGATCGGCGGCTGCGATCCGCCGCAGGCTGCGAGCAATGCAGCAGCTGCGCTTATGCCTAACGCGTAACGGCTCAGTAGCGTTCCCATCGTCATTCGTCTCCTGGAAGCTGAACGGATTTTCGATGGGCAGCGTTCGGTGCCGCGGCGCGCAGTCCCGGCAATGCTAGCTCTTTACGAGTGTGATGAGAGCCCCCCAATGGCGTGGATGTGGAGCTTGCGAGCCTGCTCTGAGCCGCGAGCAAGCTGCGAGCGACAAGCCAGTCGCGTCCGCGATCTCCCTGAGCGTGAACGCATCGAGCTTCGGCGCGATCTCACGCTTGAACCATGCTTCGTCGCGCTCGCCAGGATGCTCGCGAGCCCAGCTGCGATTGCGACGATGCCCCTCGCTGATCGCCTCGCCTCGCGCGCGGTTCCCGGCGGCGCTGCGGCGCGGATCGTTGCCCGCGGCGCTCAGTACCGCG
>JBAUMX010000104.1:0-10317 GCA_049578945.1 Candidatus Cybelea sp. | reverse complement strand
CCCCCGAAGAGCGGCGCGATTGCAAGCGTCGTAACTCCCCCAGCCGCGAACGAAAGATTTGCCGCCAACTCGCTCGAGCGCGCGACGTTACCCTCACGTCGCGCCTTCGCTATGCGGTGTGGCGTCGCCTCAAAGGGTTTTTCAGATACATCGCTCACCTGACACGCTCAGGGCAAGCTTGGGGGAACTGCGATCAGTGGTGACGGCGCATGCTCGGAGGCGACCGGCATCGCGATAACCGTCGCTACGAGCGCGGCGGCGAACGCGAGCGGAAAGGCCAGCGTAAAACTGCCGAAGCGCGGAATTACGCGCGAAATCGCTCCCACCGCGATCTGCACGACGAACGCGCATGCTACCGCTGGAGCGGCTACTTGCAGCGCCGTTATGACGATCGTTGCGGCAAAGGTTGCAGCCCAATCGCTCCATCCGCTCGCGTGCAACGGCGAGCCGGCCGGAATGCGCGAAAAGCTCTGCGCGAAGCCCAGCAAAACGAGCCGATCCGCACCGGAGAGAAAGAAGCCGCCGGTGAACGCAAGCGACCAGACGCGCCCAAATCCGCTCGGCGCAACGAGTTGCAAACTCGGTGCGATCGCCTTGACGCCGACGTAATCGTCGACGACTCTGCCGCCTGCGTAGGCACCGTCATAGATCAGCGACGCCATCATGCCGATCGCGCTCCCCAGACCAAACTCAACTAGCAGCGCGATCGCGAACTCGATTCCGGTGGGCTCGTGCGATGTTCCATTGCGGCCCGGGACGAGAACGAGTGCAAGCGCGACCGCAAGACCCGCTCGAAGCGACGCGGGCACGCTCGGGTGCGAGAATCCGGGTGCGCGAAAGAGGAAGCCGGCACAACGCGCCCAGACGAGTAAGCCGTTCACCATCCGGCATCGAGGGCAGGAATCGCGGCGACGGCGCGATCGAAGAGCCCGGCGAGCAGATGCATGGCGGGGTCGCCGAAAATTGCGGCCATCAGCCCCACCGCGAGAATCTTCGGCAGTAGAGTGAGGGTCTGTTCCTGGATCTGCGTTGCGGCCTGTACGACGGCGATCGCGGTACCGACGAGTGCTGCGACACCGAGCACCGGCAGCGCGATGGCGGCCGTCGTGACGAGCGCGTCGTGCAACAATCCGTCGAGGGCGTCCACGCCTCAACGGTACCGATACGCGGTTACGCGGAGTTTACCGCGTTGTTGTAGTTTGAAAGGCCGGGCGCCAGGCGCTTGCGGCCAGCAGCGACGAGACGATCGCGCGGGTCGCTGGAGAGCGATTTAAGGTGTAAAAATGAATGCCCGGAGCGCCGGCTTGCAGCAATCCGAGAGCCTGCATCGACGCATATGCGACTCCCAGATCTTCGACCGCGTTGACGTCGTCTTTTCGCGCCTCCATCTCGACGTGCAGCTTGGGCGGAATGCTCGCGCCGCAGATTGCGACGAACCGTTGGATTTGTGCGAAGTTCGTGATCGGCATTAGGCCCGGAAGAATCGGAAGCTCGACGCCGGCGGCACGCGCACGCCGTTCGAACTCAAAGAAGTTTGCGTTATCGAAGAAAAGCTGTGAGACCAGAAAGTCTGCGCCGGCCTCGGCTTTGCGTCTCAACCAGCGCAGATCTTCCTCGAACGATGGGGCTTCCGGATGCTTTTCGGGATAGCAGGCCGCACCGATGCAGAATCCGTAGTTCCGCCGAAGCATAGCGATCAGCTCGTCGGCGTGCGCGAAACCACCCGCCGCCGGCGTGAACTCCACGCCCGAAGGCGGATCGCCGCGCAGCGCAAGGACGTTCTCAATGCCGGCGCGCGCGATATCGTCGAATAACGTTCGCAGCTCGGCGCGGTCGGAGCCGACACACGTGACGTGCGCGACGACCGTCAGCCCGATTCGCTGCTGTATCTCCTTTGCGAGTTCGACGGTACGCGCCCGGGTCGAACCGCCGGCGCCGTAGGTTATCGAGACGAAGGCCGGTCGCAGCGGCTGCAACGCCTCGATGGCCGCAAAAAGACGGCGCGAGCCGTCGTCATCCCTCGGAGGAAAGAACTCGAATGAGAAAAACGGCCGTTGAGTCGCAAGCGCGGCGTCGATGCGCACGGGTCACTCCTTATCGGAAGCTGCCGGCAACGCCTCCGCAGAGCATCGCCCAGCCGTCGACCATGACAAAGAGCAAGAGCTTAACCGGCAAGGACACGACGGGTGGGCTCAACATCATCATTCCAAGGCCCATCAGCATGGCCGCTACCGCCAAATCGATGGCGACGAAGGGCAGGTAGAGCGCAAAGCCGATCGCAAAGGCGCTACGAAGCTCTCCGACGACGAAGGCCGGTACGACAACCGTTATCGGCGCCTGACGCGCGGGTTCGGGACGCCGGCGGGCGATGCGCTCGAAAACCGCAACGTCGGCGGCCCGCGTCTGCCGAAGCATGAAGGAGCGTAACGGCACGATCGCACGCGCGATCGCTTGGGACGGCGCGATCGTGCCTCGCGAATAGGGCTCTAGCGCATTGCGGTCGATCCGCTGCGCCGTCGGAGCCATGACGACCATCGTGAGGACGAGCGCAAGCCCGGTGAGCACGGCGTTGGGGGGAAGAGCCGATGCGCCGATCGCGGAGCGGACCAGCGAGAGCACGACGACGATTCGCACGAATGACGTGCACATAACCAGCAGCAGCGGCACGAGCGAGAGCAGCGTCAACGCGACCAGCACGTCGAGCGGCATCGTCGCGTGTCTTGCCGTAACGTCGAGTAGTGCTTGTGAGGTCATTCGAGCGCGAGCAGCTCGGTAATGCGCAGCGCGAAGCTCTCGTCGACCGCCACGATTTCGCCGCGCGCGATCGGCCGATCGTTCACGAGCAGATCGACCGGATGACCGACGGCGCGATCCAGCTCGACGATCGAACCGGTACCCAGCTTCAGAATCTCGGCGACCGACATCTTAGCGCTTCCCAACTCGACGGTGAGATGGAGGGGCACGTGCAGCAGTCAAGCCGATGTTTTCGCTCACGTCGCCTCGCGCATCGCATCCACGGAGAATGCGAGGCGTCCGTTGCGGATGCCGCAAGTCCCGCGAGCGACTCTTCGCCCGGCCACACTCAAAGCGCAGCGATGAAGCTTGACGGGCTCGATGGGAACGATCGCGCCGAGGGCCAGACGCGCGACCTCGGCGGCTTCGCTCTTCCCCAAATCGAGCGAGGCGACCGCCGTGAGCCTTACTGCGGCCAGGTGCGCGGCCTCAAAACAGCCGCGCGCCTCCGGCAATGGGTCGCGCGAAAGAGCGATGCCGATCCGAGCTGCGACCGGCTCTTCGATCGACAGCTCGAAGTAGGTAGGAAATCCCCGGATTTCGGCCACGCGCTCGACGAAACGGCCCTCCGGAGTCCCGCAAACAACGGCCAGGTTTCCCGCCACCGCGGTAACGGCCCGATCCAGAAGGTCGCGTTCCATCGGCGAGAGCGCCCGGTCCGAAGCGGCGACGCGAGGTTCTCCGAAGAGCGCTGCCGCAAGCGCGGTCGCGTCGGGCGATCTCAGCACGATCGCAGCGTCGGCAACGTTACCGCGAAGACGGTAGAGGAGGGCTTTGCGAAGTACGATCGGCCACGCTTGCGGCGTTGGAATCGAAGGCGCAAAGAGGCGAAGTGCGACTGCTGCATCCAGGAGCGAGCTCAGCGTCTCGCGCACGCCGTTTGCGACCACGCACGCCGCGCCGATCGGCAGTGATGAGCGCGCTTCAAAGCGGACTTGCCGCAATCGCTTTGCCCCAGCTCTGACGGTTCGATCTTCAAACGCAGCGCAAAGACTCAACCATCTCACTTAAGAAGATCCATCGTCGTCTTGCCGACGTGAGCCTTTGCAGTCTCGGCCGCCCGCAATGCATCGAAGGCCAGGTAAGCTTCTTTGAGACGGATCAAACTCTGGTCCACGTCGATCCGACTGCGCTCGCGATGCATCGGTAAGAGCGAGTCAAACGTTCCGTCGGCCGGCAAGCCGCTCGCCGGAACGACACCCGGGGGTGCAGCGCAGTGCGTTCCATCGTTCGTGTCGAGCTTCGTTCCGGCCGGAAATCGCACGAGCGCGATGCGGCCGACGACGACGCGTTGCGGCTCCTTTGCGCCGCTGCGTGGATCGACCACCTCGCGACCGTAAACGAGACTTCCATCGCGCTCGACGTGGAGGCCGCTGATTCTTCCCAACGCGTTGTCGACGCGATCGAGAGTCAAATCGCCGAGCGCGCCGCCCGGCGTACGCACCCCGAGGATCGCGCGGCCGTCCGCATCGGTCAGTTTGCCGCCGTGGATGGTGAACGCGCCGTCGCGCGTGTATGCCCTAGCGCCTTCATCGTCGTTGGTTACGAAGTAGGCGCCATCGGGAGCAACGACCGCGAGCGGATCTACGGTAAGGTCCGAAGCGGTTCCGGGCGTCGCGACGTCGTCGTGTTGCGGAATCGCTCCGGGCGTGAACGCTCGACGCGCGTCGGCGGCGCGTTCGGCGACGCGGTCGAGCGCAGCGCTCAGAGTCGAACTTAGGAACATTCGCAATCTCCCGCCGGCTCGACGGCAAGGCCGCGAGCCGCTAACGCGCAGCGTGCCTGCGCCAAAGCGCGGCCGACCATCGCGCGCAGCTCCGGCCGGCAGAGCGCGAGCAGCATACTCCGTTTTCCGCTCGTTTGAAGGATAACCACGACGCGCGCCCTTCCGCGCCCCATCGAAAACGTCGCCCGTTTGGGGCGAGCGTTCGGACCGGCGAACGCGCGCTCGATCCGCTCCGCCAGGAGCGTACGCGCTGCGCGCTACCGCACGGCGTTATTCCACGAATCGCTACCCGCAACGGCGCGGCGTTTGGGTTGCTCGGCCGCGACGGGAAGCCGATCGCCCTGCCTGGAGCGCAAGGCTTGCGAAGCGGCCGGCGCGGTCGAGCGGTTGCTAAGAGGCTGGGTGCCGTTCGCGTGATTTCGAATGACAGAGTCCGGCGACGCCAACTGCCCAAATCGCAACGCCGAGTACCAGGCCTGCGAGAGTGTGCGTGGGTCGATCGCTGCGACGGGCGCCGCGAGAATGCTTACCTCGAGTTGCGCGGTCATCATCGGACAATCATCGCGGCAACCTTTGATCGATCGCTCATCGCAACGTTTCCAGCTTGAGAACGCCGCCTGTTTGTTTCGAGCGCAGCTCTCGGTAGCGCGATAACACGTTGCGAACGTAGTTTTGGGTCTCGGTGTACGGAGGGACCCCGCCGTACCGTTCGACGGCGCCGGCGCCCGCGTTATAGGCTGCCACTGCCAGTTCGACGCCGCCGAACCGGTCGAGCAGGCTGCGCAGATAGCGGGTACCGCCGCGGACGTTTTGGGCGGGATCGTACGGATCGAGAACGCCAAGGCGGGCAGCGGTCTCAGGCATGAGTTGCATCAAGCCGCGAGCGCCCGCCCGCGACGTTGCTTTCGGATTGAATCCCGACTCGTTCGCGATGATCGCCTCGATCAGTTCGGGATCGACGCCCGCGGCCCGCGCGTTGGAGCGGACGTAGTCGTCGATGGCGGCACGCGAAACCGATCCGGTCGCCGCGACCGCAGCCCCGAACGCCGGAGCATCGAAGCTAAGGGCTGCCGCGATCTCGTCCATTCGCCGCACGACCGCGGCGAATTCACTACCGATCTTCATCGACGTCGTCCAAAAGCGCGGCGAGCTCGGCCAGTTCCGAGAGCGTCGCATCGCACGCCGACGCGGTAGCTCCTTGGCGAAGGAACGTTTCTATGCGGTTCTCGTTGACGATTGCGGCACGCGCGGCGCGGTCGGCCGGCTCGATCCCGACCGCGCGCGCATCCTCGATCCGCTCGAGCAACGCCAGCGCTCGCCGAACTCTGCGCGCAGCGCGCAGATGAGAGGCATCGGTGACCGCATCCATCGTGCGACTCGCGCTCGCCGGGACGTCGACGGCCGGGAATCGTCCGGCAGCGGCCAGCCGTGGTGAGAGCACGACGTGACCGTCGAGCAGGGATCGCGCCGCTTCGCTGACCGGATCGCGATCGTCGCCATCGTTGATTACGGTTGCGATCAACGTGATGGAACCGTGCTCGGTCGCGCCGGCGACTTCCACGAGGCACGCCATTTGAGCAAAGACGCTCGGTGGAAAGCCGCCACGCCCGGCACTCTCGCCGGCGGCGATTGCAATCTCTCGCAACGCTCCCGAGAAGCGAGCCAGGCTGTCGAGAACGAGTAACACGTGCAAGCCGCGCTCGCGCAGCGCTCCCGCTTGGGCGGCCGCGACGTGCGCGGCCATGACGCGCTCGCGGGGCGGTCGATCGCTGGTGGCGCAGACGACGGTCATCCAGTCGTTGCGGCGTTCTATCCAACGCTGCGCTTCGCGCCCACGTTCTCCGACGAGGGCGACGACGACCGCGTCGGCGGCGCAACCGGCAACGGTCGCCTCGATCAGCGTCGTCTTGCCGGCACCCGGCGCGCCGAAGAGTCCGATGCGAGCGCCTCGGCCGATTGTGAGCAAACCGTCGATAACGCGGATGCCGGTCCAAAGCGGAGTTGCAAGCGATACGCGATCGTCGGGGCGTGGCGAACGCAGCTCTATTCGCGCCATGGGTCCGCGCAGCAGCGGTCCTCGGTCGAGCGGTACACCGTACGCGTCGATCGCGCGACCGAACGCGCACGTTCCGAGCGGGCGCGTCGTCGCAGTCACGCCGGCCCACGCGGCCAGTGCCGCGTCGAGCCGAGCCTCCAGCGTGAGGTCGATCGTGCCCCATTGCAACTCGAGACGCACGTCACCCGGCGTCAACGAGTTGTCGGGAACGCCCTCGATCGGTAAGGCTGCCAGCGCGGCGCAGTCCTGCGGATGAGCGCGAACCGAAATAATGCGCTCGCCGGCGAGACGATCGAAAGCGCTCGAAACGATCGTGGCAAGGTCGGCGCCCCCAAGTCGGAGCTCACGTGCCAACACCTCGCTTGCGATCCTCCGCAACAACTCTTGGAGAGCTGCGTCGAGTGCATCGGCCAGCGCGGCGCGGAAGCGACGGGCCGCGCGCACTGCCTCTTCGTGCTCCGGCGAATGAAGCGCAATCTCGATCGGCGGCGGTGCTGCGGCCGGCGTGCGCTCGGGCGCCGGCTCGCCGACTGCGGGTCGTAGGAAGAGCGCGAGCGGCACGAACTCGTCAGCCATGTCGGCGCAGCAACTCGTGGGCATCCGGGATTAAGGGTGAATGACGGCGCTGCATGCGGTCGACGATCGCCTCGCGCTCGTGGGGCGGATAGAGCTCCAAAACCGCCGTAGCCGTTGCGGCTGGAAGCGCGCTGATGATCGCGGCCGCTGCGTGGGGAGGCTCGCGTTCGAGCATGCTGCGGACCCGCGCCGGCGGAAAACCCGAAGCCGCTTTCGAGGTGCGTTCAACGATTGCGCGCTCGACGAGCGTCTGCACCAGCGACGCGAGCGCCGGCGCAGCTACGCGCACGCAGGCCACGAGCCCGATTGCCAGAACGAGTGCCGGCGCTAGCGGCACGATTGCGCCGTAAAGCAGCCACCACGCATCTTTCTTTGCTACCAGTTCGCGATGAAAATCGAACGCCTCGACCGCGAGCGTGTCGCCACGGCGGCCGTCGTAACCGAGCGTCGCGCCGGCGAGTTCGCGAACCTTCGCAAGATCCAGCGACCGATCTTGATCGACAAAGACGGCGGTCGAAAGGCGCTTGAGTACGCCGGCCGGGACGAGCGCGAGCGACTCGTGCGTCTCGCTGCCGCGATCTTCCCTCGCTTCCAGCCCTCGATAGCGCTTACCGCCGCCATCGTAGCTCTCGTTGTGCTGCGCGCGCTCGATCGGTGCCACGCCGACCGGCGCGCGGCGCATGACGTGCTCCGAAGTTCGCGCGGCATCGTATTCCGCGCGAACGCGGACGATCGTCGCTCCCGTGCCGAAAGCCGAATCGAGTGCGGATTGCAGCGAGCGCTGCAAATCGGAGGCTTCGTCGCCTCCCGCCGCGTCGTCTCCGAGCGCGATACCGCGATCGTCGAGAATCGTTACGCGCGCCGGTTCCAGCTGCGGTACGCTCGCCGCTACGAATGCGCGGATGCCGGCGACGGCTTGCCGCGAGAGCCGAGCTCCAGCGCGCAGTTGCAGCCGCACCGAAGCGCTCGCATCGTGCGCCGACTCATCGGCAAACTCCGGGGCCTTCGCGGGCGCAACGATGACTCGAGCGTCGTCGACGCCATCGATGCCGCGTAATCCGGCTTCGATATCGCCCGAGAGCCCGGCCCGAGTCTGTGCCTCGATGACGGCCTGCGGCGTCAGCACGCCGATGTTCGTCAGCGCCTCGCCCGTGCTCGCCAGATGGGGACGCGGCACGCCGGCGAGCGAGAGTCTCAATAAGAGATCGTTACGGCGAACGGCGTCCACCACGACGTTCTCGCTCGTCGGTGTAAATGGAACGCGCCAGGCGGCTAGACGCTCCTCGACTTCCCCGATCTGATCCGGATGAAGCGGGGCCGCAAAGAGCGGCGTGCGCGCTGGATGTGCCACGATCACCGCAGCGATGGCCAGCGCGAGCGCGCCCAGCGCGCACGTGGTCGCGACGAGCCGAATCGCTTTCGGCATGGCTCCCCACCTGACGAGCAGTTGCGCCGCGGATTGCACCGTGCCCCTACACTTGCATGTTCAAAATGGATTGTACGGCTTGTGCGATGCGCTGGGCGGTTGCGGTCGCGACCGAGAGTGCGACGTCGGCTCGCGCGCGCTCGTAGATCGCGTCGTGTAGCGTTCCTCTGCCGTACGCAAAATCGTCTTCGGCGCTCGAGGCTCCGCTCAAAGCGTCGCCCAGGGCATCGAGCGCTTGTGAAAATCCGAGGCCGTCGCCGATGCGATCCGGCAGTGTTGGCGCGTCGGGCAGCAGTGGCTCGACTCTCACAGTCGCTCCAGATCGATCGTCTTCTCTGCGAGCCTCTTGCCGGTTTCAAAAATCGACGCGTCGGACTCGTACGCGCGCGAGGCATTCATCACGGCGATCATCTCGGTGAGAATGTCGACGTTGGTACCGAGCTCGCTGTGCGTGCCGGCGAACTCCACGCGCGCCTCACCATCGTCGGAGTCAACGATTCGAAAGACCGGAATCATTCGTGCGTAATCACCGTTGGGGCCCGCCGCTTCGGCGGCGGCAACGTTACGGGCCGCGACGTCCAGCGCCGCACGTTGCGCGTCCATGCCGCCCGCGGCCGCGTCGAGTAAATCGATTTTCACTTTGTCACCGCCTTGATCTCCTCGAGCCTGGCTCGCTCGGCGGCGAGCAGCGCCTCCGTAAAGATCGCCCCCTGCGCGGTCCGCGCCATCGCCGCATCGGCCGAGCCGCCAGCCTCTTCGCCTGAATTCGCACGAGCGACCGAGGCTTGCGCATCACGCAAACGGCTCTCTGCGTTGGAGAAAGCGTCTCGCAAAGACTCACCGACGTCGAACATGTGGGCAGCCTATCAAGGTGGTGTGACCTCCAGGCTTACCGAGCGTTGACGACATGTGACGGTGAGAGTGTGGTGAGGATCGAGTTAGCAGCCCCTGATTACGGGGTAAGAATCCTGTGAAACCGCTAGCGAGCGCCCCCCGCAAGCCGGGTTTGTTGGGATATAATGGTTTATGGAAAAGGAGTAACAGTGAAAATCACCAGATCGCTTTCCGCAATCATCGTAACTATTCTAATCGCCGCGCTGCCGGTGGCAGCGCCGGCGCAGTTCAGCGTAGGCGTCGGCTTCTCGGTCGGGCAGCCGCCACCGCCGCTGCCGTATGTTTCGCAACCCCCGGCACCCTATCCAAACTACATGTGGA
Organism: Candidatus Cybelea sp.; assembly: GCA_049578945.1. Taxonomy (GTDB): domain Bacteria; phylum Vulcanimicrobiota; class Vulcanimicrobiia; order Vulcanimicrobiales; family Vulcanimicrobiaceae; genus Cybelea. The sequence continues at coordinate 525 of JBAUMX010000104.1, read as the reverse complement.
CTCCGGGTTACTGGGCGTGGGGCCAGGCCGGTTACTACTGGGTTCCGGGCACCTGGGTCGCTCCGCCGTCCGTCGGCCAGTACTGGACGCCCGGCTACTGGGGCTATAGCGGCGGCGGCTTCGGCTGGAACACCGGCTACTGGGGCGCCACCGTCGGCTTCTACGGCGGCATCAACTACGGCTTTGGGTTCCCCGGCACCGGCTTCTACGGCGGCGCGTGGAACGGCAACAACTTCAGCTACAACACGGCCGTCACCAGAGTCAATACCACGAACATCCACAACACTTATAACAAAACGGTCATCAACAAGAACAACGTCTGCAACAACTGCAAGAACGTTAGCTTCAACGGCGGGAAGGGTGGAACCACCGCTCGACCGACTCAAGGCCAAATCACCTCGCGCAAAAACGGCAGAGCGCCCACGACCGCGCAGAAAGACCAGGCGAATATCGCGGGTCGAGATCGCAACCAGCTCGCCTCGGTCAACAACGGCAGGCCGTCCGTAACGTCCTCGCAGCGGGCCT
>JBAUMX010000103.1:0-6612 GCA_049578945.1 Candidatus Cybelea sp. | reverse complement strand
AGATGTGGTTGGTATCCCACGATGCCATCCAGAGCAGGCCGCCGAGATAGGCGAGCGGGTGGGGGCGAGCTGCCGGCGACGGCCGGCGGTTGAGTTCTTGTGCGGTTTGCATGTGGGCAGAAAGGCGGTCGTGTCGACGAAGGTTGCGCCGGGCGACCGCATGACCGCAATCGATCGAAGAGTTCGACCGTCAGTAAACTGCGTTTTCGCTATCGACGGCGCCGGCCGGATACGTTAGACCGTCTGCGCTACCGATCGTTGCAGCAAGGGAGCCGCTCGGATAGTTGAGGGCGTACACGTCGTAAGCGTCCGCCACAAAGGCGAGCTTGTTATCCCTGTTGAGCGTAATGTGGAATGGAAGCATATAGCCGGATCCGAGCGGCGTGATCTTCGAGTACGGCCGGGCGATCACGTCAACCGCGGGTGCGTCCTCATCACACACGATGAGCTTGCCCTTTGCATCGAGAACCATGCCGCCCGCGAAGTCGAGAGGAACATGAATCTCTGTCTGTTGGCAGCCTGCAAGGCCGCCTTTGTACTCGACGATCAGGCCAGGGCCTGATGGCATCAGGTTGTAGTCGACAAACACGTCGTTGTTCCCGTCGACGGCGACACCCTCGGCGCCGCCGGCAAGCGGACACGAATTAATGACGGTGTCGTTTTTCTGGGAATACTCGTTGACGAGGTGGCCGTCGTAATCGGCCTCGTAAACGTTGCCGCGTGCGTCAACGCTTACGTTGACTGGGTCGGTCATGCCGGCGCTGTAGGTGAACGTGGGCGACTTGCCGCCGGGCTTGTATTCCTGGACGTCGACGCCGTCGTAGTCAGCGACGTACAGGTTACCAGACGTATCAACGAAGTCGCCGTCTGGGGATACCAAGCCCTTGGAGATGGTGCCGACGTTCTTGTAGGTTGTGTTCTTTAGGATGACGAGTTTCTCTGGGAAGTAGCCGGCAACGTACAGATCTTTCAAACCAATCTTCTTCCCCGCTTCGATCGCGCGCGGTGCGGACTGACCGAGCCGCATAAGCGCAAGAGCCGTGGGGGAGCGGCCGCTTCGCGCCAGCCCCGACAACGTTTGCGGCTGCGTCGAAATCGCGCGAGCGTCCGATGGGATCGGCGGACCTGGCTGCGATCCGCGCGAGCACGCCGCGACGAAGGCGATTGCTGCGGTTGCCGCGATGAATTCCACAACTGCTACTGATATACGCATAATCCGTTCCCCCTTAATTGCTTGACGGATGGCTTAGAAGGCGCCGATGCCGTTGGGCGTGCCCCAACCGGTTGGACCGCCGTAGTCCTTGTACTCGTGCGTTCCGTCGATACAGAGATACGTCGGAGAGCAATAGCCATTGCTGCCCCGCAAGACGGGGTTGAGATCGTTGGGGTTCTCGTGCTTCTTCTCCCAGAACGTCTGGCCGCCGTTTTGCGACGTCGCATTGCCCGCGAGCGCGAAGACCCCGGCAATAAGCGGCGTCGCAACGCTCGTGCCGCCGGCGATGTCCCAGCCCGAATGACCGTACGTATCATAATGCGAAACGCCGGTGAACGAATCGGCGATCGCCGCCACGTCGTTGCCCGTCCGAAACGCGCAGCCTGGGTCGTGCTGCCACGACGGCTTGGGCTGACCGGAGCAGCCGCCGCCAGTCCCCCAGGGAGCGAACCCAGAGCCGCCCCACACGGTCTCGGTCCAGCCGCGTTTTCCGCTGCCTTGCACGAGATGCGTGCCGCCGACCGATACGACGCTCCCGAAAGCCATCGGAGAATAGCTGGCGTAGCCGTAGTCGCCGGCAGCGGCAAGATACGTAACGCCGGGAGCATCGAAGTACGGTTCCATTTGACCGCAGCCCAGCATGCAAAACCAGCTGTTGCTGACGATATGCGCACCGAGCGTTACAGCTGCGGCTTCTGCAGCGTCGAGATCGGCGGCGCCATTGGAGTTTGCCTCGACGAGATAGATAGTGCAGTTTGGGCAGCTGGCCGAGACCATCTCGACGTCGAGGTCGATCTCAAGGCCAACGTCCTTGTCGCCCGAGGGGTAGTTACTCTGCTGCCCCTCTTGATTGAATTTGTAGAAGTTGGCTGGAGGTAAGCCAAAGTAGGAGCGATAGAACGCAAGGTCTGAAGCGACGTTGGGATTGTCGTTCCAGATAACGATCGCGACAATTTGTCCCGCACCTTTCGTTGAGGACGGAAGATTATATGCCGACTCGAGTTGAGCCGGGGTAAAACCGCCGAGCGGTCCCGAGCCTCCATCGGCTATCGGCCGTCCATTTAAGAGAAGCGCCGCGCACTCCGCGCGCCCTGGCCGCTTGTCCCGGCAAACCGGTACGACCTTACCATTTCCCTGCAGCGAAGCTGTCGTAAAGCGGTCGATACCCGAAGGTACGACGCCCGTAACTTTCGATCCGGGCTGAGAACCGCCACAGCTCGCGAGCGCTATAACAACGATCCATAAGCCACATGAGGCAGAACAAACCGTCTTCATTTATCTGCTCCTCTCTCGAGCGATCATCGCACTGCCGGCGACCGCCGTAACGAACAAGTCTGGGCCACAATCAGGCGCAAGACGCTCTTGCGATTGCGTGGCATGGGAGCGCGTCAGTGGACCGCTATCCCGAATGGGATTACGAGCCCGGTGCGCGGGCCGCCGATGGTTTGTATCGGCGCAACATTGCCTGTCGCACCGGCGGCATAGACGGTCACGGTACCCGCGGCCTGGGAGTTTGCTACATAGATATGATGCACGGTATCTACAGCGACCGACAATGGAGTGACCAAATTCGTTTTCGGTCCCGAAATGGCTTGGATGGGAGCAACGTTTCCGTGTTGCCCCGAGGCATAGACATACACGCTGCCATACACGCTACCAACGTCGGAGACGTATACGTTCCCGGCGTCGTCTACCGCGACACCATTCGGGTGGATAAGTCTAGTTTGTGACCCGCTAAGCATCCAGGAGGGGGCGGCGTCCCTGTGCGCGCCCGGCCCGTAAACTAAGATTGCGGTTTTCCCCCTGCACTGGTTGGAGGTCCGACAGGATGGGGTAGTCGCGACATATACGTTCCCAATACTGTCGACGCTGATGCCGCCAACATTGAACAATCTGGTCTTCCTGCCGCGAATAGTGCGGATCGGCGGTACGTTTCCGCGCGAACCGGCGGCGTACTCAGTCACGTACCCCTTCAAACGGCATCCGGACCTGCATTGGCCAATGATTTTAATATTGCTTGCATAGACATTCCGATTCGCATCGAGAGCGATGCCTGAGAGCTGTTGAGAACGCGTCATGATGCTGCGAAGCGGGTAGACATCGCTATGGGCCGTCGCGGAGAACACTAGGACCGGGTCACCTGCCGCTTTGATAACGTAGACCTTACCTCGTGAGTCAACGGCGACTCCCGATGGATTCGTTAGGCCGGTCTTCGCTCCAGCGATCGTTCTGTACGGCCTGACGTTGCCGGTGGCGTTTGCGGCGTACACCGTAATACTTCCGTCGGCCGCTCCGTTCGAGACGTAGATGCAGGCTGCGGCGGGGCATGATTTGGTTGACGTACGCGCCGATGCGCGGTTCACGTCGAGGTCGGGTGCAGTGCCGCCTTGCAGTGTCAGTCCAGGACCTCCGATAGGCGGCTGCGATCCTCCGCAGCCTGCGAGCATCGCAGAAGCAGCGCAAAAACTGAGCACGTGACGGGAGCGTCTCATTTCGCAGTCTCCTCCGTGAAGACGGCCATCCTCATGTCTGCTATGTTGAGGCCGAGCGCTAGTCGCCGGAACGGACATTCCGACAGCTTATCCGCACAGTTGCCGACGTGGGGATTCTGAGGATGTGGCCGACGGTGCCACGAAACTGCCAAACGCGATGGAAGACGGGGGCCTGGAACCCGGCTCGTCGGATTTTGGGGTGCTCTTGCGGCGCTACCGACTCGATGCGGGACTCTCGCAGGGGGCTCTTGCTGAGCGTGCTCGGCTCAGCTTAGACGGAATCAGCGCGCTCGAACGCGGTCATCGCCGCACTCCGCGACGTGAAACGCTCGCGCTCCTTGCGAACGCGCTGGCGCTGAGCGACGAGCAACGCCGGGCGTTCGAATCAGCTGCCGCACGCGCCGCATCGCCGCGACGCCGGGGTGAGACCTCCGTGACGGTCGGCCCCTGGCCAAGCGTTGGGACTGCAAGCCTACCGCTTGCGCTGACGCGCTTCGTCGGGCGCGAGATCGAACTTGATGAGATCGCTGCTCTGGTACGCGAGCATCGGCTCGTCACGCTCACCGGTGCTGGAGGTATCGGTAAGACCCAGACGGCGTTGCAGGTTGCCACTGCGTTGCGCGATTCCGCCGACAGTGTTGCCTGCTTCGTCGAACTCGCGCCAATACGTGATCCGTCCCTGGTAACGACCGCGGTCGCCTTGGCGCTGGGCGTGCAAGAAGTGCCGCATCACTCGTTGCTCGAGACGCTGACCGCGTACCTGAAGAACAAGAGTTTGCTGCTGATTCTCGACAACTGCGAGCACGTCATAGCAGAGGCAGCAAACGTTGCGGCCGCCTTGATGCAAAACTGCCCGCGCGTTCGGATTCTAGCCACCAGCCGCGAAACGCTCAGGGACTCTGGGGAACGCGCGTACCGGCTACCCTCGCTATCCGCGAATGATGCGATCGCACTGTTTACCGATCGCGCCAAAGCCGCCGACGCTCACTTCGCGCTCACCGACAAAAACGAAACACTCGTTGCAGATATCTGCCGGCGCCTGGACGGCATTCCACTGGCGATCGAACTGGCGGCCGCTCGCGTGAACGTGCTACCGCTTAAAGGCCTCGTTGAGAAGCTTGAAGACCGCCTTGGGATTCTTACCGGCGGCGAACGCATGGCGCTCCCGAAGCAGCAGACCATGCGCGCGGCGATCGATTGGAGTTATGATTTGCTCTCTCCGCAGGAGCAGCGCCTGCTCGACCGTCTTTCGGTCTTCGCGGGCGGCTGCGAACTTGCAGCCGCAGCAGCGGTCTGCAGCAGCGAGGAAACCCCAGAAGCCAAGGTGTTCGACGTGCTGTCATCGCTGGTCGACAAGTCATTGGTCATAGCTGACTTTGAAGGCATGGAGCCGCGCTATCGCCTCTTGGAGTCCTTCAGAGCGTACGCGCGTGAGAAGCTGGCAGAACGAGATGAACTGGAAACGGTGGCGCGGCGTCATGCACGCGTCTATCTCGAGATCGCCAATCAGGTCAATGCCGCGAGGGAGACCGGGGCTGACTCCGTCTGGCGCGAGCGCGCGCGACGGGAACTGGACAATTGGCGAGCAGCTCTCGAGTGGGCGCTCGCTGCTCGCGGCGATGTCGAATTAGGTCAACGCCTAGCAGGCGAGTTGTGGTTGCTATGGACCGGATACGCACCTGTGGAAGGGCGCCGTTGGCTCGCGCTGGCCCTTGACCTCGCCGATAAAGAAACGGGAACCAGAACGCTGGCGAGTATCAATTGTGCAAGCGCAGCCGTCGCTAACGTTTTGGCCGAGGCTGAAATGGAGCGCACGAGTAGCGAGAAGGCTCTCGGGCTGTACCGAGACGTTGGCGATGCGTTTGGGATCGCTCGGTCCCAGGTTTATTTGGCCAACGCTCTCAAGAACCTCGGACGAAGTAAAGAAGCAGAGCCGATAGTACTTGAAGCTTTAGCACGACTTCGGGAGCTCGGCTCTCGTAATCACCTCGGTTACGCCCTTCGCGTCACGAGTCAGGTCTGCCTCGGTAACGGCGATTTCACCACCGCCCGTGGGCACCTTGCTGAGGCACTCGCGATCTATAACGCCACCGGGGCATATCGCTATGCGGCACAGGCGGTCGCGACCGATTTCGCCGAGGTCGAGCTTAACGCAGGCAACGCCGAGCTCGCCTTTCGGCGCGCGTTGGATGTGCTACCAGCCCTGCGCGCCTATAAGGACAACACGCTCGTGTATGCTCTCCCCACCGTGTCGGCGTGTTGCATCTCCATGGCTGACTATGATGGGGCGGAGTCCTACGCGCGCGAAGCGGTCATCTTCTCAAGCGAGCTGCATTTAACTACCCACGTCGCGCGCGCGCTGCAGAAGCTCGCAGTGGTCGCGATACTGCGAGCACAACGCGATCCTGAGCGCCGAGCTGAGCCATGCGCGCGCGCCGGTCGCCTCTTCGGCTTCATCGACGCGCATCTCGCCGCCCTTGGATCGCCACGCGATTTTCTCGATCGACAGGAATACGAACGGGCGTCGGTGCTCCTATGCAGCGTGGTGGGTCCCGAACAATTCGCAAGCCTCATGAATGAGGGGGCACAAATGAGCCAGGAGCAGGCGATTGACGAAGCGCTTGGAGCCGGCATTTGATAAAATGCAGGACCGTCATTTTTGTGTGGCGTGCTTTGTCACCTCCTGCGTGAAGGGGCCGCCGTCGCCTCCGACGGCACGCGGGCCGCAAGAGGTTTCAAATACGGTTGTGCGCGATTAGAGCGAAGATGAAGCAATCGTGTTGCATCGCGCTCACAACCCTGCTTTTGATTGCGCCGGTCCAAGCAGGCGCTGCATCTTCGGCGCCGCAGCCGATGAGTGCGTTGCGCTGGCGCAGCATCGGCCCCTACATCGGAGGACGTGTCGTC
>JBAUMX010000102.1:0-4576 GCA_049578945.1 Candidatus Cybelea sp. | reverse complement strand
TCGCTCCAGTGGCCGAACGGCTCTGCCCAACCTGCGCCGTCGCGCAGGGGCAAGAACGCGCCGCAGCAACGGCGCGCCTGCTCTTCGAGGCGCCGTGGCTCGGCTACCGCGGAACGGCGGCGCTCGTTGACGGGTTACGGGAAGAGGAGTACGAGCGGATTCGCACCCTGCTGCTTTCCCGCTGGTGGGGTATGCTGTTGCAGGCTCGGAACCACAAGCAGCTCTCGCGCGACGGGCGCGAACGGCTCGTTGCGAGTTCGTACGTACTTTTGCGCAGCAAGATCGCGCCTGAAGATATCATGCCGGCAACGGTGCGCAACGTCCTGGGCGACGAGCTGCACGAACTCCTTTACGAAGCGCCGTCGCATAAAGGCGACGCTGTGCGGAAAAATAAACAAAGAACGTAATGACAACGAACTATACCGGCGAGCAAATCGAGGTATTGCGCGGGCTTGAGGCCGTGCGCAAGCGCCCCGGCATGTACATCGGCAACACCGCCGAGCGCGGTTTGCACCAACTCGTCTATGAAGCGGTGGACAATGCCGTCGACGAAGCGCTGGCGGGATACGCACGCAACGTGAGCGTCGTTCTGTATAAGGACGGTTCTTGCGCCGTCACCGACGACGGGCGCGGCATTCCGATCGACGTGCATGCCGAGGAGAAGCTGCCCGCGGTCGAAGTCGTGATGACCATTCTGCACGCCGGCGCAAAGTTCGGTAAGGGCGGTTACAAGGTTTCGGGCGGCCTCCACGGTGTCGGCATCTCGGTCGTCAACGCGCTTTCGGAATGGATGATCACGGAAGTCAAGCGAGACGGGTTCATCTGGCAGATGAAGTTCGAGCGCGGCGTGACCGTGCAAAAGCTAAAGAAGATCGGCAGAACCGACGGCACCGGCACGCTGCAGTGGTTCAAACCCGACCCCGAGATCTTCGAGGTGAGCGAGTACCACTGGGACATTCTGCAAAAACGGCTGCGCGAGCTGGCCTTCCTCAATCGTGGGCTCTCGATTACGCTGCGCGACGAGCGCGGCGAATCGGTGCGCGAGCGAAACTACACTTTCGACGGCGGCATCGTCTCGTTCGTCGAGTGGCTGAACGAGAAGAAAGACCCGCTGCATCCGATCATTTCGACGCACGCGGAGCGCGACGGCGTCGACGTCGAGGTCGCGATGCAGTATACCGGCGCCTATGCCGACCAGATCTTCTCTTATGCGAACAACATCGGCACGATCGAGGGCGGCATGCACCTTCAGGGTTTTCGGCAGGCCGTCACAAACGCCGTCAACACCTACGCTCGCAAGCGCGGCATGCTCAAGGAGTCGGACAACTCACTCTCGACCGACGACGTGGTTGAAGGGTTGACCGCGGTCGTATCGGTCAAGCTGCAGGACCCGCAGTTCGAAGGGCAGACGAAGACGAAACTCGGCAACGCCAGGGTGCGCAGCATCGTCGCGGGACTCGTTTCGGAGCGGCTCGACTTTTTCTTGGAGGAGAACCCCAAGTACGCGCGCACCATCATCGAAAAGTGCATGCAGGCTCAGCGCGCGCGCGACGCCGCAAAAAAAGCGCGCGATCTCTCTCGGCGCAAGAATGCGCTTGAGGGTTCGGGACTGCCCGGCAAACTCGTCGATTGCAAGAATACGAACGCGGCCGAGAGCGAGCTCTTTTTGGTGGAAGGCGATTCGGCCGGCGGAACGGCAAAGGGCGGGAGGGATCCTAACAATCAGGCGATTCTCCCGCTGCGTGGAAAGATTCTCAACGTCGAAAAAGCTCGGCTCGACAAGGTGCTGGCCAATGAAGAGATCCGCACGATGATCACGGCCCTCGGAACCGGTTTCGGTGACGAGTTCAACGTGCAAAAGTTGCGCTATCACAAGATCATTATCATGACCGACGCCGACGTCGACGGCTCGCATATCAGGACGCTGCTCTTGACGTTCTTTTATCGGCAGATGCGTCCGCTCGTCGAGGAGGGACACGTTTTCATCGCACAGCCTCCGCTCTACGGAATCCGTCGGGGCAAGAAGCAATGGTGGGCCTTCAACGACGCCGAGATGAAATCGATCGTCGGCGAAGACGGCAAAGATTTCGTCATTCAACAATACAAGGGCCTCGGTGAGATGGATGCCGAGCAGCTCGCGGAGACGACGATGGAAGTCGGTCACAGGCGGCTCAAACAGATCACCGTCGAAGACGCGGTCGAAGCCGAGCAAATATTCACCGATCTGATGGGCGACAAAGTAGAACCCCGCAAGCAGTACATCTTCGAGTACGCCAAAAGCGTAAAAAGCTTAGATTTATAAGCGGCTTCCTTTAGAAACCCGTTAAGTCTAGCGGGGCATAGCTCTGCGCAGGGGGTATAGGAACCCCAAGAGCTTCAAGTGCGCAAACGCTTTGCGATCGGCCTGCTGGCCGCGATAATCGTTCTCTCGCTTGCGGTCGCACGGCGCGACGAGGTGCTGCGCTATGTAATTCAAGAAGGCGGCGGCCTCGCGACCGGATACACCATCCAAATCGCGCAACTCAACGTCGGGCGGGACTCGGCGCTTCTCTCCGGCGTGCGCGTCGAGCGCGAGGGTCAGACCATACTCGACGCAAGCCGAATCGCGCTGCACTACTCGCTGCGCGATCTCTTGCCGGGGAGCGCCCGTCGGTTCGGCTTGCGCGCGATCGAAATCGATGGCGCCAAGCTGACGCTCCTCCGGTTCCGCGACGGAAGTTTCAATTTCAATATCCCGCGCGCGCCGCCCGGTCCGCCGGCGCCGCAGTGGATCAACCCGGTCCCGCTCCGCTTTTCGTTGCGCGTGCGCGATGCGCAGGTCGAGCTGCGCGAGCCGGCGGCCTACGATTCGAGCGCGAAGTACCTGCGCGTCGACGGCATTACGGCCGACGCGGCGGTCGACACGGCGGCGCTCACTCGATATCAGGCGAGCGGAGCGTTTGAGGAGACTCGCCGAGAGCCGTTTACGATCTCGGGCAGGAGCGACGCGGTCGCGGGCTTTGCAATGCATCGAGCGCGGGCGCCTTACCTTCCGGTGCGCGCGCTGGCGAACTATTTCGCCGATACGGCGGCGATTCGAATACTCGGCGGCGCCGGCCGAAACTTCGACGCGCGCGTTTACGCGCTCGGCGTCGCGCCCAACGAAACGCCGCAGTACCACGTCGGTCTACGGCTCGACGTCGATTCCGTGCGTTTCGGATTGACGGCGCTCGCAGCGCCGGTCGAGGATTTTCGCGCGCACCTGCAGCTCGTCGACGGCACGTTCTTCGTTCAAGGCGCGCGCGCGGCACTGGCCGGCATTCCACTACGCATCGACGGCGGAGTCTTCGATATCACCGGCGCACTGACGGGCGCCGCGCAGCTCCGCTTGGGCGTCTCCGGAACGGGCGACCTCTCGGCCTTGCGCAGGGCCTTCACGTTCGCAAGCGCTCAGCCGATCACCGGAACGGCGCACCTCGGCGTGCTCGTGCACGGGCCGGTCGTCGATCCGGTCATCGTCGCCCGCGTCGACGCCCCCCGCGCTAGTTATCGAGCGTTGCCCTTCAGCGCACTAGAGGCCGGCGTCGTCTATCATTCCGACGTTGTCGCGCTTGCGCCGCTGCGCGTCAACTACAGCGGCGTCAAAATGCGCCTCAACGGCACGCTGGAGATCGGAAAGCAACTTCACTCACGCTTCGTCGCGCACGTCGAAGGGTCGGCGAACCGCCTTCCTTATCTCGACGAAATGCTAGGCGACGAGCCGATCGTCGTCGACGCGGCGGCGACCGGAACGGATCTGCGCTTTCACCTAATCGGAAGCGCCGCGTCGGCGCGAGGCGTTTCGCGCGTGGCGGCGCTGGTCGATACGAACCCCAACGGCACAGCGAGCGTCGTGCCGTTTTGGTTTCACACCGAGCGCGGCAGCTTCGACGGCGGCTATCTGCTCGACCGGCCGGATAGTACCAGCGCGTTTTGGATGCTTGCGAGCGGTCTGCGGATGCGCGCGCGGCACTACACGGTCTTTCCGGGAATTGTGCTGCCGGAGATGCCGCCGATCGACTCACGTACGGTCGGGATGGCGTTGGCCGGCGGCGGAGCCGGTAACGGCATCGTGATGGCCGGCAAGGTTACCGCCGCGGACGCCAGCATCGAGAACGTAAAGTTCGATCGCGTCGGCGCCTCTTTTGGCGGCCCGCTTCGCAGCGTCGCGGTGAACTCGATTAGCGCAGTCGGTCCGTGGGGCGCGTTTGAAGGGCACGGAGGTTTTTCGTCGCAGCGCTTCGTCGCGTACGGCACGTATCGCGGCACGTTCGAAGGATTGCAGCCGTTGCTCGGCACCGCGATTGTCGGGCGCGGCGGCGTCGCCGGCGCCGTTGGAATCGGAATCGAGCCGCAGCGCATCCTCGTGCAGGGTTCGAATTTGGCGTTGCGCGGTGCGACGTTGCGCGGCATTCCCATTTCGCGCGCGAGCTTGACGCTTGGCATCGAAGGAAACCGGCTGCGCATTTATTCGGCGCAAGCAAATGCCGCCGGCGGTGACGTCGTCGCGGCCGGCACGTTCGCGCTCGGGCCCGGCGCCGGCGCGACTGCCGACGCC
>JBAUMX010000101.1:0-93821 GCA_049578945.1 Candidatus Cybelea sp. | reverse complement strand
GGGCGGCCGGCATCGGTTCGCTCGCCGGCATTCCCGGTACCATCGGCGGCTCGCTGCGAATGAACGCCGGCACCGATCGCGAGATCGGCGAGTTCGTTCGCGAAGTCTGGGTGCAGTCGCCGAGCCGTCCGCAGCCGCACGCCGTCAGCGTTCGATATCTTTACCGGCAGTCGACGCTCGAGCGAGACGTCGTCGTTTCGCGCGTCCTTTTGGAGTTCGCGCGCTCGAGCGCGACCGACGTCCGTGCCGAGATGCAGACGCGCCTCGTTCGCCGCAAGAAGACGCAGCCGATTGCGTTGCCGAATGCCGGTTCCTGCTTCCGCAACCCTCCGGGCGACAAGGCCGCTCGCTTGATCGAAGCGGCCGGCGCCAAGGGGTGGCGCGAGGGAAACGCTGAAGTTTCGCCCCTGCACGCAAACTTCATCAACAACCTCGGCGACGCGACGGCAAAAGACGTTGCCACGCTGCTCGCCCGGGTGCGACGTGAGGTCCGCGATCGCTGGAACGTGGAACTTCAGCTCGAAGTGCATTTGGTCGGAGTCTTCATCGATGCAACGTGATACCGGAAGGGCGAAAGTCGCCGTCGTGATGGGCGGCAGCAGCGCCGAGCGAGAAATCTCGATTCGATCGGGCTCTGAGGTTATGCGCGCGCTGCACTCGCTCGGTTACGAGGCGCAATCGCTCGATTACGACGAACGCTTCTTCGACGCGTTGCGCCAGCTCAAACCGGACGTCGTCTTCATCGCGCTCCACGGGCCCGGCGGGGAGGACGGACACGTTCAAGCCCTGCTCGAGTATCTATCGATTCCTTATACGGGAAGCGGGCTCGAAGCTTCTGCACTCTCGATGGACAAGCACCTCACCAAAAAGCTGCTTGCCGCCGAAGGTCTGCCGACGCCGGTCTGGGATCTCTTCGATCTCGCCGGTGGCACGCTGCCGCTCTTGCCCGGATCGCTCGATCTTCCGCTCGTCATCAAGCCACGTTTCGAGGGCTCGTCGGCCGGCGTCGCGATCGTGCACACTCACGAGGAGTGGACCACTGCGATGCTCGACGCATCGAAGTCGTACTCGCAGATTCTTGCCGAGGAGTACGTGCAAGGGCGCGAGTTTACGTGCGCCGTCTTAGGCGAGGAGGCCCTGCCGATTCTCGAGATCGTCGCGAACCGTGACGGTTTCTACAGTTACGATGCGAAATACGAACCAGGCGGCTGCACCCATATCGTTCCGGCGCCGATTGACGAGGGACTGGCGGCTCGCTTACAGATGCTCGCACTCTCGGCCCATCGGCTGCTCGGTCTGCGCGACTACTCGCGCAGCGATTTCATCGTTACCCCCGATCAGCGGCCCTATCTGCTGGAAATCAACGCACTGCCGGGGCTGACCCCGGCGAGCTTGATGCCGGATGCCTGCGCCGCGGTCGGGATATCGTTCGAAGCGTTGATCGACCGGCTCGTCGGATACGCTCGCGCGCGCGCCGATCTGCGCGATGCCGTCGCCTGATCCGGCCGCGGTTCTCGCGGAAATCAATCGCGCCTGGCAGAGCGCCGCGCCCGATGAGATCGCCGCGCTCGTGCGCTCGCATTTTACACACGACGCCGTCGTAACCGCGCCGAGCCTTGCGCGCGTCGCTCGGGGACGTGAACAAGTAGCGGAAAGCTACGCCGACTTTGCGCGCAACGCGAAGATCGTCGACCTGACCATCGACGACCCGCAAGTCGATCTCTTCAATGGGATCGCTGTCGCCACGATGGCCTGGCGGATACGCTACGAATTCGGCGGCAAGCAGGGCGCCGAGCGCGGCCACGATACGTACGTCTTTCGCCTCGAAGACGGAAACTGGCGAATCTGCTGGCGCTCGATGCTCTCCTGCGAGGACGCCTAAGACCTCGGAGATACCTTTACGGTGGTCCGCCCGGACTCGTGGCGACTCCGAAGGATTCTGCTTGCGGCGTGATCTTGTCGAAGATTTTTCTTTGGACTCTTGGCGGGGCGCGCAGTACCTAGGCGAACGTCTCCGCGTCGTCGGCGATCAAATGGTCGAGCCGCGACGTTTCGGGTGGCAGGTTTCGCGCGCCCGGGTAACGCGCTAGGAACCCGGGATCGTTCAGGCGCTCGCCGACCGTTCGGCCTTCCAACTTCGCGTTGATTTCGGGATAGCGTTCCGGGTCGGAATGCTCTCGAATCCACGTCGCGACCTCGGCGTCGGATTGCGCTTGCGCGATAACCTTGCGCAAGACACTCTCGGCAATTTCCAATGCGTTGAGGAGGCTCGAGCTGAAGCCGGTGATTTGGTAATCACCGATGTTGCCGCCGGGCAGCGTCGCGCGTATCTTATCGACGGTTCGGGCCGCCATCAGCAGATTCAACCCCGGAAGAAGCTCGCGCGGGCTTCTGGGCGGGTGTTGCGTGAGGTCCAATGCGTTCATGATGCCCAACCATTTTCAACCAGGCGGCCCACTGATGCCTCTGCCAAGGCGCGCTCGCCGCGGAGTCGAACCATTGGCCCGAGGGAAAGAACCCGTTGTTATAGCTCGCCATCTTATGGAGGAATCCTTGCCTACCGTTGTCGATCGTGGTCTCGAAGGTGTCGTCGTCGGGTCCACCCAGCTTAGTAATGTCGAAGGGCAGATCGGGCGCCTAACCTACCGTGGTTACGACATCGACGATCTCGCGCCGAACGCGACCTTCGAAGAGATCGTGCACCTGTTGCTCTACGGCAATCTCCCGAACCGCCACCAGCTCGACGTCCTCAAGCGTGAGCTCGGCTCGTGCCGAGCGCTCCCCGAGCCGCTCCTGGCTGCGATGCAGAACGTTCCCAAGACGGCCTGGCCGATGGAAGTGCTTCGCACGATCGTCAGCGGACTCGGCCTCTTTTCCCTCGTCAACGCGCAGGGCGAGCATCGTTCGGACGTTCATACCGCGATCGAGTTGATCGCCAAAATGCCGACTATCGTCGCCGCGTGGGATCGCATACGCCGCGAGCTCGAGCCGGTCTCGCCGCGCTCGGATCTTTCACAAGCCGCAAACTTCCTCTATATGCGCACCGGCAAAGTCCCGCACGCAATTGAAGAGGATGCGCTCGATACCTACTTGGTGTTGCTCGCCGATCACTCGTATAATGCCTCGACGTTCGCCGCGCGCGTAGCGGCCTCGACGCGGGCCGACATCTACGCATCCGTAACGGCCGCGCTAGCGACGCTGCAGGGCGATCTCCACGGCGGCGCGGCAACCGCGGCCTTCCGCACCTTATCGGAGGTAAAGTCGCCCGAGAACGCCGAGCCGTACGTCCGCGCGATCCTCGATCGCGGGCAACGCATCATGGGCATGGGTCATCGCGAATACAAGGTGCGCGACCCGCGCGCGCGCCATCTCGAGGCGATGGCCAAGGAGCTCGCCACGCACGTTGGTGGCGATCGCTGGTACGAAACGGCGCACGCGATCGAAGAGGCGAGCCGCAAGGTCTTGCAAGAGCGTAAGCCAGGCAACACGATCTACGCGAACGTCGACTTCTATACCGCACCGGTTCTCACCGATCTCGGCATCCCGGGTGACGAGTTCACGTGTCTCTTTGCGTGTGGGCGCATCGCGGGCTGGACCGCTCACATCCTCGAGCAACTCGCCGACAACCGGCTCATTCGGCCTCAAGCCACCTATGATGGGCCCGCTACGGGGCCCTACGTGCCGATCGAACAGCGCTCGACAAACGGCGTCCGAGGCTAACGGAAGCCTCCGATGCTGGTCGTGCCGGCGATCGACTTGCGCGGCGGCAGGTGCGTTCGCATGAAACAAGGCGACCCGACCACCGAGATCGAGTACGACGACGATCCGGTCGAACGCGCGAAGGCCTTCGTCGATGCGGGCGCGCAGCGGCTTCACGTGATCGATCTCGACGGCGCCTTTGGTTCCGGCGAGAACCTCGCAGCGGTCGAGCGAATTTGCAAAGCGGTCAGCGTGCCGGTTCAGACCGGCGGTGGTCTGCGGGCCGTAAAACACGCCGAAGACGCTTTCTCCGCCGGCGCGTCGGAGATCATTATCGGCACGCTGCTGGTCGAGGACGAACGGCTCGCGCGAAACATCGTGAATCGCTTTGCTGGGCGAGTCATCGCCGGCATCGACGCCCGCGGTTCGCAGGTTGCTACGCACGGCTGGCAGGAGCATACTCCGGTCGACCGCGACGCGCTCGTCCGTCGCGTCGCCCAATGGGGCATCTCGCGCATCATCTTCACCGAAATTCGACGTGATGGGATGGGCGAGGGCTACGATATCGAGGCCTTGTGCGCGGTGGCCAACGCGGCCGAGGTAAAAGTGACGGCCAGCGGCGGCGCGCGCAACATCGATGACCTTCACGAGCTGCGGACTTCCGTTCCCGTAACGGTGGACTCGTGCATCGTGGGTAGCGCGCTCTATAACGGTACGATGGCTCTAAAAGCAGCGATCGCCGCGGTAAGCTAGCCACACGCCGCGTCAGGGCACGACGAGCACCTTGCCACGAGCGTGGCCGCGCTCGACATAGGCGACTGCTTCGGCGGTTTCGCGCAGCGCGTAGCGGCGATCGACAATCGGCGCGACGGTTCCCGATTCTACGAGCCGCGCCAGCACCTCGAGATCGCCGGTGCTGATCTTTGCCACGAACGTGCGGAACGTTTTCCTGCCACGGCGGGACGCGATTTGCGGGGCTAGTAGATAGCCAACGAGTCCGACGCTGGACATCGCATGCGGAGCGCCCGCGATGACGCAAGTTCCCGCCGGCTTCAGGACGCGCGCGCAATCCGAGAGCGAACGGTTTGCGACACAATCATAGATGACGTCGTAACGGGCGCTATCCAAGGTAAAGTCCTCGCGCGTGTAGTCGATCACCCGCTCCGCGCCGATCGAGCGCACGAAATCGAGGTGATTCGTTGCGCAGACACCGGTAACCCGGGCTCCGAACGCTCGAGCGATTTGCACGGCTAACGACCCGACGCCGCCCGCTGCGCCGTTGATGAGGATGCATTGACGCGGTTCGATCCTTGCGTAGTCGCGAAGTCCCTGAAGTGCGGTCGATCCGGCCACCGGCAGCCCGGCAACTTGTTCGAACGTAACGTTTGCAGGCTTAAGGGCTAGCGACGATTCTTTTGCGCAAGCATACTCGGCAAAGGCGCCGTAGCACGCCCCAAAGACGGGATCGCCGGGCTTGAACCTGGTGACGTTTGGGCCGACGGATTCTACCTCACCGGCTGCGTCGCGTCCCGGTAATATCCGCGGCTTACGGAGCCCGAAGAGTAGGCGCATTACCTTCGGCGCGCCGCGCATCAGCCGCCAGTCGAGCGGGTTCACCGCAGCCGTGCGCACGCGAATCAGCACCTGGCGCTCTCGCGGGACGGGCTTGTCGAGATCCTCGACTCGGATGACGTCGGGCCCGCCGTAGCGAGTATAGACTGCGGCCTTCATGCGGGGGTTACGTCCGGTGAACGGCGTTGTTTGCGCACAGCTAATCGAAGTAGACGCGCGGCAACTCGCTCGGGAGACGCGCCACGATCTCGTAGTTAATCGTCTCCGACCACGTCGCCCAGTCCTCCGCGGCGATCGCTGCGTCGCCGTCTACGCCGATCAGCGTCACCGCCGATCCGGCGCGTGCGTTCGGCGCCGCGCTGAGGTCGATCTCGGTCATGTTCATCGCGACGCGTCCGACGATCGGACAGATCGCGCCGTCGACGGCGAAAGCGCCACGATTGGAGAGCGCCCGCGGTACGCCATCGGCGTAGCCGGCCGGAACCACGCCGACGCGCATGTCGCGCGGTGCGTGAAAGCTGCCGCCGTAGCCGACCGAGGCGCCCGCAGCGATCGTGCGCGTAACGACGATCTGTGAGTGGTAGCGCAGCGCGGGACGCAAGTCGAGCGGCGTCGCGCGCATCGCCTCGCGGGTTTGAGGCGAGGGCCAGAGCCCGTAGAGCGCGATGCCGAAGCGCGCCATGTCGAGACGCGTCTGCGGCCACATCATGGCCGCGGCGGACGCGGCGATGTGACGAACCGGCCGCAGCGATTGTCGGTCGAGCAATGGCTTGGCCTGGGCGAGCGCGCGTTCGAACGCGTCGAGCTGGTGCATCGTATACGGCGAGTCGAGCTCCTCGGCGGAGGCCAGGTGTGAGAAGATCCCCGCTATCGCAATCTCCGGCAAGCGGATCACGTCTTCGAGTGCATCGACGAGCTCGTGCGGCTCGAAGCCGAGGCGGTTCAGGTCGGTATTCACTTTGACGTGAATCGTGGCAGCGCGCTGCCGCTTGCGCGCCGCTGCGCAGACGCGCCTAACAAACTCACGAGTGCTCCAGAGCGCGAGCTCGACGTCCGCCCCAAACGCATCGTCGAGCGCCTCCGGTGGAACCGGGCCCATCACGAGGATCGGCGCAGAGATGCCGCCGGTTCGCAGTCCGAGCGCTTCCTCAATCGTATAGACGCAGAGGCGTGCCGCGTACGGCTCGATCGCCCGCGCCGTCGGAAGCAGGCCGTGGCCATAGGCATTTCCTTTAACGACAAAGGCCGTCCGGCGCTCGCCGACGAGATCGCGCAGCAGCGCCGCATTGTGACGCAGCGCACCGAGCGAGACTTCCAGTTTCCCGATCATGTTGCGTATGGAGGCATCAGAGGACCAGACGTCTGCAAATCGCTCGCGCTGCATCGCCGACCGCCGCATCCGTGAGACGCAAGATGCGAGGCGCTTCGAGCAGCGTCACGGCCGATAGATCCCAAATACCGAGGCTTTTCCAGTCGGGCTCGTAGTACGACCACCACGCGACGCCCGCGAAACGCCGCGAACGGTACATGGTCGTGGCCCAATTTTGCGTCACGGTTCGGTCGCGCGTGACGACGCGCGAAGGGCGAAGTGAATGCTCTTGCAGGACAGCCGCGTCGTCGAGATTGCATAGCGGGCGGCTTTCAGCGATCTCATACGTAGCCAAGGCATAGTGGCTGTTCGGCAAATCACCGCGTGCTGGCCTGGCCTCGATCGTATGCGAATCCCAGGTCTCGAAACGTCCGAAGCTCTCCGCGATCGCGCCTGCGGGCGTGTTACCCGCGTATAGGACGCGGTAAATGCCTCGCGTCAGGCAATCGGCGCGATTCTTCCCGGTATCTGGCGCGTAGAGCGGCCCTCCAGGGTCGTCGGCCAGCGCGCTCGGGTCGTATGGAAAAACGCGATGAGCTCTCAGACGAAGCCGCCGGCCGAGATGGCATCGAGCGCGTCGATGACCGGCGCCGCGCCGCGAAGCGCGAGGACGTCGATCGGACGGGCGTTGCCAAGAAACGGCTCGTGGCCAGTGAGCCAGCGCGCTGCCAACGTCGGGTTGAAGACCTGGTGCGTCCGACTGACGACGTCGTGCAGCTCTAGGATTCGGCCTCGCATGGCGCTCTGGGCGATGCTGCGCTCTTGCTTCAACCAACGCGACACCGTAGAGTCGTCTACGCCTAGCATCTCGGCAATCACCGACTGTTGATACGCATCGACCAATCGTCGCAGCAACGGCAAAACGTCGGAGATCGCATTTGGGTTGGCAGCGGGTTCGAGCCGCTCGATGGTTGGCGTCCAGCTAGCCGTCATAGGTACCTCACCTATATGGTACGAGGAGGTACCTGAGCTGTCAACTGATACACTTGACGGTTCGTCAACGGTTTTAGGAGCCAGGCACAGAATCTGCCCCTTTCGAGTGCTTTGCTGGTCTCGACGGTAGCGGTCGTCCTCTACGTCGCCGCCTACGGGTATGGGGTTCGGGAGTGGCGCTGCTGGCGAAGCCGCCCTGGGTCGTCTCTTCTTCGCGGCTGTGGCGGCGGACAGGCCTATCTGCTCTTTGCGTTGCCCCTCCACCTCGTGCTTTAAGGGAAGGCGCCTGCTCGTTTGAGACCGCGAAGGCGGGGCCCGAAAAGGGTCCTTGCACTCCCCGGCGGAGTCTGCTACGATGGCACGGCTGGCGCTCGAGCGCCCAGAGTGCTAAATTGTATCCCTCACCTAGTCAATCCAAAGCTGTGGAGGTTTCCGTGAATCTCAAGCCCTTGTTCGATAACGTCGTTATCGAGCACGTTGAGCAGGACGACAAGACGACCGGCGGCGTCTTTCTCCCGGACACCGCTAAGGAGAAGCCCCAGGAGGGCGTGATCCGAGCGGTTGGACCGGGCCGCGTGACCGATAAAGGTTCGCTGGTCGAGATGCATGTCAAGGTCGGCGATCGCGTGCTCTACCGCAAGTACTCGGGGAGCGAAGTCAAGATCGACGGCACCGAGTATCTCATCATCCCTGAAAAAGACATTCTCGCCAAAGTCGACAAAGTGCCGGCCGGCGTCTAAGGAGTTCAAGTTTAAACATGGCTGCTAAGCAACTCATATTTGATGAAAGCGCGCGTCGCGCGCTCGAGCGCGGTGCGAACATCCTGGCCGATGCCGTGAAGGTGACGCTCGGCCCCAAGGGTCGCAATGTCGTGCTCGACAAGAAATTCGGCTCGCCGACGATCACCAACGACGGCGTTACGATCGCTAAGGAAATCGAGCTCCCCGACGTGTTCGAGAACATGGGGGCCCAGCTCGTCAAGGAAGTCGCGTCTAAAACCAACGACATCGCCGGCGACGGCACCACGACCGCGACGGTGCTCGCGCAGGCGATCATCCGCGAAGGTCTGCGCAACGTCACTGCGGGCAGCAATCCGCTGCTGATCAAGCACGGTATCGATAAAGCCGTCGAGATCACGGTCAAAGAGATGGAGTCCTTCAAGAAGGACGTCGATACCAAGGAGAAGATCGCGCAGGTTGCGTCGATTTCGGCCAACGATCCGGAGATCGGCACGTTTATCGCCGAAGCGATGGAGAAAGTCGGCAAGGACGGCGTGATCACGGTCGAAGAGTCGAAAACGCTCAAGACCGAGGTCGAGACCAAGGACGGCATGCAGTTCGACAAGGGCTACATCTCGCCATACATGGTCACCGACTCCGAGCGCATGGAGTCAGTGCTCGAAAACCCATATATTCTCGTGACCGAGCGCAAGATCTCGGCAATCGCCGACATCCTTCCGTTGCTCGAGAAGGTCGTTCAGGTTCAGAAACCGCTGCTCATCATCGCCGAGGACGTTGAGGGTGAAGCGCTCGCGACGCTGGTCGTCAACAAGCTGCGCGGCACGTTTACCTCGGTTGCGGTCAAGGCGCCGGGCTTCGGCGACCGGCGCAAAGAGATGCTCAAGGACATCGCCACGCTCACCGGCGCGACGGTGATTTCCGAAGAGCTTGGTCTGAAGCTCGACAAAGTGACGCCGGAGCAGCTGGGTCAGGCCAAGCGCGTGACGGTCACCAAAGAAGAGACTACGCTCGTCGACGGCAATGGTAAGGCCGATGCAATCAAAGGCCGCATCGAGATGATCAAGAAGCAGATCGAGGAGACCGACTCCGACTTCGATCGCGAGAAGCTGCAAGAACGCCTTGCCAAGCTCTCCGGCGGCGTCGCGGTCATTCAAGTCGGCGCGGCGACCGAAACGGAGCTCAAAGAGAAGAAGCACCGCATCGAAGACGCGCTTTCGGCGACCCGTGCGGCGGTTCAAGAGGGTATGATTCCCGGCGGCGGCGCTTCGCTCGTCCACGCGATCAAGGCGATCGATAAGTACGAGCCTCCCAAGAGCAACGGTCATAGCGCGACCTGGGCCGACGAGAAGATCGGTATCGGCATCGTGCGCAAAGCGCTCGAGGAGCCGGCGCGTCAAATCGCCGACAACGCGGGCTTCGAAGGCTCCGTACAGGTCAACGCCGTTCGCTCCAAGAGTGCACCGTTCGGCTTCGACGCGATGAGCGGCGAGGTCGTCGACATGTTCAAGGCCGGCATCGTTGAGCCGCTCAAGGTCACGCGTGCGGCGCTCCAAAACGCCGCCTCGATTGGATCGATGATCCTTACCACCGAAACGCTCATTGCCGACAAGCCCGAGCCGAAGAAAGAGCCGGCCGGTATGCCCGGCGGCGGCGGCATGGGCGGCTACGACATGATGTAGCGTCCGCAATCGCGGAGCACTCAAGTGAAGACCCGTCGCGAGACGGGTCTTTACCTTTCATTGTCATCCTCCCGGCATCGCGCTGGGCTCTTTTTTATCCCAGCCACTCTCAAGGATTGCGCGGCCGGCGCGATGGTACGATGAGGCGAAACGGAGGTAAGGAGCGATGAAAAGGTTCGCAGTGCTCCTGGTGGCGCTCTTGGCGCTCACAGATGAAGGGCCCGCCACTCCCGTGCGCCATCTCGAGTACGCTTTCGCGATCTATTCAACCGCCAGACCCAACGGCGGTCTCTATAACGGCACGTTGAGCGTGGACATTCTCGGTACGGCACCTGACGGCGGTACGCTGGTACAGGCGAGCGAAAATTGGTACTACGCGCTTCGTCCTCGTCAAACTCGCGAGTGCGAAGTCTATCCAATTGGAACCGTTCGCTGCGACGACGCACCACCGTATCCATCGGAGACCGAACTGGTCTTGTTTCCCTTGCTCGCACGCAATTTTTTCGACGACGGTTCGGCTGGCCACCCCTCGTCGTGGCAGCGCAACTTTGAGCTTTCCGTCCAAAAAGGCTTGTACGTAACGGCGGCGGCGATCAATTTGACCGCAACGCCGCAAGGCAGCGGACGTAACTTGACGGTGACCTCCAACGGCGTTTTCAAACAGCTCGATCGGCCGAGGCGCGTAGCGTTCGAGGAAGGCCGCTTCGTCTACGATCGAACCGCACAGGTCCCTGTCGAAGTTCATGAGGTGCAGTCGCCGACGCCAACCGGCAGCGTTTACACTCAAATGGCAGTCGATCTGCTGCTCCTAAAAGACTCCGCGTCGCCGGCGCTGCAGCCGATCGCGCAGCCGAGCTTTCAAATCACCCGGCCACCGCAGAACGGAGTTCCCAACGTGCCGCTCTCCTCGCCGCTGCCAAGGGCGTCCGGTGCACCAAGCGCGAACGGCGGCCCGATCGGCTAGCGCTCTGCCGGACGGTTTAGCACGATGAGGATTTCATACGCCGCCGCCGCGCTCTTCATCGCGATCGAATCGCCGGCTGGCGTCCGTAAATCTACGAACCGGGCTCCGTCAGCGTCGTGGCTGTGTCGGTTGCGGCCGGCTCAACGAGCGGCTCGCCGTAGAGCGAACCGTTCGGCTCGCGAATATCTTCGAAGGCGATAGAGGCTTCACGCACGACGCGTTTATGCTGGAGATAGAGCGTGGCGGCCGCGCTTTCGCGAGCGATGTAGGGCGCCCCGTCGACGATCGAAAAATCGATCGTCCAGGGAACGTCAACGAGCGGCGCGAGTGTAAAGTTTCCGGCAATAGCAGCTCTTCTCGGCAAGTAGTCATTCGTGCCGATCCACAGCTCGCGCAACCGGTTCTCCTTCGGGCGCCGCAGCGGCGTAAGCCTCAGGTGATAGGTCGGAACGTCGTCTATCGTCGGCGTATCGACGAGCGCGACGCGGTACTCGGGAGTTTGCGCCGATACGGTCGCGATCACTTTAAGCGGACTTCCCGCTTCAGTATCGACCCTGCTGGTCGCCGAAGCATAGCGCAGACCAAACGTGTACGTCGGCGAGAGCAGCGGCTCGCCGAGAAGATCTACGGCCGGTACCGGGTGCCCCATCGGGATGGCGACGACGCCTGCCGGGCCGCTACCGCCCGCGAGCGAGATGGTAAAGTACGTGTTGACGCCGCGCGGTACTGGAGGCGGCTGTGCCAGCTGCTCGTCGCTGATTGGAAATAGTCGAATCGCTCCATCGCTTGGATCGCAGCTCGCGCGATAGTGATCGGTGGCGGGGCGCCGGCCGTCGAGTCCGGTCACGACAATCGTATAATCGATGCGCCGGGGATACTCGGCCGTGGTGACGGCAGATCTGGCCCGCAGCCAGATCGCGTTCGCGTCTGACGCCGGTAACATTCAGAGCACTAACCGGCCGAGGTCTGCCAGAGCTTCGGACAGAGCAGCGTGCCGACCGGATCGCCGGCCAACGCGTCGAGCATGTCCTCGGTCACGTTGAACTGAATGCTCTGCGGCCAACCCGTCCACGGAATCGGGAACGGGATCGGCACCCTTACGAAATGGTACTGGTGTGTCGGCGTGCGGAGGCGAAGCGCCAACTGCTGCGAGCCGAGGCTCGCCGACGGATCCGAAGCAAGCCATGCGTAATATGCATCCTGATCGTTCTCGACGAGGATCTGCGTCGGAAGCGCCGCGGGGACCGGCTTGTTGCACGTGACCTGGCTCTTATCAAAGAGGACGAAGGTCGGCTGCACGTAGAGGAATGACTGCGGCGCAGTTCCCGAGAGCAGGACCGGTCGCGGCGGCGGCAATCCGGGGGGGTCGTTGAGCTTCTCGCTGACGCTGCGATCGTGCCCGGAAATGAAGAAAAGATAATCCGACCCGGCGCAACGGTACTTTGGCGCTTCGACGTCGAGCGCATAGATACCGAAAGCGCTGTCGAACTCGACGATGGCTTCGTTTTCGTCCCCACGCTCGACTCGAAAGACTCGGTTCACCTGCAGCCGCCCCGTCCGGTCGCTCATGTGGACCCGTACTTCAACGAGCGTTCCGGGGGCCGCGCGTGCGATCGCACCGCAGAAAGCGATGTGCATGATGACGTGAGCGAGCGGCAGCATCTCCCCCCGCCGTTCGGCAGCGGCTCGCTCGACACCTCAAAAGCGCCGAGACGAGTTACCGGCTGCTAGGAACATACGCGTGTCTTTCGGAAGTACTGACTCCCTGATGCCCGCGCGTGCCGTTAACGATTTTACGATTCGCGTGGCGACGGTCAACGGATCCGGGAGCCAGTCTTCCAACCTAGTGCTGACCAACGCCATCGCCCGCCTCGGAATTCCCGTCGCTCCGAAGAACGTCTTTCCCTCGAACATCGAGGGTCTGCCGACGTGGTTTGACGTGCGCGTTTCGGCGCTCGGATATCAATGCCGCGCGCGGGATTTCGACGTGCTCGTCGCGCTCAATGCGGTGACCTGGCAGCAAGACGTGGCCGGCGTCAAATCCGGCGGCGCGGTCATTCACGAAGAGAGCTTCCCATGCAAGGGCGATACGCTGCGCGAAGACCTCACGTATTACGCGGTCCCGTTCGCCGCGCTCGCGAAAGAGCACTTCGCCGATAAGGGCGATCTGCGCAAGTACCTAATGAACATGATCTACGTCGGCGTTATCGCGCAGCTGCTCGAGATGCCGATGGAGACGGTCGAGGAAAGCTTGCGCGCGCAGTTCCGCAACAAGGTGTCGGCCGTCGAGCTTAATATGGCGGCGGTCAAGGTCGGCGTCGAGTACGCGCAGCAGCACCTCGAGAAGCACGATCCGTGGCGCGTGGTGCCGATGAGCGGTAAGACCGAAGGGCTGATGTTCATGGAGGGTAATCGGGCTGCGGCGCTGGGATGCGTTATGGGCGGCTGCACCGTTGCCGCATGGTATCCGATCACGCCGTCGTCCTCGCTCTGCGAATATTTCATTCAGTACTGCGACCGGTACCGAGTGAACGAAGAGTCGGGCGAGCGCAACGTCGCGATCGTGCAGGCCGAGGACGAGCTCGCCGCGGCGGGGATCGTCTTCGGAGCGGGCTGGGCAGGTGCGCGCGCGATGACGTCGACTTCCGGACCGGGCATATCGCTGATGGCCGAATACGCGGGCTACGGATACTTTGCCGAGGTGCCGGGTGTTATTTTCGACGTGCAGCGCGCCGGGCCGTCGACCGGTTTGCCGACCCGAACGATGCAGGGTGACGTTTCATTTGCGTACACGCTCTCGCACGGCGATACCAAACACCTCGTGCTCTTGCCGGCAACGGTTGCCGAAGCGTACGAGTGCGCGATGGAGGCGTTCGATCTGGCGGAACGTTTTCAGACGCCCGTCTTCGTGCTGAGCGATCTGGACTTGGGAATGAACGCATGGCTGACACCGCCGCTGCGCTACCCGGAGAAGCCGTTCGACCGGGGTAAGGTGCTGGGCGCCGACGACCTTGCCACCATGAAGTCGTGGGGACGCTATCGCGACGTCGACAAGGATGGGATCGCCTATCGCACGCTCCCCGGAACCAAACACCCTGGCGCCGGCTTCTTTACGCGTGGTACGGGACACGACGAGGAAGCGCGCTATTCGGAGATGCCCGAAGTCTGGCAACGAAATCTCGATCGGCTCACGCGCAAGCACGATACCGCGCGAACGGCCGTGCCGGCGCCGGTTGTCGAGGAGAAAAAGGGATGCAAGCTCGCGATCCTCGCGTACGGAACCACGCATCACGCCGTGGTCGAAGCGCGTGACTTTCTGCGCGATGCGGGGATCGAGTTCAACTACATGCGGGTGCGTGGTCTGCCGCTCTCGCCCGAGGTCGCGACGTTCGTGAAGCGTCACGACCGCGTTTATGTGGTCGAGCAGAACCGCGACGGACAACTCTACGGAATTCTGCGTACCGAGCTTCCGACCCACTTGATCGGCCGGTTGGAATCGATCCGCCACTACAACGGCGTGCCGATCGACGCCCACGCGATCATCGATCCTCTGCTCGAAGAGGAACGCAGGCCGGCCGTGATCGCAGAATAATGCTGCGCGGCTATTTCAACAGATTCCTCAGCGGCTGCGCGCAGCGCAGTCCGCAGCGAGGCGCGTAGCGCCGAGTCGAAGGGAAGCTTAATGACAGCAAACCTCAATATCGTCGGGCTGACGCGCGAAGTCTACAAGGGTCTGCCCACGACGCTCTGTGCGGGCTGCGGGCACAACTCGATCACCAACCACCTGATTAAGGCGCTCTACGAGTACGGCGTCGAGCCGCACAACCTCGCGAAGATGAGCGGCATCGGCTGCTCGTCGAAGACGCCGGCCTATTTCGTCGAGCAAGCGCACGGTTTCAACGGATTACACGGCCGGATGCCGTCGGCGGCAACCGGGGCGAAGCTCGCCAATCGAGATCTGCTGGTTCTCGGTATCAGCGGCGACGGCGACACGGCCAGCATCGGTCTAGGTCAATACTGTCATATGATCCGGCGCAATCTCGACTGCACGTACATCGTGGAAAATAACGGCTGCTACGGTTTGACGAAGGGCCAGTTCTCGGCGACGGCCGACGTCGGGTCGACCCAGAAGGGCGGCAAAGTCAACGAGTATGCGACGATGGACATTTGTGGACTTGCGATCGAGCTCGGCGCTACCTTCGTCGCCCGTTCCTTTTCCGGGGACGGGAAACAGCTCGTTCCTTTGCTCCAGGCCGCCTTCTCTCACCGCGGCACCGCTATCCTCGACGTGATCAGCCCGTGCGTGACGTTCAACGATCACGAAGGCTCGACGAAGAGTTACGCGTACGTCAAAGAACACGACATCGTTCTCCACACCGCGGATTACATCGCCGGCGGTCGCGAGATCACCGTCGACTACGAGCCCGGCACCGTTCGCGACGTCGAGCTCGAAGACGGTTCGCACGTGCTGCTGCGCAAGCTCGATGTCGACTACGATCCGACCGACGGGATCGCGGCGTTGCGCACGATCCACGAATCTCGCGCGCGAGGCGAGTTCGTTACCGGCTTGCTCCACGTCGACACCAAAGAGCACGATCTCTGCGAACGCGAGCATCTGGCCCGCACTCCGCTGGCACAGCTCGACGAAGAGGACCTGCGAATCGACCGCGAAAAGTGGCAGAAGCTGATGCAGACGTGAAAGGAGCTCTATCGATGAAGAGTCATCGTTCCTTGGTGCTCGTGGCGGCAGTAATCGCACTTTCGGTCTTGCCGGCACGTGCGGCCGTGATGCACGGGCACGTGTGGGAAGCGACGTACGTGGCGGCCTTTCAGCCCACATTCGGCCCGTCGAGAGTTCCCTATTCGGGCACAATGAACCTCAAGTTTAATCAAGGGATCGTCAGCGGCACGTACATCTCGGATTCGGTCCGTCCGGATCCGCTCCGCGGCCGCAGGGTCCCCGTTAGCGGCAACGTCAGCGAAGGCCGAATCACGCTTATTTTTCAATCCCCTGCAAACTTCACGATGCGCGGCTCGATCGCCGGCGACGGTGAGATCTCCGGCTCGGGGACGATCAGAGGCACCACCTATAGCATCCTAGCCAAGGTCAAGTCGTCCCCCTAAACGCGTCCCGCGTCTGGGTCGCGTTCGCGCTGTTAAGCGCGACCTTTTTCATGCTGCTCGTCGATTTCTCGATCGTCAGCATTGCGTTGCCGTCGATGGAGCGCGAACTGCGCATGACTGGCGCGCAGGGCCAGTGGATCGTCAGCACGTACGCGATTTTCCTAGCCGGCTTTCTGATGTTGACGGGGCGCTGCGCCGACATCTACGGCCGTTTTCGTTTCTTCGTCGTCGGATTAATCGTTTTCACGCTGGCGTCGTTGCTTGCAGGCCTGGCGCACAGCGGCGCTATTCTCGTGACGATGCGCGCGATCCAAGGTCTCGGCGCAGCGCTCGTTAACCCTGCAGCGCTCTCCATTGCGCTCGCGCTCTTCCCGCCGGGCCCGCAGCGCTCGCGCGCGGTCGCGATGTGGGGCACGGTTGGGACGACCGGGGTCGCCGCCGGAACGCTTTTCGGCGGCATCCTGGTGCAATATCTCGGTTGGCGTTCGGTGCTTTTCGTCAACGTGCCGGTCGCTGCGCTGATTCTTGCGCTCGCGCCTTTCTACATTCCGCGCGATCCCAGCGGTGTCGCCCATCGGAGGCTCGACGTGTTCGGCGCGTTCCTCTTGACCGCGACGCTCGTCGTTTTCGTCTACACCGTCGAATCGGTTCCGCTAACGGGCTGGGTATCCACGACCTCAGTCGCCGGCGTCGCCGCGACCGCCGTGCTGCTCGCGCTTTTCATCGTTGTCGAGCGGCGCGTTCCCGAGCCGATCCTGCCGGCCCGAATCTTGCGCTATCCCGATCTTCTATCGGGTGCATCGGTGGTGCTGCTTCAACCGATGTCGTATGCAGGCGTGTTCGTTTTTGGATCGGTCTACCTCCAGCGCGTCGCGGGATTCGATCCGCTCGTCGCTGGACTCGCGTTTCTCCCCTCGACGCTGGTTACCGCGGTCATCGCGGCACCGTTGACGATGCCGATAGCGCGGCGCCTTGGCGTCCGAGGCATGGGCATCGTCATGGGTGCGATAATGGTTGCCGGTGAGGCGATGCTGCTCTTCATGCAGCCCGGCTCTGCGTTCAAGGTCTTTCTTGCCGCGACGTGCGTCGCCGCCTTCGGAGGCATGCTCGCCTATCAGAGCGGCATGATCGCGGGACTCGCACACGTCGAGGATGCCGATGAAGGCACCGCATCGGCCGCGCAAAGCTTCGCGCTTCAACTCGGCATCGGTTTGAGCGTGGCGTTCGGTGCGGCCGCGCAAGAGGCCCGAACGAGCACGATCTTACGCGCTGGATCGTCGGCCGCGGAGGCATTGGCGGGCGGGCTGCAAGCGGCGTTCTTCTTCTCGATCGTCGCCGGCCTTGCGATGATGGTCGCGATTATCTTTGGTCTTCGCCATGCGGCCACGGCGGAGATCCCGTTGCGCCACTATCTGCCCTTCGGCAAACTGCACCATCGAATATCCGTCCGAACCTAGCTTGGAATCGTTGCTCACCGCGCTGCGCGGCGCGGCCTCCGTCTTAGTGCTGACGGGCGCCGGAATCTCGGCCGAAAGCGGATTGCCGACCTTTCGCGGCGTTAACGGTTTGTGGCGGACGCATCGCGTTGAAGAGCTCGCTTCGCCGGAAGGTTTTGCGCGCGATCCGCTGCTCGTCTGGACCTGGTACAACGAACGGAAGGCGGCGCACCAGGGCGCCCAGCCGAACGCCGGCCATCGCGCGATCGCGCAGTTGGAGAATGCAATCCCCGATTTCACGCTGGCGACGCAAAACGTCGATTCGCTTCATCTGCGTGCGGGCTCGCGCAACGTGCTCGAACTGCACGGCGACCTGCGCGAAGCGCGCTGCACGCGCTGCGACGCGCGCCGCCCGCTCGACGCGACCGGCCTTCTGCTCGACGAGATCGGGCACTCCTGCGGAGGACGTTTCCGGCCGAACATCGTCTGGTTCGGTGAGCCGCTTCCGGCCTCTGTCTGGCGCGAAGCCGAAATCGCCGCCGGCCGAGCCGATGTGATTCTAGTCGTCGGAACGAGCGCAGTCGTCTATCCCGCCGCGGCGCTGGCCACCCATTATAACGACCGTGCTTTCGTTGCCGAAATCAATCCGGAAGAGACCGCGATCAGCGATCGCGTCGATTGCGTTCTGCGCGGACCCGCGGCCGAGATTCTTCCGAGGATCGTCAAGGCGCTTTAGAATCATCCGGGCTTGACCGCGCGCGACGCGGCTAACGCCTTCCGCCAGGTGAAGAGCCAGTAAACCGGCAAGCCGGAGAGCAGGATGCCGACGCCGATCAGCGTGTCGTAGGGCGAGTTCCAGATCGTGTCGCCGACGATTAACCATGCAGCGGCCAGAAAGATCACCGTCGTGACCGGATGACCCGGCATACGGAAAAAGGGTCGAGGTGCTTGCGGATCGCGGGCATCGCGATTGCGAAAGACGATCAGTGCGATCGCCGCCAAGCCGAAGAAGATGTAATCGTTGCAGGTGACGTAGTTGAGAATTTGATCGTAGCGTCCCGAGAGCGTGATGACGATGGCGATCAGGCCCTGCAGCAGGATCGCAATCACCGGCGCATGCGTTCGCGCGTTTACCCAAGCTAGCGGCTTGAAGAACGATCCGTCGGCGGCCATCTGAAAGTAGACGCGCGGTGAGGTGAGAATCTGGTTGCTCAGAAATCCGAGCGTCGAGAGCGCGATCACCGTCGCCATGACGCGCAGACCGGTTTGACCGAATGCGAGCCGTGCGATATCTGAGGCCGGGGTATTCGTGGCAGCCAGTCCTTGGATGCCCAGAACCCGCAAGCAGGCGGCGTTCACCGCGAGATAGAGCAGCACGACGGTGATCACGCCGACGAGCATTCCGCGCGACAGCGTTTTGGCGGGCTCTTTGAGCTCGGCGGTCATGAAGCTCGACGTCTGCCAGCCGCTATATGCAAAGAGCACCGGGACCATGGCAAGCCCGAGAGCTCCGAAGACGGCGCCGGTTTGCGGCAAGTGCGTCGCAACCGCGGGCGCGTGAACGTTGGTTAACCCGATCGCGGCGAACGCCACGATCGCCAGAATCTTGACGACCATGAATGCGTTTTGCGTTGAGGTGCCGGTACGCACGCCGAGCGCATTGATCGCGGTGAACAGCGCGATCGCGGCTACACCCACCACCGCAGTCGAAGTCTGCCAACCGGTAAGCGGCTCGAAGTAAGCCGCAAAGGTCACCGCGGCGGCCGCCATTCCACCGCTCTGGGAAACGAGCAGCAGGCACCATCCGAAGATGAACGCCAGCGCGGGATGAAATGCGTCGCGCAAATACGCATAGAGTCCCCCGTCATGTGGTCGACGTGCCGCCAGCTCGGCAAAGATGCCCGCGCCGAGCAGCGCGATCGTGCCGCCCGCGATCCAGACGAGCATGACCAGCAATCCGCTTCCGACATGTCGCGCGACGACCGACGGGTTCATGAAGATACCCGAGCCGATGATGCCGCCCATCACGATCAGGACAGCATCGCGCGTACCGAGGCGGCGCAGGAGTTTAGGCGAAGATTGCTGCCATGCTTGCATTAGTGACGTTCTTCCTCACGACACTGGCGAACACCGTGGCGCAGGCGCCGCCGCAAGGGCCGCCGGCCCCGGCAGCTATGCAACCGCCGCTCGAAGAAGGCCCGTGTCTCGACTCCGCGCGGATGGTTCCGAAGGTTATCGCGCCACCGGTCTCTCGAGCAACGCAGATCGTCCGGATCGATCAAGTGCTTTCGACCGCAACGATGACACCGGGAGCGGTCATCGGCTTTCTGTACACAACGCAGGACGGCTCGACCTGGCTTGGCGAGCGAACGACTCAGTACATGTCGCCGGCCAACGCGACCGAAATCAACCAGGTTCTTGCGGCAACCCACACCTCGACGAAAAACGTCACCCAGTTCCCGCCCGAGAGTCGCTATGGGGTAGCGACAAAATACCCGCAGCTCTTTGCGGTGCGCATCCCGCAGGACGCCTTCGGCGCCCTGCGTATCCAGCTCGCGCCATGCGTCGTCTGGCCGGCCGGGCGGCCGCTCCCGGACCCAGGTGTGTAAGCCTTCGCCCTCGAGGAGCCTGTCCTGACCCTCACGATCACGGCTGGCAACCAGCGCATCCGACTGCCAGGAGAGGGGGTCTAAAGACCGATGGAGTTCGTAGTACGAGCTCGTCTGGGTTTCCAGCCCAACGCCGACGTTTTCATCGACGAGGAAGGTCGCCGCGTCGTGGTGGTCGTCGAGGTCGCGGGCGCCGACCCAGAGAGCTTGCGGATCGGTTGCGACGAGCGCTACTTGGTTGTCGGCGGCCGACGAACCGAGGCGGTGCGTCTGCGGTGCGGCTCCTTTCTTCAGAAGGAGATCGTGCACGGCGAGTTCGCGAAGCGAGTTCGCCTGCCGGTTGCGATTGAATATGAGGGCGTTGCGGCAAGTTACGAGGACGGACTCCTGATCGTCGTCGCGCCGATCGCGTCCACTGCGTATATGCCGACCGCACGCACCGAGCTCCACGTCATGGTGAAGAGGACCCATTCCTAAGGTAATGCCGGAAAAAACCGCCGAGAATAACGCAGCCGCCAACTCGATCGGCATCTTGCCGCTTCAGGAAGCTGTGCTCTTTCCGCACACCGTCATCCCGCTGGCCGTCGTAAAGAAACCCGGCATTCAGCTGGTCGAGGAAGCCTTGCGCGAGGGGAAACCGATCGGGCTGGTCGTGCTGAAGGATCGGGAGATAGAAGAGCCCGGCCCGGAGGACGTGCAGCGCGTCGGAACGATCGGCGTCATTCAAAAGATGCTCAAGGTTCCCGATGGAACGCTGCGCTGCATCATCGCGGGACAGCAAGTCTTTCGGATCGAGCAGTTCACCCAAGTCTCACCCTATATGGTCGCGGCCTATACCGAGCTGCCGGATACGACCGTTGAGAACGAAGAGCTTGTCGCGATGCAGCGCAACCTCGGCGGACTCTTTCAAAAGCTGCTCTCGTACTTGCCGCAGGCGCCGCGCGAGATGGAGATGGAGGTTGCCAACATCACCGATCCGGTGGTGCTGACGTACTTTGTCGCGTCAACGATGCGTCTCGAGACGGCCGATCGCCAAGCGCTGCTTGAAGAGCGCGACACCGGCAAGCGGATGCGCAAGCTCACGCTGCTGTTGACGAAGGAGCTCGAAGTCGTCGAGCTCGGTCACAAGATCCAAAGCGACATCCAGCGCGAGATGGAGAAGAATCAACGCGAGTTCTATCTGCGTCAGCAGCTGCGTGCGATTCAAGAGGAGCTGGGTGAAGTCGATCCTCAACAGGCCGAGACCAACGAGTTACGCACGAAGATCGACGCTTCCGCGATGCCCGAAGACGTAAAGAAGGCCGCTGACCGCGAGCTCGAACGGTTGGCGCGCGTTCCGCAGGCGAGTCCCGAGTATGGCGTCATACGCACCTACCTCGATTGGCTTGTCACACTGCCTTGGAGCACCGAGACGACCGACCACATCGACATCAAGGCGGCTCGGGCAATCCTCGACGAGGACCACTACGATCTCGACAAGATCAAGGACCGAATCAGCGAGTACCTCGCGGTTGGAAAGCTCAAGAAGAAACTAAGCGGGCCAATTCTCTGCTTTGTCGGACCGCCGGGCGTCGGCAAGACCTCGCTCGGTCAATCGATCGCCCGAGCGATGGGCCGCAAGTTCGTCCGCCTCTCGGTTGGCGGCGTACACGATGAAGCCGAGATCCGCGGCCATCGGCGCACCTACATCGGAGCGATGCCGGGCTCGATCGTCCGCGCGATCCGCGATGCGGGAACGCGCAATCCGGTGATGATGATCGACGAGATCGATAAGGTCGGCTCGGATTTTCGCGGCGATCCGCAATCGGCGCTCCTCGAGGTGCTCGATCCCGAGCAGAACGTTCACTTTCGCGATCACTATCTCGATCTGCCCTTCGACCTGTCGGCCGTGCTCTTCATCTGCACCGCCAACACGCTCGATACGATCTCACCACCGCTGCGTGACCGGATGGAGATCATCACGCTCCACGGCTACACCGAGTTGGAGAAGCTTCAGATCGCTAAGCGCTATCTTGTTAAGAAACAGCGCGAGAACAACGGCTTGCGCGAAACTCAGGCGCAGATCAGCGACCTGGCGATTCGGGCCATTATCAACGATTACACGCGCGAAGCCGGCGTGCGGAATTTGGAGCGTGAAATCGCAACCGTCTTCCGAAAAATCGCGCGCAAAATCGCCGAGAATTCGCGGTTCAAGGGACGGATTAAGCCTACGAATCTCGCCGAGTACTTGAGCAGGCCACGGTTCTTCAACGAGGTGCGCAAGCGCGTTGCATCGGTCGGGGTCGCGACCGGCATGGCCTATACGCCCGTCGGCGGCGACATTCTCTTTATCGAAACGCAGGGAATGCCGGGAACCGGCAAGCTCGTGCTGACCGGTCAGCTCGGCGACGTTATGAAGGAGAGCGCGCAGGCTGCCGTATCGTTCCTGCGCTCGCGCTCGGATGAGCTCGGTTTGCCGGCGGATTACTTCGCGAAGCACGACATTCACATCCACGTGCCGGCCGGTGCGACGCCGAAGGACGGTCCGTCCGCAGGCATCGCGCTCGCAACGTCGATCGCGTCGATGCTTACCGGCATCAAGGTCGATCCGAATCTCGCGATGACCGGCGAGATCACGTTGACCGGGCAAGTTCTGCCGATCGGCGGCTTAAAGGAAAAGGTGCTCGGTGCAAAACGCGCCGGAATCAGCAAGATTCTCTTCCCGCACCGCAACGAGATGGACCTCGACGACATTCCGAAGGAAGTGCGCGACAGCATGACGTTCGTTTCCGTCGAGGAGCTTTCCGAGGTGTTCTATCACGCGCTTGGCAAGCGAATGATATCGCCGGTTCCGCTCGGCGATCAGGCCAAGACGAACAACGTCGTGCCC
Source organism: Candidatus Cybelea sp. (assembly GCA_049578945.1). Classification (GTDB taxonomy): domain Bacteria; phylum Vulcanimicrobiota; class Vulcanimicrobiia; order Vulcanimicrobiales; family Vulcanimicrobiaceae; genus Cybelea. The sequence goes on along the minus strand of JBAUMX010000101.1, from coordinate 70,827 downwards.
TTGCGCTTGCGGACAGCTCAAGCGAAGCGCCGCAACGGCGCGGTCAAGCGGCGCGCCGAGCGCAAACGCCCGGTCAAGCGATAAACGCATCGCCCGCTTCGGCGGGCTCGTCGCATCACGGCGCGACGCCTGACCTTTGAGGACTCTTAACCTCGGAAGGAGGCTCTAAATTCCTCGTTTTGCACGGCGCAACTGTCGTATTCGGCAGGCGCGCCGCTGTAGCGACGACCGCTACGCGTGGTATTGTGGGGTAGGGCGATCGCCGGCGGTCACTGACCGTCGCCGACGCTGACCGGAATGCCTTCGAACGAAGTGGAGAGCACGACGAGCGTGACGATGTGGACCGATGCGGGCTCGAGATAGTTCAGCAGCTCTTCGAGATGTTGCACGTCGCGCACGACGGCCTGCGCGATGAACGAGAAGTCCCCCGTCACGCGGTAGCAGGCACGGACCTCGGACCGTTTGCCGACGATGCTGACGAAGCGCGCATCCGGACCGTTCGGGCGCGCCAAGATGAAGGCCGTTACCGGATATCCCAGCTTCGCTGCGGAGAGTCGCGCCTGATAACCTTCGATGATGCCGGCCGTTTCGAGACGACGAATTCGCTCCGCGACGCTGGTTGCCGAGAGGCCGACGCGCTTGCCGATCTCCGCGAACGATTCGCGTCCGCTTCGCTGCAGCTCGCGAAGAATCGAGCAATCGACGCGATCGAGCGTATGAAGAATCACGAAGGCGATCTTCATTGCAGCCCGCGAGTTCCCCGCCGCGATGATTGATTGCACGCTCGTGACTTGCGAGGGGGTGCCGGCGCTCGATCCCGACGACCGTTTACTGCTCGACGAGCTGCGCAATCGCGGATTGAGCGTCTCGATCGCAATCTGGAGCGATCCCTCGGCGCAGTGGGGCGCGAGCCGGCTCTGCTTGCTACGCTCCACCTGGGATTACCATCACCGGTACTCAGAGTTTTTTGCATGGCTGGAGCGCGCCGAAACGCTCACGAATGTGAAGAACGAACCGCTTCTGATCCGGTGGAACTCCCACAAATCGTATTTGCGCGAACTCGAGCGACGCGGCGTGCGGGTCGTGCCCACGACCTGGATCGCACGCGGCTCCAAGCAAAACCTGGTGGAGCTCGCGCGCGGCAACGGCTGGTCCGATCTCGTTCTCAAGCCGGCATACGGTGCTGCATCGCACGAGGTGCGGCTCATCCGCGGAGCGGCCGCCGGCCACGCAGCCGGCCAGGCTCACCTCGACCGAATGACGCGGGTGCACGACGTGCTAGTGCAGCCCTACCTCGATGCCGTCGTCGGCTATGGTGAACGGGCTTTGGTATTCTTCGCGGGCCGGTACTCGCACGCGGTCGTTAAGAAGCCCTTCGATACGGTGCTCGCCGTCGGCGATGCGCGGTCGTCGCGCGTTGAAGCGGATGCTTGCGAGATTGAAACCGCTAGGCAAGCGCTGCGCGCCGTGCCGGGGCGGCCGCTCTACGCGCGCGTCGACCTCTTACGCGACGATTCGCACAACGTCTGCGTCAGTGAGGTGGAGCTGATCGAACCCGGCCTCTATCTCGGGGTAGACGCCTCGGCGACGCGGCTCTTCGCCGAGACGATCGAGAGCGAACTTGCCTCCGCGCCGCTGACGTCGTCCGTTCGCTCCGCGGCCCCCGACGGGAGGTAAACCCTCTCCGCATTTCTCCTTGACCTGCTAGCGGGGCAGTGGTACGGTTGGAGGGTCCCTCGGCGCACTGCCTCACCCCATCGTCCCACCGTCGAGTAAGACTGCAAAAACTTAAGGTTCTAAAGGTTCTAAAAGGAGCTTCCCATGATGACTTTGCGTCAAGGGACTTTTCGATTTCTAGCGCGTGGAACCGCGCCCGTGCTGCTGGCGACGATCGCCGCCGCTTGCAGCGGCGGGTCGACGACACCTGCAACGGCACTAAACGGGATCACGCCGTCGTCCCTCGGCAGCCCGGCCACTAAATTGACCTACAAATTCAGAACGATAAACAACGTCGCCGATCTGACCTTCAATCAGCTGCTCGGAATCAGCCGTTCCAAGCAGATCGTTGGCTATTACGGCAGTGGCGCTCACAACCATCCGAACATGGGCTATCGGGTCTCGCCTCCCTTTAAAGCGCACGACTTCACGGCCGAAAACTTCCCCCATTCGAGGCAGACGCAGGTCACCGCGATCAACAATCTCGACGACACCGCGGGCTTCTGGATCGACCGCAAGAAGGTCAATCGCGGATTCATCCACTGGAACGGCCAGTTTAGCGACTATGCTTGGCCAGGCAGTTCCGTAACCCAGCTTCTCGGAATTAACAACTCAGGCCAGGCCGTCGGCTTCTATACGCTAAGCGGCACGAACTTCGGCTTCCAGGTGGATCGCGTAACCAAACAATACACCTCGATCGCACCGCCGGGCGCGTCCAACGTTACCGCGACCTCGATCAACAACGCCGGCGAAGTCGTCGGTTTCTACACGAGCGGCAGCGAAACCATTGGGTTTGTCAAGGTCGGGAGCGGCTACACGAATCTTAGCTATCCCGGTTCGACGGTCACGATGCCGTTCGGCATCAACAACCACGGCGATATCGCCGGGGCGTACGTCGATAGCTACGGCGCCACGCACGGTTTTCTGATGAACGCGGCGACCAGCAGCTTCTCCTCGTTCGACGATCCCAACGGCGTCGGAACGACGACGATCAACGGGTTAAACGATCGAAGAGACATGGTCGGCTTCTACACCGACAGCTCGGGCAACACCGACGGGATGCTGATGGTGCTCGTCCCCGTGCGGCCCTAAGCGCCTTAGCGCACCTCGACGCCGGCGCCTTCGCGGACGTCGCCAATGACGGCCGCCAGGGCGCCGCGCTCTTGAAGCTCGCCCACGAGCATCGGAAGACGCTCGCGGGCGATGCTTATAAGTAATCCGCCTGAGGTTTGAGCATCGGAGAGGCCGACGCGTACGGCGTCGGGCACGGAGTTTGCAAACTGGGTAAAGCTCGCGTGGGTCTCCGCGTTGTGGCGCGTCCCGCCGGGAGCGACGCCTGCGTCGATGAGCTCGAGCACTCGTTCCATAAACGGCACGGCGTACGCATCGATGACGAACCGCACGCCCGAGGCGCGCGCCATGCCGCCGCCGTGGCCGAGCAGACCGAACCCCGTGATGTCGGTTGCGGCGTGCGCCTGCGCTGCGAGCATCGCTTGCGCGGCGTTATCGTTGAGCACCGTCATCGCGCGCACGGCTTCGTCGAGATCGCGAGGCGAAATTGCGCCGCGCTTGAGTGCGGTCGTGAGAATTCCCGTGCCAAGCGGTTTGGTCAGCACCAGCACGTCGCCCGGACGCGCGCCCGCATTCGTAACGATGCGTTTGGGATCGACGATGCCCGTTACCGCCATGCCGTACTTCGGCTCCGCGTCTTTGATCGTGTGGCCGCCGATAACGGCGATGCCGGCGGCGCGCGCCACGCTCGTACCGCCTTCCAAGATTTGCGTCAAGATGTCGAGGTCGAGATCTTCGGGGAAAGCGACGATGTTGAGCGCGAAGAGCGGACGCCCGCCCATCGCATAGACGTCGGAGAGCGCGTTTGTCGCGGCGATGCGGCCGAAGTCGAACGGATCGTCTACGATCGGCGTAAAGAAATCGACGGTCGAGACGAGCGCGCTATCGCCGTTGAGCAGAAAGACGCCTGCGTCATCGCTGCTGCCGTATCCGACGAGCACGCGCTCGTTGGTTGCGGGCGTGACTCGCTCCATAACGCGCTGCAGCTCCGCCGCGCCGAGTTTTGCGGCGCAACCGGCGCAACTCGAAAGCTCTGTCAAGCGGATGCCTGCAACGTCCATCGAAGTGTAATTCAATGCCAAGGCAAGTGCTATTCCTGCCCGGACCGGTGACGGTAGCGCAGCCGGTGCTCGAAGCCGCGGCCGGCCCGATGATCAACCATCGCGGCGAAGAGTTCGCACGGCTCCTCGAATGCATCGACGCGGCGCTCCGTCCGGTCTTCGGTACGAGCGAAGAGGTGCTTTTGCTCGGCAGCTCCGGGACCGGTGCGATGGAGAGCGTCGTCACCAACCTCTTCTCGCCGGGTGAGTTGCTGCTATCGTGCGCTGTCGGCGCATTCGGTAAACGGTTTGCTGGGATCGCCGCCCGCTACGGCTGCGCCGTCGAGCCATTCGATACCCCGCTCGGCGCTGCGCTCGACCCGAGCGCGCTCGGCGCGCGTCTCTCGGCCGATACGAAGAAAGAGATCGCCGGCGTGCTCTTGACGCACAACGAAACGTCGACCGGTGTTGCTTGTGACATGGCGGCACTGGCGACGGTTCTGCGCGCACACGGCGCAATCTCGCTCGTCGATTCGGTGAGCGGCCTAGCCGCGTCGGAGTTTCGGATGGACGAATGGGGTTACGATGCGGTCGTTAGCGCGTCGCAAAAAGGGTTTGCAGCGCCCCCGGGCGTTGCGATGGTCGTGCTGAGCGCGCGCGCGCAAAAACGGATCGACGGCGCGCGCCTCCCGCGCTTCTACTTTGACCTGCGGCACGCGCGCGAGATGGCGCGAAACGGGGAGACGCCCTGGACTCCCCCGATCTCAATCCTTTACGCGCTCGATACCGCGTTGGAACGCTATCACGCCGAGGGAATGGAGAAGGCCTTCGCTCGTCACGCTCGCTTTGCCGCAATGATTCGAAGCGCGCTGCAACGGCTCGGCTTCACGCTGGTTTCTCGGCCGGGCGCGCACTCGCCGACGGTCGTCGCGGCCTACCCGCCTCCGGGTGTCGACGCCGGGGCCTTGCTGAAGCGGTTGCGCGAAACGCACGGCGTCGTGCTCGCGGGGGGTCAAGGCGAGCTGGCCGGAAAGATCGTTCGCTTCGGTACGATGGGCGACGTCGGAGACGTCGATCTGCTCGGCGCCATCGAGGCGATCGAGCTTGAGGTGCGCGTTATAAGTGGTGTCGCCTAAAAAACGGCATCGCAAACGGGCGCGCAAACCATGGAATCGTGGAAAGGATTGCATCGTCGATCGGTGCGTCGTAAGTAACCAGGTACGGCGCCAGCCGAGATTGATGGAGACCGTCGCGGATATCGCTCGATAGCGGGAAGAAGAGCGCGACGAAGAGCACCAGCCATAAGAGGACTGCGCCCTTCGCAAAGCCGATCGCAGCGCCTCCAAGCGCATTCCCAAATCCGAGCAATGGGAGTTTCGCGATCGTGCCAAGCAATCGCGCCACGATCAAGAGCACGATGTAGGTCGCAAGGCCGGTCGCAAACATTCCGATGACGTGCGCCGATCCGGGGCCGAGGTGGGTGATGCTCTCGATCTGTGCATCGAAGCTTCCGTTGTAGAACCACGGGGTTACGAGCGCAGCCGTCACCGCTACGGCACCCCCGAGCTCCGAAACGAAGCCGCGCGAGTAGCCCTTTAGGATTGCGAGGGCCAGCACGATGGCGATAATGATGTCCGGCCACGCGATGCCGGCGATCACGTGCGAATGACGGCTCCGAACCGCTCGCGCAGCGCCTCGAGCACGCGCGCTATCGCCGCATCGGCTTCATCGTCGGTGATCGTTGCATCGAAGCGCTGCAACGTTGCGCGGACTGCGAGGCTTTTGCGTCCCTCCCCTATTTGCGGTCCCCGGTACTCGTCGAAGACCGTGACGCCGGTGCAGATCGAACCGAGCGCATCCGCGACCGCACGTTCGATCTCTTGCGCGGCAACGCCGATCTCGACGACGAGCGCGAGGTCACGATAGGTCGACGGAAATTTTGACGGCGGCCTGTATCGCGGCGTCGCGTACGGCGGCAGCGCGCGAACGTCGAGCAGGGAAAGATAGGCGTTTCCTTTGAGATCTCGCGATTTGGCCAGCCTCGGGTCGACGCAACCGATAACGCCGATCTCGATGCCGTCGATTGCGACGATCGCCGTCTTGCCCGGATGGAAGCCCGGCCGCGTATCCGGCCGGCTGGAGATCGTGCGTCCGGTTACCTCACGCACCAAAGCCTCGCAATCGCCTTTAAGGCGCAGAAAGAACGAATCGTGCCACGGTGGTTCGCCGGCGGGCTGCGCCGAGAAACCAAATGCCAGCGAGCTTAGCTCGCCGACCTGCTGTTCGTTACCGTGAAAGATCTCGCCGAGCTCAAAGACGCGCACCGGCGCGCCCGCACCGGCCATGTACTCGAGCAACCCGGGCGCGAGCGACTCACGCAGGAAGCGATGCTCTTCCGAAAGCGGATTTCTCACCTTGGCCGACTCGGCGTCGCCGGCCGCGCGCAGTGAATGTGTAATGACTTCCCGATATCCGAGCGCCGCGAGCGACCGCGCGAGCCGATTCTCGAGATCGAAGGCTGCACTTGAGATGGTGTGCGCCGGCACTGAGGGCACGAGCGCGGGAATGCGTTCGTACCCCTCGACGCGCGCGACCTCCTCGACGAGATCGGCCGCAATCGTGAGGTCCCGTCGCCACTCCGGCGGACGAACTGAGAGCGCGTCGTCTGTTGTGGATACGACGTCGCAACCAAGCGCGCAAAGATGCGCCGTAATTCGCTCCGCCGGAATCGCAAGGCCCAGCAATCGCTCGACCTCGCTCGAGCGCAAGAGAATCGGCGCCGCGGCCGTCAACTCTGCGCCGAAGGCGTGCGGCAAATAGGCGGTTGCGCCAAGCTCGCATAGAAGCTGCGCCGCGCGCGCCGCGCCGAGCGTCGTCAGTGCCGGTGCGAGCGATTTTTCATGGCGTGCCGACGCTTCGCTGCGCAGGCCAAGCATCGAGCTCATGCGCCGAACGCGTGCGCCGTTGAAGTTCGCCGCCTCCAGCACGATCGCGGTGGTCATAGGCGTCACTTCGCTCGCCGCGCCGCCCATCAGGCCTGCCAGGCCGAGCGCTCGCTCGTCGTCGGCGATCACGAGCGCTTGCGTCGAGAGCGTGCGCTCGATTCCGTCGAGGGTGACGATCCGCTCGTCGTCGCGCGCGCTGCGCACGTTTAAGTGCTCGCCGGCGATTGCGTTTGCGTCGTAGAAGTGCAAGGGTTGCGCGGTTTCAAGCATTACGTAGTTTGAGATATCGACGAGATTGTTGATCGGGCGTTGTCCCGCGAGCGCGAGTCGAACGCGCATCCAAGCCGGCGCCGGTCCGACGGTCACGCCGTCAAAGCGCTGTGCCACGAAACGGTAGCAGTCGGGCGAACCAATCGTTACGCTCGGCGCCTTGCCCGCCGGCTCTTGCTCTTGGCCGGGATTTACGAGCGACGGCGCACGTAGCGGCAGGCCATACGAAGCTGCGAGCTCGCGCGCCAGTCCGAGGATCGACATCGAGTCGGGCCGGTTCGCGGTGATCTCGACGTCGAGCACGTCCCAATCGAGACCGAAGAGCTCGACGACGTCGGCGCCCGGCGCGATTGCGTCGTCGAGCTGCATGATGCCGTCCTCAAACCATTCGGCCGGCAACGCCAGCTCATCGGCCGAGATCATCATACCCTGCGACGCAACGCCGCGCATCGAGCGCGCCTCGATCGTGAGTTTCGGAAGTTTCGCGCCGATCGTGGCAACCGCAATCGTCTGGCCGGCCGCGACGTTGTTGGCCGCGGTTGCAATCGTCAGCGGCTCGGAACGCGCGACGTCGACGCGCGCGACGAGCAGCCGATCGGCGTTGGGATGTTTCTCGACCGTTGCGATCTTGCCGATGATGACGCCGCTGATCGCGGGTCGCTTCTCGATCCCCTCAACGGGGAAACCGAGCATCGCCAATCGGTCCGCGACGGCGCCTGCATCGTTAGGCAGCGCAACGTACTCGCGCAGCCAGCTTAGAGGTACTCGCACCGCGGTTCCCTCGTCAAGCGAGCTGTGTCAAAAAATCGGGATCGCCGTTGATGAATCGCCGGACATCGTCGACTTCGTAGCGGGCCAGGCCGAGTCGCTCGACGCCAAAACCGAAGGCCCAGCCGGAGTAGCGATCGGGATCGTACTCGACCTCGCGCAAGACGTTCGGGTGCACCATTCCGGCTCCGCCGAGCTCGATCCAGCCCGATCCTCCGCACATATTACAAGCTGCGGCACTGCCTCGACATTTCGGGCAGGTTGTATCGACTTCGGCGCTGGGCTCGGTGAACGGAAAGTACGACGGGCGAAAGCGCACGTTCTGCCTTTCACCGAAGAGCTCGCGGCACAGACCGGTGAGCATCCCTTTCAGATGCCCGAAATGAATGCCCTCGGCGACGAGCAACCCCTCGACTTGATGAAATTGAAACAGATGGCGTGCGTCGACGGCGTCGCGCCGGTAGCATTTTCCGGGCGCGACGATAGCGATCGGCGGCCGATGCTGCTGCATCGTACGAATTTGCATCGGGGACGTATGCGGCCGAAGCAACAGCTTGTCGGTGAGCCAAAACGAATCGAAGTTCTCGCGCGCCGGATGATCGCTGGGGATGTTGAGCGCGTCGAAATTATAGTAGTCGGGCTCGGCCTCCGGACCGACGACGACCGCGAAGCCGTGGCGCGTAAAATACGCGCAGCTGTCTCCGATGATGCGCCGCACGGGATGAATCGAGCCGGCGAGCGGCGGGATCGCCGGAAAGGTTACGTCGATCGAGGCGGTGAGCTCGGATTGAAGGTCGCGCGATTCGAGCCCCGCGCGAAGCTCTTCCAAACGCGATTCCATCACGGCGACGGCATCGTTGATGGCCTTGCCGGCGCCAGGGCGCTCGCGCGCCGGAAGGGTTCCAATCGATCGGCGCACTTTCGTTACCTCGCCGTTTCGGCCGAGGTACGTAACGCGCACGCTCTCAAGCGCCTGCTCGTCGGCGGCAGCATCGGCGGCGGCGGCAAAGCGCTCTTGCAGCTCGCGGAGGTCCTCTGCCAATTCCGTCATCGCTCTAAGGATTCCAAAGCAAAGCGCCCGGTTCGTTCTACGTTACCGGGCGCCTCCAAAACCGCTGTCGACTTCGCTCTGCGGCCGGATCCGTTTTAGGTCGGCGTTGGTGCCGTGTGCAGCCTTCGATAAGCCAGATACGCGTCGATCGAACCCGTTTGTGCGAAAAGCCTCCAGAAGAGATTGGACGTTGCCATGCGCTTGCAGTCTCCTTCTGAGCCGTATGCCCCGGCGGCCCACGTCGCCTGAGTATACCATGTGACTTTTATCCCCGGTAGTCTTGACTTTTTTGGCCCAGACCACTCTCTTGACAAGGCGTGATTGGACTTATCGAGTCGCTTCGTAGAGGGCGATTGAACCCGCCACGGCGGCGCTCAAACTCTCGGCGGCGCCGGTCATTGGAATCGCCAGCACATACTCGCAAAGGCTCTCCCAGCGCCCCAATCCGCGCCGTTCGTGGCCGACGACGATGGCGAGTGGCGCTTGCCAGCCTTCACCGGGAATAGGCGCGCCGCCGGCGGCGAGACCGAGGAGGCGGACGCCGGCATCAGCTGCCGCAGCGGCAGCAGCCGGCGGGTCGGCGACGCTCAGGGCGATGCGGAAGGCTGCGCCCATCGAGCCACGGACGACCTTTGGGTGATACGGATCTACCCCAAGCCGGCCAAAGAGGACGCCGGGAGAGCCAAAGGCGTCGGCCGAGCGCAGGAGCGTGCCGGCATTGGCCGGATCGTTGAGGTCCGCGAGCACCAAAAGCGGGCTTCCGCGTTTGAATAGCGCGTCCGGTCTATGCAGGCGAATTGGCGCGACCGCCACGATTCCGCTCGGCGTCTCTAGGTCGGAGATGCCGGCGACCGCGGCCTCGTCTACGATAAAGACCGGCGTCTCTTGGCCTTCGAGCTCGCGCAGCATCGCCGTCGAATCGTAGGCTGCCTGGGTTGCGTAGATTTCGGCGATCGGAAAGCCGGCGGCCACGGCTTGCGCGAGCAACGTTGATCCTTCGAACGCGAAGAGCTGCCGCTCGCTGCGCCCCTTGACCGTACGTAACGCTCGGACGCCGGTGAGCCGCTCGGCGCGTTTTCCTAGTCGCGTCGCCATTGGCCAACCCAAGCGCGCGTCCCGATCATGACCAGACCGGCCAAGATTGCCGCGAGCGCGATTGCGATCTTGTCGTTGAAGTGGTGCGGCACGAGGCTTCGCACCAACAAGTAGACCGCGGCGACGAAGACGACCAGAAAGTACGCAAGCCAACCGATCTCGGTGGCAACGGACGATCTTGGATACGCCATCCAACTGGCTACGAGGCGCGGGCCCGCCGTTCCGCCAAGCTCGCGCCAATGGAAGAAGTGCCCCAACTCCTCGCCTCCCGGCGTCTCTTTGAAGGGCGCGTCTTCAACGTTCGCTCCGACCACGTTCGCTATAGTGACGGAGCCGAGCAACGGCTCGACGTCGTGGAGCACGGTGTCTCGCTTGGAATCGTCGCAACACCCTCGCCGCGCGAGATCGTGCTCGTGCGCCAATATCGCCATGCGGCTCGCTCGCTTCTCTGGGAAATACCGGCAGGCAGCGCGGAACCCGGCGAGAGTCCGCTCGACGGCGCGAAACGCGAGCTGCGCGAAGAGACCGGCTACGCTGCCGGTCGCATTCGGCCCATCGGTTCGGTCTGGACGTCTCCGGGCTTCTGTTCGGAGGTGATGCATTTCTTCCACGCCGACCGGCTTACGGCGGGCGAGCCAAGCTTTGACGAGGACGAACGGATCGACATCGCATGCTTTGAATTCGGCGCGGCATGGCGGTTGGTCGCTGAGGGCACGGCCGACGCAAAAACCGTGATCGCACTCTTCTGGCTGCAGGGTGGAGAGGATAAAATTTAAAAGATATTCTCGCACCGTCGCCGTTGCTACCAACGTGGCGGACATAGGTCTTGGAGGTAAGTCGTGGACATACCAAGCGACATTGACGCCGTACTAAAACGATTGCTGGAGCGCAATCGCGACGGCGGGGAGCACTCAGTGCTCGCACCCGAAGACGAAACCTATCTGAGCTCGCTCATTGCTTCGGTCCGCGGAGGACGGCGAGCGGTTTTGATCGTCGAAGACGCCGACGAGCATCTACGTTACATGTTCAGCAACGCCACTCGCGCGGAAGCCGTAACGATGCTCGGGAAAGTCGTCGAGGCGACCGGCCGCCGTCTCGCCGACGGCGAAGATTAGCTTGCGCCGCTAGCGCGGCCTACACGCGCTAGCCGGTGAGTGTAATTCCGTCGACCTTCCCGTTCGGCGCGACTTCGAAATTGTACCGGTACTGCGCGCTTGGATAGTGCACCAAGAATACGTAGAGCGTGTCGCCGTTCTTTTCCGTCGAGCTTGAGACCGGCACGATGGTTTGCAACGTCCCAAGCGCGGCAAAGTCTTCGCGAGCGATGAGCTCGTCGGTGAGATACGCGCTGAAGGTCGGCGTGAGCTCCGAGCGATCGATGTTCCGCGACGCGAGCCGCGCGAGCCAATCCTTGGCTCTGGTGATTACCGGATTGTCGAGTTGTGCAATCTTGGGTGGCGCGAGCACGTCGAGGATGCGATTCCCGATCTCTTCGGGAATCGTAGCGGGACCGTGGAGCGCGTCGGCGTTCGAGAGCACGATAACGCTCACGTGCTGGTCTGGAAGCAGCGCGTTCATTGCTCTGTAGCCTGAAATCTCGCCGTTTGACCAGTAAAAGTCCCGGCCTCCGCGGCGGTCGACGACCCAACCCATGCCGTACTCGGTCGGTCCCGCGTTCGTTCCGGGCGTAAAGAGCGATCGTACCGAGTCCACGCGCAGCAAGACGGGCATCTCGACATCCCATTTGGCGAGGTCGTTGATTGTGGTGACCAAGCCGGCGTCGCCGTTAAGCCACGAAGGATCCCAAGACGGCGCGACTTCGAACCTGCCGCGGGATCGCGTGTAGCCCGTCGCGCGGGTTGGTGAGATACCGCTGTCGCCGGCAAGAAACGTGTGGTTCATCACCAACGGAATAAAAATGTGCTGCTCGAGGTAATCGGAGAGCGGAACGCCGCTGGCACGCTCGACGATCGTTCCCGCAAGCAAATAGTTAAGCGGGTTATTCGTGTAAACGGATCCTGGCCGCGCGGCCGGTTTCATTTTATCGACCGACGATAAGACTTTGTTGAGGTCGAGCGATCGCGTCAAATCCGGCGAGGTTCCCGGCGCCGGATAGATCGGCAGTCCCGAGGTTTGCGTGAGCAGCTGGCTTATCGTGATGTTCTCGCCGAGTTTGAACCCCGGAACGTACTTGGAGACTGGATCGTCGAGTTTGAGTTTGCCGTCTTGCGCGAGCAGCAGAACCGCCGCGGCGGTGAACTCCGTCGTGAGTCCTCCGGCGTAGAACTCGGTGTCGGGCGTCATCGAGACGTGCGGGGTAACCGTCGCGAATCCAAACCCTCGAGCGTAGACCAGCCGGCCATCCTGGACGACCCCGACTGCGATCCCCGGCGTGCGGCCGTCATGGACCTCACCGAGGGCCAGCCGGTCAATCTCAGCAGAGCTGGCAGGCGGGAGCGTAGGTGCGGTTTGGCCCCGCGCTATCAAGAGCGGAGTTTGCGTGAGAACACCGGCGAGTAGTACCGTCGCAAAGACGGCGCCTGAACGCCTCATGGTCCGAAGATTATATACCTTTGGCCCCCGGCTCGGCTAGGGCATAGGGCGTCGTGGATTATTTTTGAGAGGCTTTCTTCGCCAAATTGAGCAGGACGCCGAATGTTTTTTGATCGGACACGGCAAGGTCGGCGAGCGCCTTTCGGTTGAGCGTCACGCCCGATTTCTTGAGCCCGTGCATGAGAACGGAGTACGAAAGCCCTTCGCGGCGGGCCGCCGCGTTGATGCGGCTGATCCAGAGCGAGCGAAAGTCGCGTTTGCGAACGCGGCGATCGCGAAATGCGTAGGCCATCGACTTGAGCAAGGCCTCGTTCGCAACGCGATAGTTACGGCGACGCGCCGCGCGAAAGCCCTTGACGAGCTTCATCACCTTCCGGCGGTGCTTGAGACCGCCGACGCCGCGTTTGATCCGTGCCATTCTTCCTTACCCTCCTACACCAAATACGGGATCGTTGGCGCGAGACGTTTGAGGTCACCCTTGAACGTCGGTTGATCCTTACGGAACTTCCGTTTGCGTTTGCGCGTCTTTTTGCTGAGAATATGACCGCAACCGTCGAACTGATGGCGGTGCAGCACCTTACCGGTCGCGGTGACTTTCACGCGCTTGGCGGTTCCTCGGTGGGTTCGTATTTTAGGCACTTGTAGGCTCCTTCGCTTGAACTGAGAACTTCGGCGGACCGGTCGGCACCGCGCGCGGCGCCAAGATCATGAACATGTTCTTCCCTTCGAGTCGCGCTTCGCGTTCGACGATGGCAAGCGGCGCCATGTCTTCCGCCATGCGGTCGAGCAACCGGCGCCCGAACGACGTGTACGTGATCTCTCGCCCGCGGAACATGATCGTGACTTTGATCTTGCTTCCGTCGAGCAACAACCGCTCGGCCATTCGCGCCTTTGTCTCGTAGTCGTGCGTCTCGATCTTGGGCCGCAGCTTTACTTCCTTTAGTTCGAAGTGGCGCTGCTTCTTACGGGCATCCTTGTCTTTCTTCGACTGCTCGTATTTCAGCCGCCCGTAGTCGGCGATCTTACAGACCGGCGGCTGGGCGTTCGGCGAGACTTCGATCAGATCGAGCCCGGCGGCTCGCGCGCGCGCCGCCGCGTCTTCGGTTTGTAAAATCCCGAGTTGGTTTCCGTTTTCGTCGATCACCCGAACCGAACGAACGCGAATTTGATCGTTGACCCGCAAAAGTTTCGCTATGTGTTCATCTCCAAAAATAAAAAGGCGCTGCCGGAGCAGCCCCACCGTGGAACCAGCCGAGAGTTCCTAAAGTGAAGACCGGATCGCTCGCGAGCATCCGGTGAGCGGAACGAGCCGCTGCTTCGGCCCGCCAACAATATCACGCCCGGCTGGGGGAGTGTCAAGAGCGAGCGTGGACGCTGCCGATAGCTTCCTCAAAGCGCTCGAGGAAGTAGGCGACGGCGGCATCGTCGATGACCAGCGGCGGCGCGATCCGCAGCACGTCCGGCCGGGTGTCCTTGGCGGCGATGCCCCGCTCCAGGAGTGCCTCGGAGAGCCGATGGGCCGGGAAGGTCAGCGCGATTCCGATCAGCAGACCGCGTCCGCGCACTTGGGTGATCGAAGGCGAGCCGATCGCTCGCAGCCCTCGCTCGATCGCCGCGCCCGCGCGCGCGGCTCGAGCGGGAAGGTCTTCGGAGACGATCACGTCGAGGGCCGCATCGGCAACCGCCGAACCGAGCGGGTTCCCGCCAAACGTGCTGCCGTGGTCGCCCGGCTGGAAGAGCCGCATCAACTCATCGTTCGCAAGCGCCGCGGAGACGGGGTAGTAGCCCCCACCCAGCGCCTTACCCACAATCAACACGTCGGGCTTGACGTTTTCGTGATCGCAGCCGAACATCTCGCCCGTGCGCCCGAACCCGGTTTGGACCTCATCGGCGATGAAGAGCACGTTGCGTTCGCGGCAGAGCGAACGCGCGCGTTGCAGGTATCCCGGCGGCGGGACGTTGACGCCGCCTTCACCTTGAATCGGTTCGATCAAGATCGCGCACGTGTTCGAATTTATCGCGCGCTCCAAAGCGCCGAAATCGCCGAACGGCACTGCGACGAATCCCGGCAGAAAAGGACCAAAATGCGCGCGATATTCGTACGTCGTGCTCGCACTGATTGCGGCCATCGTTCGTCCGTGAAAGTTATTTTCGAAGACGACGATCTCGGCACGGTCTTCCGGAATTCGCTTGGTGACGTAGCCCCAACGTCGCGCTAGCTTGAGGGCCGTCTCGACGGCCTCTACGCCGGTGTTCATCGGCACGGCTTTGTCAAAACCGCAGATTCGCGTAAGCTTCTCCAAAAAGCCCGGCATCCGGTCGTTGCGCATCGCTCGCGACGTCAAGGTCACGCGCCGCCCTTGCTCGACGAGCGCCGCATAGACGCGGGGATGACAATGCCCGACGTTTACTGCGGAGTATGCGCTCACGCAGTCGAGATACCGCTTGCCCGCAACGTCCCACAGCCAGACGCCCTCGGCCCGTTCGACGACGAGGTCGAGCGGAGCGTAATTGCGGGCGCCGTATCGCTCCTCTTCAGAGATTAGCTCCCGCGCCCGGTCCGAAAGGAGATACACGCCATGGCTGTTAAGGAATTTTCCTTGGCTACCTGCTTCGGCCGTCTCGAGCAGCTTATCGCTCGCGACCATCCCGGCGTCTCGGTTGCGGGGCGCACGATCGCATACGTGCAGCCCGCGCGGCGCGAGCGCGCGGCCGTCCTGCTTCACGGCATGAGCGCGAGCCCGATCCAGTTCGAGCGGATTGCTCGCGAGCTCTTCGAACGCGGCTATAACGTGCTCGTGCCTCGCTTGCCGCATCACGGTCATGCCGATCCGCTCTCGACCGCGCTCGAACGTTTGCGCGCCGAGGAGCTCTACGAAGCGGTCGCCGATTACGTCGCGATCGCGCAGGATCTCGGCGAGCGCGTGACGGTCGCCGGGTTTTCGCTCGGAGGCCTGCTCACCGCCTGGACCGCGCAGCATTTCGCGGTCGAGCGCGCGGTTCCGATCGCACCGTTCTTCGGCGTTTCGTGGATTCCAAATCGGCTCATGGGCCCGGTCGCCGAGCGATTGCTGCGAGTGCCGAACCGTTTTTATTGGTGGAATCCGATTCTGCGCGAGCGCCAGTTTCTCGCAACGAATGGTTATCCGCGCTACGCGACGCATGCGATCGCGCACTCTTATCGTATCGCGCGGTCGTTGCTCGACGAATCGAGCGCGAGCCGCCCCGCCGCGGCGCACGTCACCATCGTCGCCAATCGGACCGAAGCTGCGGTGAACAATTTTGCGATCCGCAAGCTCTACGGAAACTGGCGGCGGCACGATCCCGGGCGCGTCGAACTATCGATACTCACCGGCTTGCCGCCTTCGCACGACATCGTTTCGCCGCTGCGAAAATGGCGGCTCGCCGATCGCGTTCATCCCCAACTACTGGGCGCGATCGATCCGCTCGCGACGGTAGAGACGGCGTAGTGGCCGTCACAAGCCGCTAGTTGTAAGTTCGCAGCTTCGGCCAAACGACCGCGAGCAGCTAGGGAGAGCGAATGCCCGAAGAGTTACGAACCGGCCATCGCCAGCCCAGCCGCCGCGGCAACGAGCTGGGCCTGCGGCGCTGCCCTTGGGCCCAAACGCCTGCCTCGATTGCTTATCACGACGAGGAGTGGGGTGTGCCGATCCACGACGATTCTTCCCTCTTCGAGCTGATCGTACTCGAAGGGGCGCAAGCCGGCTTGAGCTGGGAGACCGTTCTGCGTAAGCGGGCGCGCTACCGAGTGGTCTTTAGAGATTTCGACCCCAGCGTTGTTGCTCGCATCACGCCGGCGCGCGTCGAGAAGATTTTGTGCGATCCCGGTGTCATCCGCAATCGTGCCAAGATCGAATCGGCGATCGGCAACGCGCGCGCGCTGCTTCGCTTGCGCGACGAGTTCGCGAGTTTTGACAGCTACCTCTGGCGATTCGTCGGCAATAAGCCGATCGTCAATCGGCGCCGGCGCATGCAGGATGTACCGGCTTCCACGAAAGAATCGCACGCGATGAGCGCCGATCTCATCCGACGCGGGTTTCGCTTCGTCGGTCCCACGATCTGCTACGCGTTCATGCAGGCCGCCGGACTGGTCAACGATCATCTGATCAGTTGTCCCTGGCACGAACGCGTACGCGAGGATCGTTAGATCGAGCGCGGGTCTGAAGCATATTCTTACAGCGAGGCGCTCGACCGCGCCCGCGCATTGATGGCGCGCGACGGCGAGCACATCTTGCCGGAGGCTCGGACGCAGTTGCTCGAGTGCGGCGGCACCACCCCGCTCGCGGTCGTGCTCTTTCACGGGCTGACCAATAACCCGGCGCAATACGCGCGGTTCGCGCCGCTGCTGCACGCGCACGGCGTGAACGTCTTCGTTCCTCGCTTTCCGCGGCACGGCCATCGTGACCGGCTTACGTCGCGAACCGCCGAAGTCACTGCCGAGATGCTGCTCGGAGCCGCCGCCGAGGCGGTCGACATCGGCTCCGGGCTCGGAAGCCGCGTGGCCGTCCTTGGAATCTCGCTGGGTGGCCTGCTCGCTGCACACGCCGCGCAGTTTCGCGCGATCGACCGCGCGGTTCCAATCGCGCCGATTTTCGCGCTTCCGCACCTTCCGTATTGGGTCAGCCGTCTGGTGCAGCGGCTCGCATTGATGCTGCCGAATGCGTTCCTCTGGTGGGACCCGCGCGTGCGCGCGGACGCGCCGCCTGCAACCGCCTATCCGCGCTTCTCGACGCGGGCGCTTGCACAAATGCTGCGTATCGGCGACGCAGTCGATGCAGCCGCGCGCCGCCAGGCGCCGCTTACGCAGCGTATCGTCACGCTCGTGAACCGCAACGACCCCGCGGTGAATAACGCGGTAACCAAGCATATCTCCGAGCTCTGGTCACGCCGGAAACCGGCCGGCGTCGAGTACGTCGAGCTAATGGATTTGCCGACGTTACACGACATCATCGACCCTGGCCAACCGCAAGGATGCACGGAACTCGTCTATCCCAAGCTCCTACGGGCGCTCGGAATTGAGGTTACTTCGTGAGGACGTTCTTCGTCGCTATCGCGTTGTTACTGTGCGCAGTCGCGGCCTCGGCGCCGAAGGCAACGATTCTCCCCGACGGAACCTACCGCTACGCGATCGGCCTCGGCGGCCGTACCGTTGGTAACAGCACGATCGTCGTTCATCGCGATGGCGCCGTCATCGTCATGGAAGAACGAGCAGACGTAGCTGGAGTTAGCTTGAGCTCCGTTCGCAGGCTCGAAGAGTCGACGTTTGCCACGCTTTCTTACACGGTCGATAGCACCGCCGGACGCGCGGTCGTCACGGTCGTCGGAAATGACGCAACGGTGACGCAAGGCAAAATCACCAAGAAGGTTTCGGCAGCACCCGACGCGCCGTTCCTGGTAAGCGACAATCTAGTTGCGGCCTGGGCGCAAGCGCCTGCCACGCTCCACGCCGGCGGCGGCGAGAAACTGACGCTCGCGTGCGTTTGCGGCGGCGGATTCTTGGCGGTGCCGCTGAGTGTCACGAGCAGTGGAACCGGTTCGCTGAGCGTTCACGGCACCGACGGCGTCGATGTTAACCTCGCATTCGATCCGCATACCTTCGTGCTCGAGCGCCTCGACGTCGCGTCGCAGCAAGCCTCGATCGTGCTGCAGTCGCAGAGCTCGCAAGTGTTGCCTTTGCCGCAGCCCAGCGCCGCGACCCCGGTTCCGTTACCGGCCGCCCGATACACGTCACGCGACGTTTCGATTCGTGCCGGCGACGGTGTGACACTCGCCGGGACCATCTCGATGCCGGATGCCGCGGCGGCGGCCGTTCCGGCGTTCGTCTTCGTCCACGGCAGCGGCTGCATCGATCGCGACGAGACAATTGGTCCAAACAAAGTCTTTGCGCAGCTGGCCAACGCCTTGTCGAACGGCGGTTATGCTGTCTTGCGCTACGACAAACGCTCGTGCGGAAAGAGCGGGGGCACTTTCGCGACCCGCGTTCGCTTGATCGCCGACGCACGCGACGTGATTGCATATTTGCGCGCGCAGCCCGGCATCGACCCGAGCCGCATCTTCGTGCTCGGGCATAGCGAAGGCGGCGAGCTCGCGCCTTCCATCGCGATCGCCGACGGCCACCTGCGCGGCATCGTCTTGCTGGCTCCGCCGGCGCTCCCGCTCGAGCAAGTCCTTTTCAAGCAGTTGACTCGCGACGCGCCCGCCGGCCAGCGCGCGGCTGCTGAGAAACGAGCTCGAGCTTACATCAGCGCAGTCGCGGCGGGGAAGAGAACGGACGCATTTGCCGTCTGGTTACGCAGTTCGTTCGGGATCGACCCGGCTGCACTGATCGCAAAGGTGCCGTGCCCAATTTTGATCGTGCAAGGCACGAAAGATATTCAAGTGCTCGCCGCCGACACGCCGCGTCTGGTCGAGGCGGCGCGTTCCGCAAACCGAAAGCTGACGCTCGTCATGCTGCCGGGCGACGACCATCTCTTCATCAAGCTCGGCGCGGGTGAGACCTCGACGGGCGGCGAGTACTTCACGCCGTCGTATCTCGATCCCGCGCTCTTCAGCGCGATCGAAAGCTGGCTAAATATAAAGACGTAGCTTCGGCCAGAGCTCCGAGATCGGCGTTCGAATGCCGGTGCAGACCATGATCGGAATGTTCTGCTCGTACGAGATGACCCAAGGCGGATTGAATCGAGCCGCCAGACGCGCAGTTCGAAAGAGGTGCCGGCCGGCCCCGCAGTCGCCGTTGACGTCGATGACGACGTTTCCGCTGTAGCCGTGCGTACCCCAAAGCCAGTAGTTATTATGGCCGGAGAGCGCCGGCGGCAAGCCGTACCGCGTGCCGAAAAAGTCGATCGCCGCAGCCTCACCGTAGTTGCTTGCAACGATCGCCGCCTGATTGCGTTGCTGCGCCGGAAGCGAATAGTAAATTCGCGCCACCGTTGCGGCCAGCTCCGGCCAGCCGTGCATGTCTGCCCAGTCCTCGGGTAGGGCGGACGTGCGCTTCTTCTCGGTCGCGAGCGCGGATCGCGGGACGTGCAGCACGCTGCCGACAAAACGCGAGTAGTCGAGCATCGCGGGCTCAGATAGCACCGGCAACGAGAACGGCGCGAAGAATAACCAGGCGGCGACGGTCGCCGTGACGATCGCGCCGCGCGCAAGCGGCGCGCCGATCCAGGATTCGATCGCAACGCCGCCGCCGGCCATCAGGATTGGATATACATCGGCCGGATAATAGTGTTTCGCGTGCAGCGCGATCATCATCGCGATGAGGATGAGGTACGCGTATCCGAGAAACCGTGCCGTCGCATTCCGAAGCAGCCAAATCAGCCCTACGATCCAGATCGGCGAGGTGAAGAGATTGGTTAGCAGCAGCTGCTGAAAAAGTAAAAGCAGCGGGCCCGCGACGACGTTCTTGCCGTTGGCGCCGTTTCGAAGCAGTTGCCACATCGGAAATCCGTGCAGCGCCTGCCAGAGGAAATTCGGAAACGCGATGATCGCCGCCACGCCGGCTCCCGCATAAAACCATCGCGAGCCCATCACTCGGCGCTGGGGCGTCAGCGCCAACCCGGCCACCAGCGCGACGGCGAAGAAGAGCACGCTATATTTGCTTTCGATTGCGACTCCCGTCGCGGCACCCACGGCGAGCCACCAGCGGGGATCGGCTCCCTTGACGATGCGCAGGGTGTAGAGCGCTGCGAGCGGCCAGAGCCATAGCCCGAGCATGTCGGGACCGACCTTTGCACCGAAGCTCTCTAAAACGCCGGCCGCGAGATACGCGAGCACCGCGAGCACTGCGGCAAAGGTGCCTCCACCAAACTCGAAAGCCAGCAAGCAGGTGACGTATGCGCCGGCGGCCGCAAAGATCGCCGGAATCGCGCGCAGCGCGAAGAGCGAATGGCCAAAGAGCTGCGAGCCGGCGGCGAGCAGCGGCACGACCGGCGGTTGATCGACGTAACCCCACGCCGGGTGAAAGCCGCAGATGATGAAGTAGAGCTCGTCGCGGAAGAAACCGTAGTGCGGGTTTGCCGCAAGATGAAGAACGAGCGTGACGAGGGCGGCAATCGCCGCGACCCGTATGCGCACGCGGAAATTACGTGGGGTCGAACGTGCCGCCGGCGATCATCGCTTCGGAGATGTCGCGCGCTCGGCGATACCGGCTGCGGGTCTCTGGGTTCGCGTCGGCGGGAAGCTCGGCAAGAATTCGTTCCAGCTCCTCATCGAACGCGGCGCCGACCGACGCTGGCGTGTAAAGGCCGGGATAACGCAGGCGCTGCGCGATCATCAGGCGGTAGATTCGGTCGGTCGCGAGATCTTCCATGTAGCCGTCGAGCAGGCTCGCTCCGCGCCCTTCGAGCACGCCGTTGCGATAGCGAATGACGGTACGAACGGCAGCCCGCGTTCCGTCCAGCGTCGTCGCGCCGACGCCGGCGGGGACCGGCCGGAGATCGGGTTGATTCGTTTCTAGCGACGGGCGTCGTTCCAGCTGATTAGGATATGGAAACTGCGCGACCGCGATCGCGTTTTGGTCGGGATGGCCGGTCCATGCGCCATCCATCAGGCAGGCCGCCTCGTTGGCCTTGTCGCGCTCCAGCACCGTGAGCGCGCGCGCGTTGAGCTCGGGATCCTCGCGGCTGGGGTAGAGCGCGGTCATGCCGCCGATCGCAAGCGCGCCGTGCTTGTGCGTCAGTTCGGGCAAGAGCGTGCGCACGCGCTGAAAGAAGGCGACGTCGAATGGGATCGTGTTGCGATCCGGGAGCAGCCAGCGCGGATCCGCTAGATTGTAGTGGATCAGGCTGGCCATGTAATCCCAGCGGCCGAGGTTCAATCCCAGAATGTACTCGCGCAGATTATACAGGAACTCTTCGAACTCGTAGGCGATCGGATGCGATTCGATCAACGCCATCGCCTTGATCGCATCGTGTCTCCAGCCTTTCGCCGCGATCAGCGCGTCGAAGACATCCTTCCACCAAAGCGCCTCTTGCGCCGACTCCGATTTGGGAATGTAGATGCAGAGCGGATGGCGCAACCGCTCGTAATCCAGGTTGAAGACGAGCAGCGCGAGATCGAAGAGCGAGGCGCTCGTGAGAACGTGTGAGATGACGCCGGCTTGAGCGAGATGAAGCCCGCGCACGCGGTTCCACGCAACGGTCGGGCTCGGCGCGATCGCGACCGTGCCTCCACGCTTTGCGTCTTCGTACGTCAGCTCGCCGTAGAGCGCGGCGACGATGTTGCGATGCCCGAGCATCAGATGGTCCCAAGTGTTGGCCATCGAGTCTTCAAGGTCGAGCATTACTCCCGGAGCCCCGGAGTTGAGCATCTTTACGCAGAGCTCGCCGTCGTCGGCGGGGCCGGTCATCTGATTGCGTTGATCCGCGCACCAGTCGGGCACTTCGATCCGCCACGACGAACGCGTCGCCTCGGATGGCGGGAGAAAATGCGGAAGTTCGCCGGCGTGCGCGCGCGCGAGCCGCTCCTTGCGCGCCTGTGCGAGCGCTTGCTGCGCCGCGGTGAAGCGCCGGTGCAGCGGCAGATAAAATGCGATGAATCCGGCGGGCAGGTCGCGCTCGACCGCGCCGGCCGGAGCGACGTTCACCTGAAGGAGCTTGTCGGACTTAGGCGCTTCCGCGTCTTCGGGCCGCCTTTTGTCCGAATACTTCGTTGCTCATCGGTCACGAAGCTACGGCTTCGCTCCCTCTTCGCCGCCTCGTCTTCGAACAAAAATCGGCACCGAATCCGCAAAAGGCCCAAGTCCGACAAGCTCCTAGGCCGACACTCTAACGTCGATGTCATAAAACTGCTCGGCTTCGGTCGAGCCGTTCAGCGCGGTCGTCGAGACGTTGCCTTCGCCGATCACGCTCGCGACTTCGTCGAAGTAGCCGGTCCCGACCTCGCGCTGGTGGCGCGTCGCCGTGTAGCCGAGCGGCTCGGATGCAAACTCCTGCGCTTGAAACTCGGCGTACGCCGTCATGCCGCGCGTTTTGAAGTCGTGTGCGAGCGCAAAGAAACTGTGATTGAGCGCGTGGAAGCCGGCTAGCGTCACGAACTGGAACTTGTACCCCTGCGCGTTGAGCCGGTCTTGGAAGGCTGCGATCGTCGCGCTGTCGAGCTTCTTCTTCCAGTTAAAGGACGGCGAGCAGTTGTAGGCCAGCAATTTGCCGGGATAGCGCGCGTGGATCGCGTCGGCAAAGCGGCCGGCTTCCTCGAGGTTCGGTTCCGAGGTCTCCATCCAAATGAGATCGGCGTACGGCGCGTACGCCAAGCCGCGCGCGATGCAGGCGTCGATCCCGGGTTGCGTGACGTAAAAGCCTTCGGGAGTCCGTTCGCCGGTGAGAAAACCGCGATCGCTCGGATCGACGTCGCTGGTGACGAGCTTCGCGGCGTTCGCATCGGTACGCGCGATCAGAACGGTCGGCACGTCGAGCACGTCGGCGGCGAGACGCGCGGCAGTCAAATGGCGCACCGCTTGCTGGGTCGGAATCAGCACCTTGCCACCTAAATGCCCGCACTTCTTTTCGGAGCTGAGCTGATCTTCGAAGTGCACGCCGGCTGCGCCGGCGCGGATCATCGCCTTCATCAGCTCGAAGACGTTGAGCGGGCCGCCAAAGCCGGCTTCGGCATCGGCGACGATCGGTAAATACCAGTGCGTTCCGCCGCGTCCCTCGAGCGACTCGATTTGGTCGAGGCGTGCAAGCGCGTTGTTCAGCCGCTCGACGAGCGCGGGCACGCTGTTCACCGGGTAGAGGCTCTGATCGGGATACATCTCGCCGGCAGCGTTGGCGTCGGCGGCGACCTGCCAGCCGCTGCAGTAGAGGGCCCGCAACCCAGCACGCGCTGCTTGCACTGCCTGATTGCCGGTCAGCGTTCCGAGCGCCGTTACCGGCGCATCGGCCTGTAAATCTTGCCAGAGACGCTCTGCGCCCATGCGCGCAAAGCTCTGCTCGGCGACGAAGCTACCCCGCAGTCGCCGCACGGCGTCTGCCGTGTATCGTCGCTCGATACCCTGCCATCGGCTCTCGTTCCAGCTCACTGGTCTACTCCTTCCCAAACTTTTGGATCGGTCTGGGTTGTTGCTTGGCCAACATTGGATGGTTAAGTCTTTAATTTTGGCCCGATAAATATTTATCCGATATAGCAGGTGTGCGGATCAAAAGTCAAGGCGGGACCAGGTAGAGCTCGTGGTACTGGTCCAGGGTGGCGAAGTCGCGTGCTCCCGGAATCTGGCTTACGTCGTGGGGGTTGATGAGAACGAAAACGCGGTGATTCTTTGCCCACCCACGGTAGCGCGTAATGTTGAACTGATCGTCCGAGACGATGATGCGCCCGGGTAGCGACCCGTCAACGTATGCTCCGTAGGCTAGGGAGGTGGCATCGAGCCAGCTGCTGACGAGGACGCTGTGCGGCGGGACGTATGGGCCCACCGCCTGGATCACCCAGCGGCCACCCTCGCCGGGAGTGTGGTGAAAGAAGCCGCGCTGCCGTTCAAACGCAAGGCTCGCCCCACCCGCAAGATAGACGATCAGCAGACCGTGCAAGACGAGTCCGAGCCGGCCTTTAGAAGCAGGTGTGAGCGCGCCGAAAAGCGGGACGGCTAACCACGAGGTGAGCAGCCGGTAGCGTCCCACGTCGCTCTCGTTTGGATACACGACCGAGAAGAGTAGCCCGGCGGTGCATGCGAGGCAGACGACGAGCGTCGTCCGCCAGTCCCGGCGCCAAGCAGCGATGAGGCCGCCGAATACGAGGAACGTTGCCAACGCGTCGTACTGCTGGTGCAAGGTGCTGACGAACGCCCACAGCGCCTGCTCGAGATGAACCGGATTGAACGACGCGAGGAAGTACGTAGGGGTCTTGAATTCGCTGCCCGTTAGTTCGCGAACCAGCCCGTGGAACGTTCGCGGATCGTTGTAGTTCCAAAAGATGTCGCCGCCGGCGCCGGGCAGCGTCCCGGCCGGATCGAGATGATTCGCGACAACGTACTCCGAGCGAAGCGGAAGGTAGAGATAGAGCGCGATGCACGCGACGGCCAGTCCGGCCGATACGGCAACGACCCGCATTCGCGGGCGGCGCTTTGCAACGATCGCACCGATGACCAACGCCGGCAGAATCCAAAGGGCGTTTGGATGCGCCGCGATGCCAAGGCCGCAGAGCACGAAGGCCGCTGCGAACCAGACGTCGGCGGCGCCGCGCAGCCAACGCGTAAACGCGTAGATCGCGAGCGCGCAGCATGCAACGGCAAGATCTTGCGCTTCGGCGCGAGCGGCGTGCGCCCATACGTTTTGCGTGAACGCGAACCAGAACGTCGCTAACAGCGCGACCGGAATGCTGGCTCCGAACTCGAGCGCAAGCGCGTAGGCCGCGGCCGCAGCGGTCGCGATGGCTACGCCGCTCATTGCGTTCATGCGCCACGCCACCGTCCCGAACACAACGGCGTGCGACCAAACGTAGCCGACTAAAACGTAGAACGGGAATCCGGTCGGATGTGAGATGCCGAGAATGTACGGCACGCCTTGCAGCTCGGCCGTATCCCAAGAGGCCGGTTCCCGGGATGCGCTTGCGAAATAGACGATCGCGGGCAGCGCAAAAGCCGCCAACAGCGCGAGGCGGCGCGCCGCCGTCACGCCAGTGTCGGTAACGGTAACGACGGACGTGTGGCGAGATCGGGGCGCAGCTCGACGTAACCTTCGATTGCGCGATCCATCAGTGCGAGTGCCAGCTCCAACTGCGGATCCTTCCCGTCGCGGTAATCGTGCGGCGCGATGTCGACGTCGTAATCCGGATCGGTGCCGTGGTTTTCCACGCCCCAGCCGACGTCGACGAACCAAAAGGAGAACTCGGGCTGGGTCGTGAGCGTGTCGTCAACGAGATGATGGTATGGCTCGATCCCGATCACGCCTCCCCAAGTGCGCTTGCCGACCAGTGGACCGAGCTTGTAGAGCTTGAAGGAGTGGCTGAAGATATCGCCGTCGGAGCCTGCAAACTGGTTCGTGAGCGCGACGATCGGGCCGCCGACCGACTCAGGCGGGTACGGGACCGGCGCTCCGTAGCGCGGCGCGTCGTATCCGATTCGCTTGCGCGCGAGTTTCTCGAGCAGCAAGGGTGAAACGTGCCCTCCACGATTGTAGCGGACGTCGACGATCAGGCCTTTGCGATCGAATTCGCTCAGATAGCCTCGGTGAAACTCCGAGAATCCCCACGGCCCCATGTCGGGAATGTGCAAATATCCGACTCGCTCGCCGGTGCGCTCGTGCACGATGCGGCGGTTCTCCGAGACCCAGGCGCGGTAGCGCAGCGCGGCTTCGTTGTCCAGCGCCTTGGCGAGAACCGTGCGCTCTTCACCCTTCCGCTCTCGAAGCGTGATCGAGACGTTACGGCCCGAGGCGTTGACGAGCAGCTGATCCGGCGTGACTTCGCGCGACAGGCGCTTGCCGCCAATCGCAACGATGCAATCTCCCTCGCGCACGTTCAAGCCCGGCTCGGCAAGCGGCGAGTCGTGCTCGCGATTCCACGAATCGCCACGATAAATTCGCTCGATGCGGTAGCCGCCGCGCTCCTCGTCCCAGCGAAGATCCGCGCCGAGAAACCCGCGTTGATACTGCGGCGGCTCGCGGTAGTCACCGCCCCACTCATACGCGTGTGACGTACCGAGCTCGCCTTGCATCTCCCAGATCAGGTCCGAGAGCTCTCCACGCGTGCGAACGCGCGGCAAGATCGCCGCATAACGATCGTAGACGCGCTTCCAATCGATATCGCTCATGTCTTCGACCCAAAAGGCCTCGGCTTGTAAGCGCCACGCTTCGCGATACATCTGGGCCCATTCGTCGCGCGGCACGATCTCGACGCTGGCGCGGTCGAGGTCGATCCAACCGCTCTTACGCCCCGGTTCGCTCGACGGTTTCTGCTCGTCGCCTTCCTCCGGAAGCTCGTTGAGCGCGTCGATCGCGCGCAGGCGGTCGCGTGAACGGTAGACGAGCGTACGACCGTCGGCGCCCAGACGGATCTCGTCGCATTCGAGAGCGATCGTTGCGAGCCGCTGCTGTTCGAAGTCGTACGCCAAAAGCGTGCCTCGTTCGTCGCCGTCGAGGTCCTCGCGGCGCGCGGGTTTGATCCCTTTGACGGGAAAGCGAGTAAAGAGCACGCGTTCGCGCACCGCGACGATTTGTTCGTACTCGCCCTCGTCGACTGGAAAGCCGAGCACTCTGCCCTCGATCCCTTCGAAATTGATCTCGACATCGCTCGGTTTTGGCGGCTTGCCGTTGAAACGTTCGCGATCGTGATGGTCGCTATGGATCGGCTTCGGCTTGGGCACGAAGGGCGAAGAGACATCGTCGCGCAGCGTCACGACGAACGGGCGGCTCGCTTGCGGAAAACTCAAATCGAACTGCAGCGCGTCATAGACGGGGTTGAAATCGCGGGTCGAAATGAAGTAGAGGTATTTTCCTTCGGGGTCCCACGCAGGCGACTTATCGATGCGCAGCGGCGACGTTACGTCGTGCACTTTACCCGAGCGAACTTTGACGACGCGAATAATCGACGTCCCGTGCGCGGGCCACCAGACGTAGGCGACGAAACGTCCGTCGGGCGAGAACGCGAGATCCTCGATGCGATGCGACGGGCAGGTGTCGAGGACGCGTACCTTGCCGTCGTCGAGATCGAGCGCGCAGAGGTCGTGACGATGGTTTGCGAAGACGACGACGTTACCGGTCGGCGAGCAGATCATATCGGTAACGCGCCCGATATCGCCGTTTGAAACGAGTTTCAGCTCGCTCGAGGCATCGGCGGGGCGAATGGCGATCTGCTCGTATCCGTTGGCGTCGGTAACGGAGACGAGCTGACGCCCGTCCGCGAGCCATTGCGTCAGCCGCGTGCGCGCCCGCCCGCCCGTTCCATGGCGAATTGCCGCTCCCTCGAAGAACGGCATCGTAAACTCTTGTCCGCGCGAGTCGAATGCAATCTGCGTTCCGTCGGGATTCGGAACGAAGTGCTCGAGCGAGTCCGAAGCCTTCTCAAAGCGCCGTACCGTTTGCGGCATCGGTGAGTGCGTTTCAATCGCAATCCGGCGCGCGGTATCGCTCGCAATGTCGTAGCATCCGATTTCCGCTCCGGCGGAGTACACGATCCGCGTTCCGTCCGTCGAGGGGAAGCGTACGTAGTATTCGCTCTCATTCGTATGGCGCTGGATTGCGCTTCCGTCGAGCTCGCAGGAATACAGGTTCCCGATGCCCTCGTGGTCGGCCAGGAAGTAAATACGCTCTCCGATCCACATCGGCCAGCATGGGTTTCCGTCGGGCAGCGGCAATCGAACGAAGGTCCCCGTCCAGTCCGCGTCGATCCAGATTTCGCCTGAGGTCCCCCCGCGGTAGCGCTTCCAGCGCGCGGGATCGGCGGCGTTGCGGCCGATTGCGAGCTGTCCTCGCGGGCCGAACGAGAGCGAGCGGCCGTGACCGAGGTTGAGCTCTCGCGGCGTACCGCCGTCCCGTAAAATGGCGAACGGACGAGTCTCTCCCTCATACCAAGTCGCAGGATTCCCGACGAAGTAAATCTCGCGTCCGTCCGCACTCCAGCAGGTCGTCCACACGATCGACGCGCCGAGAAAGGTGAGGCGTTTCGGCTCACCGCCGCGCGCCGGCATGACGTACAGCTCGGGGTTCCCCTCGTCGGTCGAAATAAACGCGACCGACTCGCCGTCGGGGGAGAGCCGCGGAAAGGAGCAGGTGCCGAAACTGACGGTAAGACGCGTCGCCGCGCCCCCCGATACCGGCGCGCTCCAGAGATCGTCTTCGCAGACGTAGAGAATGCGGTCGCCTGCTATCGATGGATAGCGATAATATCCTAGGTCCACGATCCTAAACCTTGGCGACCGGGTTTACGCTGTCCCCTCGTCGGCTTCGGCGATTATTGATGCTGCATCGTCCCGCCTGTCGCGTGCAGAAGGCGCCCAAGCGTGTCAACGATCTCAGCGGCGTTCTCGATCTGAGTAAAGTACGGCACGAGGACCGGCGTTTCGGAGCGGTGCTGGAACGGCATCATCGGGCCTTTCCACGCAAACTGCGTCGCCGTCTCGCCGGCGAGGCTGCGAAAGAATAGCTCGGCCCCCAGCGCATTCGCCCATCCAAACTCCGGCCGCGTGAAGCGCCAGTATCCGCCGGGATAGAAGCTTTCGTGAATCAAACCGTCCTCGCCGTCGGTCTCCGCAAGGGTCGTGATCGCCGTGGCAACTTCGAGCGACGAGGTGGCGGTCAACGCGCGTCCGATGATTCCGAGCGGCCAGACGTAACCGTACGGCGTGTGCGGGCTTCCCAACCCCTCCGCGTACTTCCCGGCGAAATAGAACGGATTATCCATACTGAGCGCAAACGCACGCGTGGCCAGATAGGTAGAATCGAAGGCCGAACACCAGTCGATATACGGCAGGGTCGTAAGGTTGGGAATGTTGGCATCGTCCATCAGGTTGTATCTGCCGAGACCGTCCGTTTCGTAGGCATACATCCAGACGCGCCGCTGTCGATTGAAAAGCCGGCCGTAGAGTTGGATTCCGTCCTGGACGCGGGCTCCGAGCACTTGCGCCCGGTGGGCGAGCGCGCGGTCGCGATAGCCGTCGACCGCGAGCTGCACGATGTTGCGCAGAGCGACGACGGCAATGGCGTTCTGCGGAATGTTGAACCGATATTCGACCGCATCGTCCGAGGGGCGAAAGGCGCCCCAAATCATCCCCGTCGACTCGTTGAACTCGTCGTTGGTGTAGACGTGATACGGGTACCGATAGCGGCTACAGGTACGATGGCGTTCCTCGCATTCGTACGTGTCGACGATCTTCGAAAGCGCGCGATGCAGATCGGGCGTAAAGAGCGTCGCGTCCTGCGTCGATCGCCAGTAGATCGACGCGAGGATGACTGGCCATGCCAGCGAATCGACCTCCCACTTGCGCTCCCAGATAGCGTAATCGGATTTGAGCGCGTTTGCGTAAGGGTCCGTGAGTATATTTCGAGCGTTGCGCTCGATTACCCCCGCGAAACGACCGCGAAGAATCGGGTATACAGCTTCAAAGCGGATGTACGGTATCGTTTGAGCCGACGAATCACGCAGCCACATGGCCGGAATGTCGCCGGACTGCACGTACGTCGTTCCATCTGCCTTGTAAAAAAAGTCGTGGAAGAGCGTGTGAAAGAGCTGCGCGGTCTGAATGTCGCGTACTCGTTTGCCGGTAAGCGGAACGACCAGCGTTTCGCCTGCAGCGGGCGCCACGCAACAATACGCCAGGATGGAGGCGAGCACGACGCCCGCGCAGCGCAAAAGCACGATGAGAATTTGCCCTTGGACGCAAGGGAGGTCAGCTCTTGCCGCAAGCCGCAAGAGGGAACTCCTAATGGATATGCTGCGCGAGTTCGAGGCGCACAATCCCCGTGCGCTCGCGCGGGCGATCTCACGTGCAGAGTCGGGACGCGGCGGCGAGCTTATTCGCGCGCTTTATCCGAAGGTCGGACGCGCGATGACGGTCGGACTCACCGGGCCGCCCGGCGTCGGCAAGTCGACCCTCGCCTCCGGACTCGTTCGCAGCGCTCGCGCGCGCGGCAAAAGCGTCGGCGTCGTTTCGGTCGATCCCAGCTCGCCGTTCTCGCACGGCGCGCTGCTCGGCGATCGGATCCGTCTCGCCGAACACTTCACCGACGAAGCCGTCTTCATTCGGTCGATGGCGAGCCGCGGGCATCTCGGCGGCCTCGCCGGTGCTACCGCCGACGCGGTGCTGCTGATGGATGCCTTCGGTTTCGACCTGGTGTTGATCGAAACGGTCGGCGTCGGCCAGAGCGAGGTTGCGATTGCGGAGCTCGCGCACACGACGGTCGTCGCGTTGCAGCCGGGGAGCGGCGATTCGATTCAAGTCCTCAAGGCCGGCATCATGGAGATCGCCGATATCTTCGTGGTCAATAAGGCCGACCACCCGATGGCCGACCTACTTCGCCGCGAGATTCGTTCGATGATGGAAATGCAGCACTGGCCGGGTTGGGTCCCGGAGCTTGTGACGACACAAGCACTAGAGGGAAAGGGGATCGACGAGTTGGTAAGCGCGATCGAACGCCACGCCGCCTACCTCAATGAAACCGGCGAGATCGAACGGCGGCGTCGCGACGCGTTCACCCACCAAGTGCGGCAGCTCGCGCTGGGCCGCTTAGAGCAGCGTCTCAACGACGCGCTCAAAGCGCAACCGCGCGACGATCTCGATCCATACGATGCGGCCGAACGGATTCTCTCGACGCTCGGACTGAGGAGCCCGTAGGCTTACGAGACGCCGCCTTTGGGGAGTTTCCCGCCGGCGCGTCGAAAAGCTCGGCCCCTATGGCTAAGATGATCGAGCGTCCGGCTGGGCGTTGGGCTCGTAAAGGGCCGGGCTCCGGGGCGCTCGACCGGACGATCTCCGACGTTCCCGTCAAGGCCGTTTACGAGCCGCAAGACGTTGCCGGGCTCGACCTTCCGTCGCCCGGCGAGTATCCGTATACGCGTGGCATTCACCCCAACGGCTATCGGGACCGGCTCTGGACGATGCGTCAGTTTGCCGGTTTCGGCACCGCCGCGCAGACCAACGAACGCTACCATTTTCTGCTCGAGCACGGACAGCACGGGCTCTCGGTCGCCTTCGATATGCCGACGCTGATGGGATACGACTCCGACGCGCCGCAGGCGCGCGGCGAGGTCGGAAAGTGCGGCGTCGCGATCGACTCGCTTGCGGACATGGAGGTTCTCTTCGACGGCATCGACATGGCCGACATAACGACCTCGATGACGATCAACGGTCCGGCCTGCATCGCGCTCGCTCAGTACATCGCGGCCGCCGAGAAGAAGGGGATTGCCCGCGCGAAGCTCGGCGGAACGATTCAGGCCGATATTCTCAAGGAGTACATCGCGCAGAAGGAGTGGATCTTTCCACCCCGTCCTCACATGCGCATCATCGTCGACATGATCGAGTTCTGCACGCGCGAGATGCCGAAGTGGAACACGATCTCCATTTCGGGATATCACATCCGCGAAGCCGGTTCGACGGCCGCACAAGAACTCGCCTTCACGCTCGCGGACGGCTTTGCGTACGTCGAGGCTTGCATGGCCGCCGGGATGGATGTCGACGAATTCGCGCCACGCCTTTCATTTTTCTTCAACTCGCACGTTGACTTCTTTGAAGAGATCGCGAAGTTTCGCGCGGCCCGGCGAATCTACGCGCGCCGCATGCGCGAGAAGTACGGCGCGCGCAACCCGCGCTCTTGGCAGCTTCGCTTCCACACGCAGACGGCCGGCTGCAGCGCGACGGCGCAACAGCCCGAGAACAACATCGTGCGGGTCGCCTACGAGGCCATGGCTGCGGTGCTCGGCGGCACGCAGTCGCTGCACACTAACTCGATGGACGAAGTCCTGGCGCTCCCGACCGAAAAATCCGTAGAGATCGCGTTGCGCACGCAACAGGTCCTTGCCTACGAAACGAACGTGACCAACGTCGTCGACCCGCTCGGGGGCTCGTACTTCGTCGAAGCGCTCACCGACGAGATGGAACGCCAGGCCGAATCGTACTTCGAGCAGATCGCCGAATACGGCGGGGTGATCGAGGCAATCGAAGCCGGCTTCTTCCAGCGTGAGATCGCCGAGGCGAGCTATCGCTATCAGCGCTCGATCGAGACTCGCGATCGCGTCATCGTCGGGGTCAACGCGTTCGTTCACGATGACGAGACCGAGAACATCGACCTTCTGAAGGTCACCGAGGAGATGGAGCGCGCGCAGGCGCGCGCGGTTCAAAGAGTGCGCGAGAATCGCGACGAGCGCGCGGTCGCGCGCACGCTCGAGCGCCTACAAGGTGCCTGCCGCGATGCGAAAGACAATCTGATGCCGCATCTCGTCGAGTGCGTCAACGCCTACTGCACCGAAGGCGAAATCGTCGAAGCGATGGCGGCAGTTTATGGCCGTTATGTCGAACGAGCGGTGCTGTAATGGCCGGTCGCCAGCATGCGTCATAGACACGGCATGCGTTGCCGAACCGATATCGAGCTCTACCGGATGCGACGGACCCTCAAGCAGGTGGTGCGCAAGCTCGAGGAAGCGCTGCATCTGAGCCGGCGTCGCGCCGGAATGGTGGAACATGACCGACCGACCGCTGCGCATCGTCATCGCTAAGGCCGGCCTCGACGGTCACGACCGTGGGGCGAAGGTCATCGCGAGGGCTTTGCGCGATGCCGGCATGGAGGTCATCTATACCGGGCTCTTCCAAACGCCCGAGCAGATCGTCCAGACGGCGATTCAAGAGGACGCCGACGGCATCGGGCTTTCGATTCTCTCCGGCGCACACATGACGCTCTTTCCGCTCGTCGTCGAGCAGCTGGCGCGCCAAGACGCCGCCGATATCGTCTTTTTCGGCGGCGGTACCATTCCCGCCGAGGATGCGAAGCGTCTCAAAGAGCTCGGCGTGCGTGAGATCTTTACGCCGGGAGCGCCGCTGCAGGAGATCATCGACTTCGTCGAGCGCGAATGCGGTAAGCGACGAGCGCTGGTCGGGTAAGGCACTAGCATGCCCAACGTCAGAACGCGCGTCGCGCCGTCGCCGACCGGTGACCCGCACGTGGGAACCGCGTATGTCGCGCTGATCAACTATTGCTTCACGCGCAAGCATGGCGGCGAATTTATTCTGCGCATCGAGGACACCGATCAAGCCCGCAGCACGGCCGAGAGCGAGCGCGCGATTCTCGAAACGCTGCGCTGGTGCGGCCTTGATTGGGACGAAGGGCCCGACGTCGGAGGTCCGCACGGACCGTATCGCCAGAGCGAGCGCTTCGCAATTTATCGCGAATACGCCGATAAACTGCTCGCGAGCGGCCACGCCTTCAAATGCTTCTGCACGCCGCAACGGCTGGAAGAGATGCGCGTCGCACAGCGCGCCGCCGCACAACCATCGCGTTACGACGGTCTCTGTCGCAGCTACTCGACCGATGAAGTCACTCGGCGCGAGGCGGCCGGCGAACCGTACGTCATTCGGATGGTGGTGCCCGATGAAGGAACGTGCGTCGTCGAAGACCTGCGCCGCGGGCCGATCGAGTTCGACTACCGCAGCGTCGACATGCAAGTGCTTGTGAAATCAGACGGTCTGCCGACCTATCATCTGGCCAACGTCGTCGACGATCATTTGATGCGGATCACCCACGTTTTTCGCGGCGAGGAGTGGGTCTCGAGCGCGCCCAAGCACCTCCTCCTCTACTCGTATTTCGGTTGGGAACCGCCCAAGTTGATGCATCTCCCGCTGCTGCGCAACCCCGACAAGAGTAAGCTCAGCAAACGAAAGAATCCGACCGGAATCCTCTTCTACCGCGCGCTGGGCTACCTGCCCGAAGCCCTGATCAATTTTTTGGCTCTGCTGGCAAATGCGACGCGCGAGGGCGAGGACGAGCTGATGGATCTGGCGGCGATCGTCAAACGGTTCGAGCTGGAGCACGTTCCGGTCGGCGGCCCCGTCTTCGACGTCGCAAAGCTGGATTGGCTCAACGCGCGCTACATCCGCGAACGTCACGACGCCGAATCGCTGCTCGAACGGGTGCGCGAGTGGGGGGCCTCGCAGCAGCGCTTGACCCGCATCGCGCAGCTGGCGGCGCCGCGCATCGAGCGCCTGAGCGACCTGGGTCCGCTTTTGGCCTTTTTGTTCTCCGGGCGCATCGCGCTGCGCGCCGAGAGTTTGCAAAGCAAAAAGCTCGACGACGATCAGACGCGCCAAGCATTTTCCTCGGCGCTCGCGGAGCTCGACGCACTGCCCGCGTGGAATGCGTTCGCGATTGGGGCGGCCTTCGAGCGGATCGCCGAATCGCTTGGCAAGAAAATGCGCGACGTCGCGCGCCCATTCTACGTCGCGATCACCGGAAGCCCGACCTCGATTCCGCTCTACGATTCGATGGAACTGCTCGGCCGGGACGTCGTCCGCGAACGCTTGCGCAACGCGCTCGAACTCATGTCGCGCGAAATGGCCGGCGCATGATCCGCGCTATCGTGCTGGCCGCCGGAAAGGGGACGCGCATGAAGAGCGCGCGCTCGAAGGTGCTGCACGAGATCTGCGGGCGGCCGATGCTCTGGTACGTCGTTCGCGCGCTTCGCGGCGCCGGCATCGACGAAATCGTCGTGGTGGTCAACGAAGAGCTCGAAGGGCAGATCGATCGCTTCGACGTCGCCAGCGTGCTGCAAGCCGAGCAGCTCGGGACCGGTCACGCCGTCCAGGTCGCGCTCGATCGGCTCGAGTCGCGGCCCGCGGGCCGAATCGTCGTCGCCTGTGGCGACATGCCGCTGGTTACGGAGGAGATATTCCGCGGGATGATCGGTTCGCTCGACGCGAGCGGACAGGACGATGCGGTAATGTCGCTCGTCACCGTGAAGATGCCGCTGCCCTCGAGCTTCGGCCGGATCGTTCGGCGCGGACCGGTCGTCGAACGCATCGTCGAAGTTCGCGACGCCACGCCCGACGAACTCGCGATCGACGAGATGAACGCCGGCATCTACGCATTCGATGAAGCCGCACTACGCGAGGCGGTCAGGCATTTGCGCGACGACAACGCACAGTCCGAGTACTATCTCACCGACACGGTGGAGTACTTCGCGAAGTCCGGACAACGCGTTCGTCCAGTGGTCGCGACCGACCATCTTCACGTGCTCGGCATCAACGATCGGGTCGAGCTGGCGCAGGCCCGTAAGGAAATGAACGCGCGACTCTGCGCGCAACATATGCGCGCCGGCGTCACGATCGTCGACCCGGATACGACCTACCTCGAACCCGAGCTCGAGATCGGCAGCGACACGGTGATCTATCAAAATACGACGATTGCGCGCCTTTCGAAGCTAGGGGGTCACTGCGTGATCGGCCCCAATAGCCGGCTATCGCACGCGATCCTCGGCGAGCGGGTCACGGTTCGCGAGAGCGTCGTCGTGAACTCACAGGTCGGCACCGAAGTCTCGATCGGTCCGTTCGCACATCTGCGCGACGAGACGGTCGTCGCCGAGCGAGTCCACGTCGGAAACTTTGTCGAAGTCAAGAAATCGAAACTCTCGCGCGGCGTCAAGGTGAGCCATCTCTCGTACCTCGGCGACTCGACGGTCGGCGAAGGGACCAACGTCGGCGCCGGCACGATCACTTGCAACTACGACGGAGCGAAGAAGAACGAGACCACCATCGGACGTAACGTTTCGATCGGCTCGAACACCTCGCTCGTCGCGCCGCTCACGGTTGGCGACGGTGCGCTCACCGGCGCGGGCTCAGTCGTCACTAAAGACGTTCCCCCCGGCGAACGCGTCGCCGGCAACCCGGCCCGCCCACTGCCGAAAAAATCCCAGGCGCCCTGATCCATGTCACACTGGGCCTGTCGAGGGCGTGTCACCCCTAACAGTCCCGGTCGACCTTGATCTTTGTCACCCTGAGCTTGTCGAAGGGCGCCACCCTAAAAATCCCAGTAGCCCGTCGAAGGGCGTGTCACCCTGAGCGGAGTCGAAGGGTGACTAGCTTCCTTGACTCATCTTGGTCAAGAGTTCTATTCTTGGCGGTGTGAAGCACGGCGCCGACGAACCCGAAGCAGATCTTCCAGCGTCGATCGAACAGCGTTTTTTTGCCAATGACGAGGGGCTAGGTTTTGTTGCCGACGATTTTGACGCGCCGCTGTCGCCCGACCTTTTGAAGCAGTTTACGGGTGAGATTGTCGCTCGATACCAACCAAAGCTATTGGCAAGCGGCGAAACTCCGACAAAGAGCTCATAAAGTGCGTCTTTATATAATAGCGTTGACGCTGGCGTTCGTCGCGACCGGCGCGGCGGCGTTGGCGGCGCGGCCGAACGGGCTCGATCTGCGCGTCGACGCTTTGTCGGCGCGGACGCTGCTGACCGAGCCGGCGACGGCACTCGTCGATCCCGCGCGGCAGGCCGGCGCGATTCGACGTGCCCATTGGACCGTTTTCGGATTCGTGCTAACGCAGCTTTTCCAAGTGGTGGCGCTCTTCTATCTTTGGAGCTCCGGCGGGGCCGCTAGGCTGCGCGACGCGCTTCGCCGCCGGCTCGGCAGCGAATGGAGCGTGCGCTTTCTTTTTGGGGCGGCCCTCGGGCTGGTCGCGCGCCTCGCTTCGATCCTTCCGTCGTTCTATCTCTATCGCGTCGACCGAACTTTGGACCTTACCTACGAACTGACGCGAGTCTGGGCGCTCTATTGGCTCTTCCACACCGTCGTCGCGATGATCGTTGCCGGGCTGATCGTGGCGATCATCCTCTGGCTCGTCTCGCTAACGCATCAGTGGTACCTGTACGCCATCGCCGGAATTCTCGCAGCGAGCGTGGCCTGGTCGTACATCAGCACGCAGTTACGCGTCGAGAGCTTTACGGGTTTGACGCCGCCCGAGATGAAGTACCGGCTCGCATATCTGGCCGGACACATCGCGCATGGCGACCGGCTCTCGATCGCGCTGATTGAGGGCGGCATCATCATCGTTTTTGCAGCGATCGCGGTCGTGATCGCAGATCGCATTCCGTTCCGTCGCGATGACGACCCGCTCTCGCGTCTCACGATCGTCGGCGCGCTTCTCGCGCTCGTCTATCTGGCAGCGGTACCGGTGCGCAACTCGGCGTTGCGCTCGTACGATCTCAGCGCCGATGCCTACGCGGTCTCAACCACTGGCGATCCGGCCGCAGCGGTGCGTACCCTAGTTCGGGTCGCCGACGAGCGAATGATCGAGGTCTGCCCAGAGCTGACCGCGACGCTCTTCCTCTACACGACCCCGGGCGTCGGCACGCGCGTCGCCGCGATCAACCACATTCGCAACGCTTGCCCGTAGCCAAGAGCGGGTTGCCTATGCTAATCCAAGCTAGAATCCGTTCAGCGTTTCGCTGAGGTGGTGGCCTACGTGAACTTCCGCCGTCCCACTTCCAACTGAACTCGTATACTCGTAAGTGGAATATGCGTAGGATATGGATCCCGTAATCGTAGACGATACCGAAGTTATCGCGAAAGACTCATAGAAGAAGTAGAAGGGTCGTTGCAAGGGATCGTATTCAGAGTTTCCGCTGGCGGTAAAGGTGCCCGGATACGGCCCCGTTGCCTTACCGGAACCTTTTTTGTGAAACTCACACGTTGTCAACAATCCGGCATGATATTTGCAGTGGGTGTCGATCTTGCCCTTGAGAATTTCGTTGCCGGAAGAATCGGAGCTTGCGCGCTCACGGGTTGAGTAATTTGACGGCACCTCCGCGGTGCGCGCGTTGTTGATAGGCGGCTGCGCCGCCGGATCCGGGAACTGCGCCGGGCCGCGACAGCCCGCAAGCAGCGCGGCCGCAGCGCAACTGCGTGCTTAATGGTTAGCTGAAATTGCCATCGTACAAATGCTCCTTTGCCTACAGCCCGTCGAGCGTCTCGCTGAAAGTGCCCTGCTGGATGGTTTCAATGTTCGCTTGCCCGCTCCCATAAGGCACGATTTCGGGGCCGAAAGACGTGCAAGAGCCGCCGCCGACCCCACCTGCACGAATCGTTCCCGACACCGGCGATGCGCCTGACTTTATGGTGAAGCGTTCTACAAACTTCCCAAAAGCAAGACCCTCATAGTAGCTGAATCCCCAGTGCCCGTTGGCAACAAAGGATCCACTATCCGGCCCTGTCGCGTGTCCGTGAGCGTGAAAATTCGTACGATATGCTTCGCCGACAACAATGTTCCCCTGGAAGATGTAATGGAAATGGCACTGCCCTAGTTTCTCCGTTCCGGTGAGGCTGTCAGTGCCGGAAGAGTTGCGGACTCGGCCGAAAGGCTTCGCGTCGCTCGGCGGCGGCTAAGTGCCCGCGTTGCTGGCGTACATCTGCATAGCAGGATTTGGGAACGACCCAAACGTCGATCCGCCACAACTCGCGAGCATGGCGGCTGCAACGCAAACGCTTAGAGCGTGAGGGGTCTGCGCAATTGTTTTCATACGAGTGCTCCCGTGCGAGCTATAACGGCGCGGGGATGCATTTGCCGGCCGTTACCCGGCACACGGAGATGCCGGCTGGCGTAGTGCCGGCCGCAAACGGCGACCCCTTCACCTTCTTGAGCGCGCCGCTGCTCGCGACCGCGTAGACCGAAATGTTGTTCGTATCGATGTTTGTGATGTAGACGAACTTGCCTCTGGGATCGATGGCCTCACCCAGGGGGCCAATGCCCACGTCCTTAAACGGTGATCCCGGCAGCGGGGTCAACGTACCTCGCGCCGAGTCAATCGAATACCCGCCAATGTGGCGGCCGCCCCCGCAACCGCCGCACACGGCAGAGTTAGTCAGATAGGCGTATCTGCCCGTAGGAGTGACCACTATTTGTGCAGGACCGGAAGCCTGGTCCGCA
This sequence comes from Candidatus Cybelea sp., assembly GCA_049578945.1. Classification (GTDB taxonomy): domain Bacteria; phylum Vulcanimicrobiota; class Vulcanimicrobiia; order Vulcanimicrobiales; family Vulcanimicrobiaceae; genus Cybelea. Next base: position 31,964 of record JBAUMX010000101.1, on the reverse strand, counting down.
AACGGCGATCCCGCTAACGGCTTCAGCGCCCCGCTGGCTGCATCAACCGCGAAGCCATAAACATTTTGGGACTCCCAGCTCGCGACGTACGCGAACTTTCCGCTGGGATCTAGTGTGACGCTCTCCGGTCCGATGCCCGCCGCAAACGGCGACCCCTTCACTGGCGTCAGCGCGCCGGTCGTCGCGTCGATGGCGAACGCCGCAACCGAGTTGGACAGTTCGCCGGGAACGTAAACGAATTTGCCCTTGCCGTCGACCGTCACTCCATAGGGGTTGTGGCCCGCGCGAAACGGCGATCCCGCAATCGGCGTCAGCGCACCAGTGCTGGCGTCAATCGCATAGGCAGAAACGTTGTTGGAATTACCGTCGCTTATATAGGCGAACTTGCCCGTCGGGTCGACGGCAAGGCCGATGGGACCCGCACCAGTCACAAATGGGGATCCGCGTACCTTTTTCAGCGCGCCGCTAGCCGCGTCGACGGCAAAGGCAGAAACGTTGCTGGAGCCAAAGTTCGTAACGTAGACGAACCTGCCCACAGGGTCAATTGCCAGGCCATAGGAATCCTTGTCCGCCTTAAACGGCGAGCCCCCAACCGGCGTCAACGCGCCGTCGGCCGCAATCGCGAAAGCGGAGACGTTGCCGGAACTAAAATTTGCCACGTACGCGTACTGCACGGCGACGTCGACGCTGCCGCCGGGACGATGCGCTAACGGCTCGGCACCGGGCGAACCGAGCGGCAGGGCCTGCGAGCCGGGCGATGTGTTGGAGCAGCTCGCGAGCAGCACTGCCATGAGAACGATCGATGCGCGATTGGCGCTAGCTATTGGTAAGCGCATGGTGCCGAGTTTCCTTTCACTCGTAGCGAGGTTCAGAGGGCGCCGGTTCCGTTGGGAGTTCCCCAGCCGGCTGGGCCTGAGTAAGTTCCAAACTCATCGGTTCCGGCAGTGCAGAGATAGCTGCCCCTGAGGTCGTGAGGACAACCGTCGTTGCCGCTGCTAATGACGTGCAGATCCCGCTGACGGTTCTTTTCCGCTAACGTCCAGAGGATTTCGTCGCCGTTTTGTTTTTCGGCGTTGCCGGCAAGCGCAAACGCGCCGGCAATGATTGGTGTGGCGCTGCTTGTGCCGCCGTTGGTATTCCAGCCGCCGCTGCCGTACGTGTCGTAGGTGGCGACATCCCAAGCGACGGCGGAGATGTCGTTGGCCGTGCGTCCGGAGCAGCCAGGATCGTGCTGCCACGACGGCTTGGTAATTTGTGTAGCGCAGCCGCCGCCGGTATCTTGCCAGACAACCTCGCTATAGATCGAGCCGCTCTTGGAGAGGAGGGTGCCGCCGATCGAGACGACGCTTGCGAGTGCGCTCGGCGCTCCCACGCCATAAGCGATGTCGCCCGCGGCGCCAAGATACGTTACGCCCGGGCTGTCGAAGTAGCTTGAAACGTTGGGGTCGCCACAATCCTGCGAGTGATAACATATGAAGCTGTTGCTGATAATGTGCGCGCCCAGCTTTACTGCCTCTGCTTCGGCTTTTTCAAGTGAATGAATGCCGTTGTTGTTGGACTCGATCAGATAGATCGTGCAGTTCGGACAAGCCGCCGAAACCATGTCGACGTCGAGGTCGATCTCACCGCCGTCTTCTACCTGGCCCTTAGGATAGTGGCCCTGTTGCCCGTCCTGGTTGAACTTGTAGAATTTCGCCTTCGGCAGACCGTAATGGCGCCGGTACACGGCGAGATCGGAGGCGACGTTGGGGTTGTCGTTGTAGTCGATGATCGCGACGATCTGCCCCGCGCCTTTGCTCGACGATGGAAGGCCATACGCGGCCTCAATATCGCGGGGACCCCAGCCGGACGCCCTGCTTTCAGGGCTCTTGTTTATGATCAGAGCCTCGCATTGAGCGTCGCCGGGACCTGCTTCTGGACAAGCGCGCCGCGCGAGGTTCTGTGCCTGCCATTGAGGGATCGAGTGCGTCGGCGACGCAGATTGGCCAATCGCTCCCGGCACACTGGGGGAGCCGGCGGCATTGCAGCCCGCGATGCCGAGTGCAGCAGCGAATGTCGCGAACAATTTAAAGCTTCGCAGCATAAAAGCTCCTTCGCAAGCGCGGCAAGGCGGTTGCCTCATCGCAACTCAATCATGACAGCGTCCGGAGGTCGCAACAAGACACAACCACCCGCACAACTTGGCCGGCGCTCGGCTTTGTACGGGTGGTTGGAACCTCGGCTCGAGCCTGCCAAGAGTGCGAGGTTAGGACACAACAGGGCTCCTAGTGCGGGGTCAACGCGAAGACGGTTCCGTTGCCGAACGGGCCGCCGGTCGCCGTTGTGCTGTAAAGCGTACCGTTCTTGTCGGCGACCACACCCCAATATGGATCCGCGCCGTCCGTTCCGCCCTTGAAACGGTAGATGACGCTTTCGGTGTAGCCGCTGCCCGAAGGCGTCAACTTGAATACCGTCCCATAGTTGACAAGTCCGCCGTGTTCGCTCGTGCCGTAGATCGTGCCGCCCTGTTCAGTAAGGGTCGAGTAGGTGCCTGCGGCGTCCCTTCCTCCTTTGAAACTGTAAAGTGTGCTCTCAACATAGCCGCTACCGGAGGGCGTCAGCTTGAACACGGTCCCGAAATTGTGCGCTCCGCCGCCGCCGGTCGTGCCATACAGAGATCCCTTAACATCGATGACGCCTGCGCCCGTATTCTTACCGTCGCTTCCCCCGGTAAAGCTATAGAGAATAGTCTCAGTGTAGCCGCTAGCGGAAGGCGTCAGTCTGTACACCGTGCCGTAATTGTGCGCTCCGCCCACTCCGGTCACGCCGTAGAGCGATCCATCGACGTCGATGACGCCGGCCGGTGATAGCGCTCCGTCGTTTCCGTCCGCGAATTCGTGCAACGTGTTCTCGGTATAGCCTGCTCCGGATGGCGTCAGGTCGAACACCGTTCCGTAGCCGTACTCACCTTCATAGTTGGTCGTTCCGAAGAGCGTGCCGCCCTTATCGATGACGCCCCTCGAGACAAGGGCGCCGTTGGTTCCGGAGAAAGCGAAGAGTATCTGCTCGGAGCCGCTCCCAGAAAGCGGAAGTTTAAAAACCGTTCCGCAACCGATGTTGTAGCATGCGTAGAGGTTGTAGTTACCGCCAAAACTGGTCGTACCAAAGAGTGCACCGCTTTTGTACACAACGCCGCCAGACGGAACCTGACCGTCGTTTCCGTTCGGGCCCCCGAATCGATAGAGAATAGTCTCCGCGTACTTTTTTCCGGAAGGCGTCAACTTGAAGATTGTGCCGCACCCGGGACCCGGATTGTAGCACCCGCTCGAGCCTCCACCACCGGCGGTCTCGCCGTAGAACGTGCCGCCCTCGTCGAGCAGACGCCCGGACGGGCCTATTCCGTCGTTTCCGCTCCGGAAGCTATAGAGGATCGTTTTCGTATAACGAGTCCGCTCTGCATCCTTCGCGGTGCCGCTTGAGGAAGCGACTCGGTCGACCGTGCTTGTGTTGCCGAACGGCGTCTGAGCCATAGGGCTTGGGAGCTGGGCCGCGCCGCCGCAACCGGTAACGACCGCAGCGGTCGCGCAAACGCTGAGAGCGCAACAGACGCGTGAGATTCTCTTCATACAAATGCTCCTTTGCAGCGCGGTAAGGCGGTTGCCTCATCGCAACGTAATCATGACGCCGCATCGAAAGCGCAACAAGACACAACCACCCGCACAAGTTTCCGGCAGTCGCCCTCAGCGGGTGGCACCAAGCTTGGCGCGAACTTCACAATATTATGGAAAAGGAGGGCCGCGCTGCGGGCCCGCCTGATTTCGGGGCGCTCCTGCGCAGCTTCCGGCTCGTCGCGGGACTCTCGCAAGAGGCGCTCGCCGAACACGCCGGGATGAGCGTTCATGGAATCAGAGCGCTGGAGCGTGGATATCGCCGCACGCCGCAACGCGGAACGCTCGCGCTGCTGGCTGGTGCGTTGGCGCTTAGCGACGAGCAGCGCCAGGAGCTCGAGGTGGCCGCTGCGCGCTGGGTGTTGCTGCGCGATGGAGGGAGAGCCTCGGTCCTCGCAGGCCCGTGGTCCGACACGCCTAGCTCGGTTCTGCCGCTCTCGTTGGCCAGCTTCGTTGGTCGCGAACGTGAGCTCAATGAGATCGCAACGCTCGTACGCGAGCATCGCCTGGTCACGCTCACGGGAAGTGGAGGAGTCGGCAAGACCCAGACCGCGCTACAGGTCGCAACCGCGCTCAGCGATGCCTGCACCGTGTCGTTCGTCGGACTCTCGCCGCTCAGCGATCCCTCATTAGTGCCGGCCGCGATTGCCTCGGCGCTGCACGTGCAAGAGGCGCCAAATCGTTCCACGCTTGAGACGCTGCTAGCGCATCTCAAGAATAGGGCGATGCTGCTGCTTCTCGATAACTGCGAGCACGTCGTTACGCAGGCTGCGACGGTTTCCTACGCTCTCCTCGCAGGCTGCCCGCACCTTCGGATCCTCGCGACCAGCCGCGAACCGCTGCGCGCCGCTGGCGAACGTACCTACCGACTCCCGTCCTTGAGTACACCATCGCGCGGGGCAGTTGCTCGGCTGTGCGCAACGGATGCCACGGCGTATGGAGCCATCGTACTCTTCCGCGATCGCGCTCGCGCCGTCGACCATCGGTTCACGCTCACCGACGAAACTGCTCCTGCTTTGGCCGACCTCTGCCGGCGCTTGGACGGCATTCCGCTGGCGATTGAACTGGCCGCCGCTCGAGTAAACGCGCTATCGATTACAGCGCTAGCGGAGAAGCTCGAAGATCGCTTTAGAGTTCTCGCCGGCGGCGAGCGCACGGCGTTGCCCCGACAGCAGACCATGCGCGCGACGATCGATTGGAGTTACAATCTGCTCTCTGCGTCGGAGCAGCGCGTTTTCGAGCGCCTCTCGGTCTTCGCGGGCGGCTGTACGCTGGTCAGCGCGGAAGCGGTTTGCGCCGGCGAAGACGTTGCGACGGCCGAAATCGTCAACCACATCTCATCTCTTGCCGACAAGTCGATGGTCATCGCAGATTTTGACGGCATCGAGCCGCGCTATCGGCTCTTGGAGTCGTTTCGGCAGTACGCGCGGGAAAAACTCGCGATGCGCGGCGAGCTGCACTCTATAGCGCACCGTCATGCCCACGGATACTTTCAACTCGCCGAGCGGCTCGAACGCATGGATGAGAGCGAGTCTGAAGGGGTTTGGCGCGTGATTGCTCGCGAGGAGCTCGACAACTGGCGGACTGCATTGCGATGGGCACTTGCTGACAGTGGCGACGTTGTATTGGGGCAACGACTCCTCGGGGAGTTCAGTGTGGTTTGGCGAAGTTTCGCGAGCGTTGAAGCGCGGCGCTGGCTCGGAGCGGCGCGCGACTTGGTTGACGAGCAAACCCCAACGAGCGTTCTTGCCGGGCTTAGTCTGAGCGAGGCTATGAACGCTACGGATTTCGGCGAACCCAAAATAATGCTTTCGAATAGCGAGAGCGCTATCGCGTCCTACCGCGCCGTCGGGGACTTGCTCGGAGCCGCCCGCGCGCAGAGCATCGCGGGTTATGCGCTCACGGCTCTTGGACGCGGTGCAGAGGCAAAGCCGCGGCTCGAAGAAGTGCTTGCGGTCGCTCGCCGACTTGAGAATCGTCGGCTGATCCTCTTCACATTGCGCTGCCTTGGATATGCCAGTGCTAGGGCTGGTGATCTCATCGCGGCCCGCGGTTACCTTGCCGAAGTGCTGGTGATATGTGAGGCGATTGGTAACAAACTCATGGTTGCAATGGTGGAAGATGACCTTGCTGAGGTCGAATATCAGACGGGCAACGGAGAACTAGCAGTTCACCATTCAACGAACGCGCTTGCTGTTCTGGGCGCGCTCAACGAAACGCGAATCGTCCGCTTAGTACTTACTAATAACGCATCGCTATTTCTCGTCTCATCGGCTCGGTACGACGAGGCTCAAGAACGCGCACGCGAGGCGCTCGCCCTGGCGCGTGAACGCGGCCACGACGCTTTCGCCATGTATGCGCTACAGCATCTCGGATACGTGGCAGCGCTGACGCCGCAAGTCGGCGCAGAAGGCACGCCCAAAGCTTACGCTCGAGCCGCGCGGATCTTGGGTTTCGCCGACGCCCAAATCGCAGCAATGGGGTTTGCGCGCGAGATTCTAGGAAAACAAGAATACGATCGGGTCCTCGCCGTGCTGCGCGATGCAATGGGCGCCGAGCTGGTCGCGAACCTGATGGCCGATGGCGCAGCGATGACGGAACATCAGGCCGTCGCGGAAGCGTCGGAAATATAGTCGTGCCAGTGGTTGCGCGCTGGAGCGCGAAACAAACCCAAAAGAACAACGGCCTAGCGACGCGAAGCCGCTGTTTCCAGTGCGGGTTCTGATTCTTTAGCAGACTGTTGCCCTTAGCGTGTCCCGCGCATCCCATTGCTGTATCCCCAACAGATCAGGACCGGTCCGTCGCCGCTTTTTCACGCCGTTTTGCGCGGGCGGCTCGCGGGCGGCTCCTGCTGCTTTTATGCAGCGGGCCCGCTGGAGCGGGCCCGCATTTCAGTCGAGTTACAAGCTCGCGAATGGGCGAGCTATACCTTGGAGTTGCCGGAGCTGTACTCGCACGCTTTCGGGCAGCGTGACCGGACGCGCAGCCGAACCGGGGATCACGTCGGATTTTTTCCCCGGAATCAGCACGACCGCTCGTTGCGTAAAGACCGGCTTCGTCGTATTTGTTGCAATGGCGGTGATCTGCCCGCTATCGTTGATGTCTTCGCCGTAAAATACATACAGTGACTTCGGTGGCACCAGGAGGTTTAGGTCGGTCATCGAGCCATTTTGCCAAATGAAACCGCGGCAGGTTCCGCTCGCGGGGCAGGACACGCCGACGATCTGGCCTTTGTCGTTTATCCCGTTGGCTTCGCTAAAGACATCGCCGGGCAGCGTGCCGAGGTGGCTCATCACGCCGTTTTGCCAGAGGAAGGCATGCGAGGTCGCGTTTCCCGCAACTTCGGAATTTCCCACGATCTGCCCCCGGTTATTGATCGCACGCGGGACGTTGTTCACGGTGCCCCCGAGATTGCCGAGGTCGATCGCCGAGCCGCTCTGCCAGAGCAATGCGTGTCGCGCCGTTGAAGCGTCGTCGAGGTTTCCGCAGCGGCCGGAGTACCCTACGACATCACCGCTATTGCTGATCGCTTCCGCAAGGGAAATGGTGTCGCCGGGGTACGGTGGCAGAGTGACCGTCGTGCCGTTCGGCTGCCAGATCATCCCGTAGTAATCGAAGCGTTGAGGTTTACCGCAGCGGTGGCCTCTGGTGCTGGTTTCGGCCGCACCCACGATCTGACCGCCGTTGTTCACGCCGTTGGCAATGCTGTTGTTTCCGCCTAACGTCGGAAGCGCCGTCATCACGCCATTCTGCCAGCGAAACCCCTGGCAGAGATGGGTCTGGTCGAATATACTCGAAAAGCTGCAAAAGTTTTCCAGATACGGGTCGGTTTGGGAGACTTGAGAGGCTCCCGCGAGCTCGCCGCGCGTATTCTTAACGGGGCCGCCGAAGGCACTGTTCGGGCCCCCGAGCGTGCCGAGGTCAGTGAGGCGTCCGGCTCGCCACAGAACGGCGTGTGCACTCTTGCTTCCCCGCAGTGTGGAAAAGCCGGTGATCCAGCCCTTATTGTTAATGCCGCGGTCGGCCGAATACTTTCCGCCAATAACGCCGAGATTGATGAGGTAATACTGAGTGACGCTTCCTCGGGCTTGGGCATTGGATACCGCTTGGGTAGCGCTCTGCTGCGTCGCTCCTGAAGGGGCGAAGTTCGACGGCGACTCGCCGTTGCTACAGCCGCCAAGTATCGCTGCAGCCGATAATACGCCCAACGCATAAGAAACCGAATTTGAGATGTTCATCTAAAACTGCTCCTTTTTGCAGCTGGCAACCTTCGTGTTCGCAAACGCGCACCGCCGACTGCCTTCGTCACACCATCATGACGGCGTAGCGGCACCGCAGGAAGACACAACCACCCGCACAACTTGCCGGCGCTAGACTTCTCGGTCGTGAAAACACAGATAGAACGACGGCCTCGCGAAATCGCGAAGCCGTGTTTAAGTGTGCGACCTGTCGCAGCGGCAGCGCAGACGCTTAGAGCTTAAGTGACGGCATTCCGACGTGAGTGCTCCTCTACAATGGCGGCGGAATGCATTTGCCGGCCTTGACTCGGCACGCGGCGATGCTGGCGGGATAGCTGCCGGCGGCAAACGGCGACCCCTTCACCTTCTTGAGCGCGCCGTTGGGCGCGATCGTATAGGCGGAAACGTTGCTCGAGCCGTCGTTTGCAATATACGCAAACCTGCTCGTGGCATCGACTACGCCACCTAACGCGAATGAGCCCGTGTCTAGAAATGGCGACCCCGGCACCGGCGTCAACGTGCCTCTCGTCGAGTCGATGCTGTAGCCTGAGATGCTCGGGCTGGCTTTGCTGCCATCGTTAAGTACGTAGGCGAATCTGCCGGTCGGGCTCACCGCGACACCTTCGGGGGAACCCACGAGAGGCGAACCAGGAAGCATTCTCAGTGCGCCGCTGGTTGGGTCAATGGCATAGCCGGAAATGTTGTCAGACCAAAAGTTAGCTGCATAAGCGAACTTGCCGGTCGGATCGATTGTCATGCTGACCGGGGTCGTGCCCGCCTTGAACGGTGAGCCTTTGATCGTTTTCAACGCACCGCTGGCAGCGTCGAGGGCAAAGGCGGAAACATTGTTGGAGCCGCCGTTTGGGACGTAGGCAAACTTGCCGCTAGGATCGATTGCTACCGTTTCAGGCGCGGCGCCCACGTTAAATGGTGATCCGTCAATCGGCGTCAGTGCGCCGCTCGTCGCGTCGATTGTATAAGCAGAAACGTTGTTAGAACTAAAGTTCGCCACGTAGGCGAACTTGCCCGTAGGATCCATCGCAACGCTTGTGGCGCCACTGCCGGCAGCGAACGGCGACCCCTTTACCTTTGTCAAGACGCCGCTGATCGAATCGATCGTGTAAGCCGAAACGTTGTTGGAATTAAAATTCGCTACATACGCGAACGCGCCGGTCGGATCGACCGCAATGCCGTACGCACCGGCGCCCGCTCTAAATGGCGAGCCGGACAACGGTGTGAGGGCGCCGCCGGCCCCGATGCTATAGGCGGAGACGTTGTTGGAGCCCGAGTTCGCCACGTAGACGAACTGCACGACATTGTCGGGGCCGCCACGCTGACGAGCAGCCGATTGTGTTGTGCCGGGCGAACCGAATGGCAGGACCTGGGAGTCGGACGATGTGTTGGAACACCCCGCGAGCAGTGCGGCGACGAGACCGAGCGAGGCGCGATTCGAAGTCGCTAATGAAAAGTGCATGGCGCCGGGTTTCCTTTCATTCGTAGATTCACGTCAGAACGCGCCGATGCCATTGGGCGTGCCCCAGCCGGTCGGACCGGAATAACTACCGAACTCGTCGGTTCCGGCGGTGCAGAGGTAGCTGCCCTCGAGGTCGTGGGGGCAACCGTTGGTGCCGCTGCTGATGACGTGCAGAAACCGCTGGAGTTTCTTTTCTCTTAACGTCCAGAAGATTTTACCGCCTTCTTGTTTCGTGGCATTGCCGGCGAGCGCAAACGCAGAAGCCACAATCGGCGTCGCAACGCTCGTGCCGCCGATTCTAGTCCAACCACCTTCGCCGTACGTATCGTACATCGCGACGTTCCAAGCGACCGCTGAAACGTCGTTTGTCGTGCGTCCGGAGCACCCGGAGTCGTGCTGCCACGACGGTTTGGCGACCTGCGTTGCGCAGCCGCCGCCCGAATCGGGCCAGACGATTTCGCTATAAGTCGACCCGCTTTTTGACAGCAGCGTGCCGCCGACCGAAACGACGGTCGCGAGCGCCATCGGTGATCCGATGCCGTAGGCAGAGTCGCCTGCGGCTGCAACGTAGGTTACGCCTGGAGTCTTGAATGCTTTGCTCTCGTCGCAACCCGTAAAGCCTTCGCATATACCGCTGTTGCTGACGATATGTGCGCCCAGTGTCACCGCTTCGCTCTCGGCTTTTTCGGTCGAGCGAGGGCCGCTGTTGTTTGACTCGATGAGATAGATCGTGCAGTTCGGACACGCGGCCGAAACCATCTCCACGTCCAGGTCGATCTCACGGCCGTCGGCTACCTGGCCCGTGGGATAGTGGCCCTGTTGGCCGTCCTGATTGTATTTGTAGAACTTCGCCTTCGGCAGACCGTAGTGCCGGCGATACACCGCGAGGTCCGAGCCGACGTTGGGATTATCGTTGTAGTCGACAATCGCGACGATCTGTCCGGCGCCCTTGCTCGACGAAGGGAAGTTATAGGCCGCCTCGATATCTCGCGCCCCCCACCCCGGCTCTTTGTCTTGAGGGCTCCTGTTTAAAATCAGCAGCTGACACTGCATCTCACCGGGGGCCGCATCAGGACAGGCCCGCCGGGCAAGGTTCTGCGCCTGCCACTGCGGGATCGGGTGCGCTTCCGACGTTGATTGGCCGATCGTCGCCGGCACGCCGGAACCCCCGGCACCGCATCCCGCGACCATGAGTGCGGCAGCGAACGGCGCAAACAATTTTAAGCTTCGCAGCATAAAAGCTCCTTCGCAAGTGCGCCAAGACTGCTGCCTCGCCGCAAGGCAATCATAACGCGCACCGAGACGGCAGCAAGGCACAACCACCCGCACAACTTGGCGGCGCTCGGCCTCTGGGGGTGTTGCGGAGCTTGGCCCGAACTTCCCAATACCGTGGAAAACGAGGGCCAAGCTGCAGGCCCATCGGATTTCGGGATGCTCCTCCGCAGCTTTCGTCTCGCCGCGGGACTCTCACAAGAGGGCCTCGCCGAACGCGCCGGGATGAGCGCGCATGGAATCAGAGCGTTGGAGCGAGGGTATCGCCGCACGCCACAGCGCGCGACGCTTGCGCTGTTGGCCAGTGCGCTGGCGCTTGACGACGAGCAGCGCAGGGAGCTTGAGGCGGCCGCTGCGCGCTGGGTGTTGCTGCGCGACGGCGGAGCCCCGGTTACTGTGGGTCCTTGGGTTGGCGCAGCTCCATCAAACCTGCCGCTCTCGCTGGCCAGTTTTGTGGGGCGCGAACGTGAGCTAGAGGAGATCGCTGCACTCCTACGCGAGCATCGGCTGGTTACGCTCACCGGAAGCGGAGGAGTCGGCAAGACCCAGATGGCGCTGCGCGTCGCCACTGTGCCGAATGACACCGCTAACGATGGGGTCTGGTTCGTCGCGCTAGCGCCGGTAGGCGATCCATCTTTTGTTGCCGCGGCGATCGCTTCGAGTTTGGGCGTGCAAGAAGTGTCCAACCGTCCGCTGCTCGGGACGCTGCTGGCTTATCTCAGGAACAAGTCGCCGTTGCTGGTGCTCGACAACTGCGAGCATCTCATAACGCAGGCTGCGACGGTTGTCCATGCCCTACTAGCGGGCTGCCCGGACCTTCGGATCCTTGCGACCAGCCGCGCACCACTGCGGTCTGCGGGTGAACGTTCATACCGGCTACCTCCACTGAGTTTCCCATCGCCCGAGGCAGCCACTCAGCTGCGCGCAACGGATGCTACGACGTATGGGGCGATCGCGCTCTTTAGCGATCGCGCTCGCGCCGTCGATCATCGATTTACGCTCACGGATGAAAATGCGTGTGACGTGGCCGCACTCTGCGGGCACTTGGACGGCATTCCGCTAGCGATCGAACTGGCCGCCGCTCGAGTGAACTCACTGTCGATCACGGCGCTCACGACCAGGCTCGAAGATCGCTTTAGAGTTCTCGCCGGCGGCGAGCGCACGGCCCTGCCGCGTCAGCAGACCATGCGCGCGACGATCGATTGGAGTTACGACTCTCTTTCTGCAGGGGAGCAGCGGCTTTTTGAGCGCCTCTCGGTCTTTGCCGGCGGCTGCACGCTGGCCAGCGCGGAAGCGGTCTGCGCCGGCGAAGAGCTCGCGACGGCCGACATCGTTAACCTCAACTCATCGCTCGTTGACAAGTCGATGGTAACGGCAGATCTTGACGGAAGCGAGCCGCGCTATTGGCTCCTAGAGTCGTTCCGGCAGTATGCGGCTGAGAAGCTCGCTACGCGCGGGGAACGGCAAAGGGTGGCCGGCCGTCATGCGGTCGCATGTTTGGTCCTGGCGGAGCAGCTCGAGCGCGCATACGATGCTGAGCCTGACGGCGTATGGCTCGACCTAGGCCGAAACGAAGTGGACAACTGGCGGGCGGCGATGCGTTGGTCACTGACCGCGCGCGGCAACGTGGTCTTAGGACAACGGCTCGTTGGTGGGCTTCGCGTACTCTGGGAATATTTTACGCCGCTGGAAGGGCGGCGTTGGCTAGAGGCTGCGTGCCGGCTAATTGACGAGCAGACGCCGACCGACGTGCGCGCGAGTCTCAGCTTGGCGGAGGCGACCGTCGCCTGGCATCTGCGTGACTACGAGACGCAGCTTAAGAGTGCCCAAAACGCTATCGCGCTCTACCGAACCCTCGATGACGCGCTGGGAGTCGCTCGCGCGCAGAGTCTTGCGGGCTATGCGTTGGCATCGCTTGACCGATTTGCCGAAGCTAAGCTGTTGCAAGAAGAAGCGCTGACGGCGGCCCGCAGATTAGACAATCGCCGTCTCGCCGCGTACATACTGCGCTGCTGCGGGTACTTCGCTTCGCTAGACGGCGACATTATCTCGGCGCGCAGCTGCGTTGCAGAGGCACTGCATATCTACGAAGCAATGGGTACTGAGCGTGCTAGAGGTGTGGCGATGGCGGACCTAAGCATGTGCGAGTTTCTCGCGGGTAATCCGCAGTTAGCACTTCAACACGTGGAGGAAGGGCTCGCTCTGGTTCGCCGATGCAAAGAGATGAACTCCTTCGATGTCGTTCTGCTTAGCAGCATGTCGGGGTATCTTATTGCGTTGGCTCGATACGACGAGGCCTGGGTACGGGCGCGCGAAGCGCTCATCCTGGCGCGCGATTACCAGAGGGACGTGTACGCCGTGTGGGCGCTCCAGCGTCTCGCGGCGATCGCCGTATTGCGGCCGCGAGCCGAGTCGCTGCGCGCGTCATCGCCGTATGCAAGAGCCGCGCGGATTTTGGGCTTCATCGATGCACGCCTCGCGACGACGGGCTCGGCAGTAGTGCTCTGGCAACAACAGGAACACGATCGAGTGCTTAACATCGTGCGCGAGGCGATGGGCGCCGATACGACCGCAAAGCTGATGGCGGTCGGTGCAGCAATGACTGAAGATCAGGCCGTCGAGGAAGCGTTGTCTGCGGCCGAGGAGAGATTTGTTCATGCGTGAGACTGCCTTGACCGCGAATCCCGACATCGTGCTCTTAAACGGTAAATGTTTTACGGGTAGTACCTCGCTGGGTTTTGTCGAGGCTCTGGCGATCACCGGCGAGAGAATTGTCGCGGTCGGTGCGACAAACCAAGTCCACGCGCTCGCGGGAACCCGCACGCGCACGATCGATCTTAAAGGCCGCACGGTCATTCCCGGCATCAACGATGCGCACTTTCACCACGTGCCCAACCCTCGCGTTGCCGTGCTGCCGATTTCGCACTTGGAACCAAGCTGGGATGAGATCGTCGATGCAGTAGCCGAAGTCTCGAAGAATGTTCCGAAAGGCAGTTGGATTCTCGGGACGCATGGAATAAATGTCGTCAACGATCCGCGTGCAACGCGAATCGATCTCGACAAGGTCGCTCCGAATCATCCCGTGCATCTAACGTCATACTTCGGTCACGGTAGTGTAGTTAATAGCGCGGCTATGGCGGCCTTGCAAATCGGGGATGAGCAACCGGATCCCTTTGGCGGATGCTGCGAACGTCTACCCCGATCAAACAGAGTATCGGGTAAACTTTTTGGCTATGCGCAATGGATGCATTGGTGCTATTTCGCGCTGATCGAATCTGAGCCGGAGCGCGTATCGAGTGCGCGAACGATGGGGCAGCAGGCCACGCGTCTTGGCATCACGTCAATGCAGATTATGTCGCCGTTGAATCCCGAAGACTATGCGCAAAACCTCTATGCAGCGCACCTACCGATTCGCGCGCGTGTCATTCGTTTTCTTGGTACTTCATTGCATGCTCGCATGCTTGACGAAAATGCCGAGGTTCGGACGCAGCTTCACCTAGGTGAGCGCATTCGGATTTCTGGGACGAAGTGGCTTCTCGATGGGACGCCGCTCGAAAGGCGCGCCGCAGTTCGTTCGGATTATCGGGACCGCCCCGGATGGCGCGGCCAAATGTACTTACCGTACAGTAAGATGCTCGCGATGCTGCGAGATTCTTTTGCTGGCAACGACCAGTTGCTGGTACATGCCGTCGGAGACGCGACGATCGATGCGTTCCTTTGCGCTCTGGAGTCAGAGGCCGATGTAACCGCATTGACTCGTCGGCGCGTGCGAATCGAACACGGGTGGGGTCTGAAGGCCGACCTCATTCCACGCGCGCTAGCGCAGGGTGTGGTTGTCGTTGGGAACCCGACGCATCTCTCATTTGCCCCCGTCTTAGCGGAGCGTTTTGGGCCGCGGCACGACTATCTACCGGTGCGCTCGCTGATCGAAGCCGGCATTCCACTTGCTCTGGGATCCGACGGCCCGATCAACCCATTCTTAGGTGTCATGTTTGCGACGAACAACCCGGTGCGACCGGAAGAAGCAATCACACGCGAACAAGCTATAGAAGCATACACGCGCGGCTCGGCATACGCGGAGTCTCAAGAAACCGAGAAAGGTACGCTTGAACCCGGTAAGCTCGCGGACTTGGCCATGCTCTCGCAAGACATTTTTACGTGCGCCGCCGGTGATCTGCCCAACACCGAGAGTCTGATGACGATGCTTGGAGGAGAGATTGTCTACAGCGGTTGAGAGAGCTCCCACGTATTGACGAACTGCATCGCGGGTTCGACGCCCTCCTCGATCCAGCGCTGTACGCCGTCGGCCGCCGCGCTCACGATCGCGGGCAACGCGCGCCGCTCGTCCTCGGGAAAGCGGCCGAGAACGTGGTCGACGCCGTCGTATTCGGGGCGACCCAGACCAACGCGGATGCGTGGAAACCCCTCACCGATCGTGGCGATGATCGAACGCAGGCCGTTGTGGCCGCCGTGTCCCCCGGCCGGTCGCATACGCAGTTTTCCGAACGGTAGATCCATGTCGTCGCTGACGACGAGCACGCCGTCCGGCGGTGTCCGGTACCACGCCGAGATCAAGCGCACCGGCGTGCCGGAGAGGTTCATGAAGGTGACGGGCTTGATGAAGATAACGCCGTGCGCCGCATCGGTCGCCTGCTGGGCGCCGTCCTTTTTCTTCCAGGTCGTAAGGCCGTAGCGCCGAGCGACCTCGTCGATGACCACGAAGCCGACGTTGTGCCGCGTCGCGGCGTATTCTGCGCCCGGATTTCCTAACCCGACGACCAGCCTTCTTTGCGGTCGCTGAAAAACTATTTCGCCTCTGGCGTGGGAGCCGGCTCCGTGGCGCCGATGACTTCAGGCTCAGCGGCCTGCTCAGCCGGGGCCGCCGCCTCTTCGAACTCGCGCGCCGTCCGCGACGGCTCGATCGCAACGACGACAGTTTCGGGCGCCGTTACCAATTCGAAACCCGGCGGCAACGCGATCTCACCGGCGGTGACGTGATCGTGGATACCAAGCTCGGTAACGTCCACCTCGAGATGCTCCGGGATCTGGTTTGCCGGACCCCAGACTTCGAGCTCGTGCGTGATGACGTCCATCACGGCACCCGAGTTGCGAACGCCCTCAGCGATGCCGACGGTTACGATCGGAAGCCGAGCGTCGATCGTTTCATCGGCCGAGACGCGCTGGAGATCGGCATGAATCACGCGTCGGGAGACGGGGTGTCGCTGGATCTCGCGCACGAGCGCGGTCTGTCCCTTACGAGCCCCTTCGGTGAGCGTGATGATCGCGTTACGCCCGGCGTGATGTATGACTTCTTCGAATGCGTGAGCGTCAACCGCGAGGTGCTCGGCTCCGACGCCATGCCCGTAGAGCACCGCTGGAAGTTTTCCGGCCGCGCGCAAGGCCTGCGACCCGGTCGTGCCGAGTTTCTGCCGCCGTTCGACGGCGAGCTTGAAGTCTTTTGTAGCCACGGCTTCCTTTATAAACGAATGCGCTAGAAGACCGCAACCGCTTCGGGGGGAGTGCTCAGAAAGGGCTGCGGAGGCTCCTCGCCTGAGAAGAGCTCGGAGACCGACCGGTTGGTCGTAATGCGGTTGATAGCGTCGGCGAAGATCTGCGCGATCGAGAGCTGAACGAATTTCGGATGGTTCGCGCTGTTGTCGAACGGTACGGTATTCGTGAAGAGGACTTTCTCGATTGCGGATTGCTCGAGCACCTCGACCGCTTCCCCGGCGAAGATCCCATGGGAGGCGACCGTGTAGACGCGGGTCGCGCCGCGCGCCTTGATCGCTTCGGCGGCCTTGGCCAGCGTGCCGCCGGTTGAGATCATGTCGTCAACGACGACCGCGACCTTCCCGGTAACGTCGCCGACGATATCGGTGACTTCCGCAACGTCGGGTTCGGGACGCCGCTTGAAGACGATCGCGAGCGAACTGTTGAGGCGTTTTGCGAAGAGCTCAGCGCGATGCACGCCGCCGGCGTCGGGCGAAACGACGACGATCTTATCGTCGCAGAGCCCTTCTTTTTTGAGGTAGTTGCAGAGCACCGGCATCGCCATCAAGTTGTCGACCGGAATGTCGAAGAAGCCTTGGATCTGGGCGGCGTGCAGGTCCATCGTGACGATCCGCCGCGCGCCTCCGACTTTGAGTACGTTGGCGATCACCTTGGCGGAGATCGGCTCGCGCCCTTTCGTCTTCTTGTCCTGCTTTGCGTAACCGTAGTAGGGAATCACCGCGGTGATGCGCGCGGCGGACGCTCGCCGCAACGCGTCGATCATCAGAAGCAGCTCCATCACGGCATCGTTGACGCCTTTGCCGTTGGGAGCGCGACAGATCGACTGGACGACGAAGACTTCGGATCCACGGACGTTCTCGCTGATCTCGACCCGCGTCTCTTCGTTGCGAAACTCGGAAACGAGCGCCTTGCCCACGTGGAGCCGCAGGCGCTTGGCTATCTCTTCGGCCAGCTGCGGATTGGAGTTTCCGCAAAAGAGAAGCGGGTTCTGACTCATTCAAGGCGGTCGTTCGCTGGCTGAAGCGTTCGGCCCTCGGGGGCTGTTTCAGGGAAGGCAGTGGCTCAAGAGTTCACCCTCGTCTCCCCCTTTGCGCTGGCCGGCGATCAGCCCAAGGCGACCGACGCGCTCGCCCGCGGCGTCTTGCGCGGCGACCGGGCTCAGACGCTGCTCGGCGTGACCGGTAGCGGCAAGACCATGGCCATGGCGCGCGCGATCGAGCTGGTGCGAAAGCCTACCCTCGTGCTCTGCCACAACAAGACGCTCGCCGCGCAGCTCTGCGCCGAGTTCCGCGAGTTCTTCCCGAACAATGCGGTCGAATATTTCGTTTCGTACTTCGACTACTACCAGCCGGAAGCGTACGTGCCGTCGACCGACACCTATATCGAGAAGGACAGCTCTATCAACGACGAGATCGAACGGCTCCGCCATTCGGCAACGCAGTCTCTTCTGACGCGTCCCGACACGCTGATCGTGGCATCGGTCTCGTGCATCTTCGGCTTGGGATCGCCCTCGGACTACATGGAGATGTCGGCGCGCGTGCGCGTCGGCGATACGTTCGACCGCGACGTTTTGCTGCGTAAGCTCGTCGACATGCAGTACCGCCGCAACGATCTGAACCTGGTGCGTGGAACCTTCCGGGTACGTGGCGATACCTTGGAGTTCGTCGGCGTGGACGAAGAACTCGTCCATCGCATCGAGTTCTTCGGTGACGAGATCGAAAGGATCAACGTCGTCAACATGCTGACGGGCGAGTACGTCGAGCAAAAAAGCGAGCTGCTGATCTTTCCGGCCAAGCATTTCATCACGCCGGAGGAGAAGCTGCAGCGCGCCATACTCTCGATCGAAGCGGAGCTTGAAGAACGCCTCTCCTATTTCAAGCGAACCGGTAAACTTCTCGAAGCGCAACGGCTGGAAATGCGCACCCGCTACGACCTCGACATGCTTCGCGAGGTCGGCTACTGCAACGGCATCGAGAACTATTCGCGCCATCTTACAGGCCGCGAGCCCGGCTCCACGCCTTGGTGTCTGATCGACTTCTTTCCGAAAGACTGGCTGCTTTTCGTCGACGAGTCGCACGTCACGCTTCCCCAGGTTCACGGCATGTACGCGGGGGACCGTTCGCGCAAGGAGGTCCTGGTCGAGCACGGTTTTCGCTTGCCGAGCGCGCTCGACAATCGGCCGCTTACCTATAAAGAGTTCGACGAGCACATCAATCAGGTGATCTACGTTTCGGCGACGCCGGGCGGATACGAGATCAAGCGCAGCGCGCAGGTCGCCGAGATGATCATTCGCCCGACCGGACTGGTCGATCCCGAAGTCGAGGTCCGTCCGACCCGCAACCAGGTCGACGATCTGATGGAGGAGATCGCCCAGCGAGCCGCGCGCAAGGAGCGCGTCTTGGTGACGACGTTAACGAAAAAGATGGCCGAGGACCTGACCGATTTCTTGCTCGAGAACGGCTTACGTGTCCGATATCTCCACAGCGAGATCGACACGCTAGAGCGGGTCGCGATTCTCCGCGACCTGCGCGCTGGCGTCTTCGACGTGCTGGTCGGGATCAATCTGCTGCGCGAGGGCCTGGACCTTCCGGAAGTCTCGCTGGTTGGGATCCTCGACGCCGATAAGGAAGGTTATCTGCGCAGCGGAACGTCGCTGATACAGACGATCGGACGAGCCTCGCGCAACGTCGAGGGCAAGGTGATCATGTACGCCGACGTCGTGACCGAATCGATGGCGCGCGCGATCGGCGAGACCTCCCGCCGTCGTGAGATGCAGCTCGAGTATAACCGCGAGCACGGCATCGAGCCTAGATCTGTGCGCAAGGAGATCCACGACATCCTCAGCATGGTTAGGGCGACCCATGAGAACACTGCAAAGCTTAAGCTGGAGCGGCTCCCGCGCGACGTGGCGACGAAAATGGCGCGCGATCTGGAGCGCAAGATGCGCGACGCAGCCGCCGGTCTCGAGTTCGAAAAAGCCGCCGCCCTGCGCGACGAACTGATCGAACTGCGCAAGCAGATCGGTGGAAACGAGAGCATTCTCTTCGGAGGTAAGGCGCCGAAGATCTTCGACAAGGCGTTAGCGGAACTCGTCGAGACCTAGGGAACGACTAACATGGTGGGGGCGTTGGCGGCACCCGTAGGCGTTTTGACGCGTACGATCACGAGCATTCCGGATCTGGTAGCGGAGTTGGCGATCGTTGCCGCCGTCGTCGCCTGCTTCGTGGTCCTTCACGCCTTCGTGCAGCGCCGGCTCAAGGCTGAGATGCTGCGGCGGCACAACGACGTCGCAGGCTATCTTTTCTCGGCGGTCGGCGTGCTGTACGCGGTCGTGCTCGGTTTTGTCGTCGTCGTCGTTTGGCAGAAATACGACGGTGCGGTTTCGAACGTGGAAAATGAAGTCGACGCGACCGGCAACCTCTATCACGTCGTCGACGCCTTCTCTTCGGCGCCAAGATCTGCGGTGCGCGACGGGCTGCGCAGCTACGTCGAAACCGTCATTCGAATCGAATGGCCGGCAATGGCGCACGACCAGGATGTTCCCGAGCTTGGTGCGCGCCAACTGGAGGGGGTCTCGCTCGCGGTCGATACGTTTAGTCCGACTAAATTCAAAGAGTTGGCGGCACAGCAAGCCGCGATCGCACAGATGCAGCGTCTTTTCGACGCGCGGCGCGCGCGGCTGATCGCAGCCGTCCCCGCGGTTCCATCGGTGCTCTGGTTTGCGCTTGTCGCCGGCGCGCTTGCGATGGTCGCATTCTGCTTCATCTTTGGGGTCGAAAATCGCCCGGCGCAGTTGATGATGACCGCGATCTTGGTCGGGCTGATCGGCATACTCTTCGTCGTTATCGAGGAGTTTTCGACGCCCTTCTCCGGTTCGGTGCGCATCTCATCGGAAGGATGGGTATACTTAGCACAGCGTTTGCCGGATATTCGCTAGAACGCATTATGAAAGGGTCTCGAATGTTTTATTTTGTTAGGATGCTTCTCCCCGCTGCACTTCTCGCCGGTACGATTGCGGCGGCACCCCCACCGCCATCGATGCCCGACCAAGGACCCTACGGTCCGCCGCCACCGCCGCCGGCGCCGGTGGGTCAGCCGCAGGGCCAGCCGACCGCTGCTCCGACGACCGACCCTGCGATGCTCGCCCGTGCAAAGAGTTGGTTCGCGCAGCTGCAAGCCGGCAAGATCGACCGGTCGCAGCTTGCAACTAGGGCCAACGGCGCCCTGACCGACTCCACGATCAGCAACGCGCAAGGTATTCTCGCAGGTCTTGGAACGCCGGTGAGCTTCGTCCAACAGCAGGCTGGCGCGCAGGGCAACATCTCGTACGCTATTTACTCGCTAACGTTCAAGAACGGTAGGAGACTCAATTTCTTCTTCGCCGTGGACAGCCAAGGTAAGGTCGAGGGATTGCAAATCGGGCAGCCGCACTAGGCAAAGCACCAGCCGTGCGGCGCATCGAGATCGTGCTCTTCGATTTGGACGATACGTTGCATGACGATACGTACGCGTATCACAACGCCGCCGAGGAGGTCGCTCGCGAAGTCGCCGCCGAGCACGGCATCGACGCGCTCGCGCTCAAGGCGGCCTACATCGCGGAGGCGGAGGGTTTTTGGCACCGCCTCTCCGCCGATGACTTGAAAGTGAAGTTGGCGAGCCTCCGCGCGAGCATGTGGCAGAGCGCGCTCGAGAGCGTCGGAGCCGGGGACGATCCCGAGCTCGCAAAACGGAGCGCCGAGCGGTATAACGCCTATCGAATAAAATACTTCACGCTCTTTCCCGGCGCGATCGAGCTGCTTCGCGCGCTGCGCGAACGTGGCATCAAGCTGGGAATCGTCACGAACGGCCTCTCCGAAACGCACCGTGAGAAGATCGCGCTACTGCAGATCAGCGAGTACTTCGATGCGATCTTTCTCTCCGACGAGGTCGGCATGGTCAAGCCCGATCCGCTGCTCTTCGCCCACGCTTGCCGTACCCTCGGGGGTGCGCCGGCCCGCAGCGCGATGGTCGGCGACCGCTACGACCGCGACATTTCCGGGGCCCTGGAGGCCGGGCTCTACACCATTTGGCTCAACGTGCGGGGCGAGGAGCTGCCGCCCGGCGCCCCGCCCCCCGACGCGACCTGCAGCTCGATTGCCGGCGCCGCTCGCATACTTCTCCACCCGGCGCGTGTATCTTAACCAAGTGACACTCGATTCGATCGTCATCAAGGGCGCGCGCGAGCACAACCTCAAGAACGTCGATTTGGTTCTGCCGCGAAACCGGCTGATCGTGGTAACCGGGCTGTCGGGTTCCGGGAAGTCGTCGCTTGCCTTCGACACGATCTACGCCGAAGGGCAGCGCCGCTACGTCGAATCGCTCTCGTCGTACGCGCGGCAGTTTCTCGGGCAGATGGAGAAGCCCGACGTCGATTACATTGAGGGACTCTCGCCGGCGATCTCGATCGACCAGAAGTCGACCTCACGCAACCCACGTTCGACCGTCGGCACCGTTACCGAAGTCTACGATTATTTGCGGTTGCTCTTCGCACGCGTAGGCACGCCGCACTGCTACAAGTGCGGACGCGAGATCAGCACGCAGTCGGCCTCGCAGATCGTCGATGCGATCGCGGAGCTGCCGGAAGGAACGCGCATCGTTCTGCTCGCGCCGATGGTGCGCGGGCGCAAGGGTGAGTACGCCAAGCTCTTCGAGGAGATCGGGAAGGAGGGCTTCACGCGCGTGCGCGTCGACGGCGAAACCAAGGAGCTCAGAGAGAAGATCGTCCTCGACAAGAAGCGCAAGCACACGATCGAGGTCGTCGTCGACCGCCTCGTGATGAAGCCGGAGATCCGCAGCCGGCTCGCCGATTCGGTCGAGACGA
This sequence comes from Candidatus Cybelea sp., assembly GCA_049578945.1. Classification (GTDB taxonomy): domain Bacteria; phylum Vulcanimicrobiota; class Vulcanimicrobiia; order Vulcanimicrobiales; family Vulcanimicrobiaceae; genus Cybelea. The sequence continues at coordinate 9,962 of JBAUMX010000101.1, read as the reverse complement.
CGCTGCGTCTCTCGACCGGTATCGTCACCGTGCTGGCTGGTGAGCGAGAGCTGACGTTTAGCGAAGCGTTCGCGTGCGTCTACTGCGGGCTCTCGTTCGAGGAGCTCGCGCCGCGGCTCTTCTCGTTCAACTCGCCGTACGGCGCGTGCCCGTCGTGCAGCGGGCTCGGTGAGAAGATCGAGATCGATCCGTGGAAGGTGATTCCCGACCGCAGCAAGTCGATCGCCGACGGCGCGGTCGTTCCGTGGAGCCGAAACCTTGGCTCCGGGCGCTACCCTTCGATGAATCCGTATTACATGCAGCAACTCGAGCGCGTCTTGCGACGCTACCGCGTAAAGACGACGACGCCCATCGAGCAGCTCTCCGGCGAAGTGCTCGACATCATCCTCTACGGAACCGACCGGGAGCAGACGTTCGAGTACACCTCGCGAGGCGGCAAGACTTGGGAGTACCGCGCTTCGTTCGAGGGCGTCGTTAATAACCTTCAGCGTCGCTATAGCGAGACGTCGAGCGAATATGTCAAGGAAGAGATCGAGAAGTTTATGTCGGCCTCGACCTGTCCGGCCTGCAACGGCGCGCGCCTGAAACCCGAGGCGCTGGCGGTAACGATCGGCGCACGCAACGTCGACGATCTTACGCGTATGTCGATCGAACAGCTCGAGCTCTTCTTTAAAAGTTTGACGCTCTCGCCGCGCCAGGAGCAGATCGCGCACCAGATCGTCAAGGAGATTCGGGCGCGGCTTGGGTTCTTGACCAACGTCGGGCTGAACTATCTGACGCTTTCGCGTTCGGCGACGACGCTCGCGGGTGGAGAATCGCAGCGCATTCGGCTCGCGACGCAGATCGGCAGTGCCCTGGTCGGCGTTTTGTATATTCTCGACGAGCCGTCGATCGGGTTGCACCAGCGCGACAACGATCGTCTGCTGGCGACCTTGAAAACGTTGAGAGATCTCGGAAACACGCTGATCGTCATCGAGCACGACGAAGACACGATGCGGACGGCCGACGTGGTCGTCGACATCGGCCCCGGCGCGGGCGCGGAGGGCGGTGAAATTCTCACCGCCGGCACGCTTGCCGACGTCGTTGCGAATCCCAACTCGGAGACCGGCGCCTATCTGTCGGGACGCAAGTTCATCCCGATTCCGCGCCGGCGGCGCGAGCCGCGCGGCTGGCTCGAGGTCCGCAACGCGACCGCCAACAATCTTCACGGAATCGACGTGCGCGTTCCGATCGGCGTCTTCACCGCGGTCACCGGCGTGAGCGGAAGCGGTAAGTCGACGTTGGTGAACGAGGTGTTGGTTCGAGCGCTCAACCAGCACTTGCACCGTCAACCGCCCGGGGGCACCTACGGCACGGTCAAAGGCGCCGCGCAGCTCGACAAGCTCGTCGTAATCGATCAATCGCCGATCGGTCGAACGCCGCGCAGCAATCCGGCCACCTATACCGGCACCTTCGACCACATTCGCGAGCTCTTCTCGCTCGTTCCCGAGGCGCGGATGCGCGGGTACACCCCGGGCCGCTTCTCTTTCAACGTCAAAGGTGGTCGCTGCGAAGCCTGTCAAGGCGACGGCATCATCAAGATCGAGATGCACTTCTTACCCGACGTCTACGTTCCGTGCGAGGTCTGCAAGGGCAAACGCTACAACGCTCAGACCCTCGAGGTGAAGTATCGCGGAAAGACGATCGCCGACGTGCTTGAGATGCGGGTCGACGAAGCGGCGGAGTTCTTCAGCAGCATACCGCGAGTTCGAGGCAAGCTAAGCACGATCTGCGACGTCGGGTTGGGCTACATCAAGATGGGCCAACCCGCGACGACGCTGTCGGGCGGCGAAGCTCAGCGCGTGAAACTCGCGACCGAGCTCTCACGCCGCTCGACCGGGCGTACGTTTTACGTTCTCGACGAGCCGACCACCGGGCTGCACTTTGCCGACATTCACAAACTGCTCGAGGTGCTCGAACGATTGGTGAAGCTCGGTAACACGGTGCTGGTGATCGAGCACAACCTCGACGTCATCAAGACTGCCGACTACCTCATCGATCTCGGGCCCGAGGGTGGCGATCGCGGCGGAACCGTGATTGCCACCGGCACGCCCGAGGAGGTGGCACTAAGCGAACGCTCTTACACCGGCGCCTATCTCGTTCCGGTGCTGCGCGATCAGCGAGCCGTCGGCCATCATCGGCCCGACGATGCGGAACTCGAACGCTTGGAGCGCGAGAATCTCTTCGCGCTGCACGATCTGAGCGAGGGCGGTCGCGTGCCCGTGGAAGCATAACGTTCGATGGCGAGGTTCTCCGTCGTCATGCTCGTCTGTGCCGATCTCGCGCGCTCGCGCGATTTCTATCGCGACGTTCTCGGCTTGCCGGTGCGCCAGGATCTGCCGAAGCGGCCGGTGCGGTTCGAGCTCGGCGAAGGCGCGATTTTGAGCCTGCATCGAAAGAGCGACGTGCTCGCCGTACGCCCCGGCTCGCTACAGCTCGGCTTTACCGTCGAGAACGTCGATGAGTTCGTCGCCGACTGCACGGCGCGCGGCGTTCCAGTCTTTCAAGATCCTTACGACGAGCCGTTCGGACGCATCGCGATCGTCGGGGATCCCGACGGCTATCCTCTGCAGGTCGCAACGCTCGGGCACCGATGACCCCTCGACAGGCTCAGGGCGGGGCCACTCGCGCAGAAACGCTGCGCGAGCAAATCGAAGAAGCAAACTATCGTTACTACGCGCTCGACGATCCGCAGATCACCGACGCGGAGTTCGATGCGCTGCTGCGCGAGCTCGTCGAGTTGGAGACGGCTCATCCCGAGTTGCAAAGACCGGACTCGCCGACCCAGCGTGTCGGCACCGTCGCGTCGGAGCGGTTCGCGCCGTTCGAGCATGCGCGGCCCATGCTCAGCCTGGCGAATGCCGTCTCACCCGACGAGCTTCGCGCCTTCGACGAGCGCGCGCGCAAGCTTGCGGGCGGCACCGTCGAGTACGTCTGCGAGCTGAAGATCGACGGCCTGGCGATCGCGCTCGACTATCGAGATGGATCGCTGACGCGCGGCGGCACGCGCGGCGACGGCCGCATCGGCGAAGACGTCACCGCGAACCTGCGCACGATCAAAACGATTCCGTTGCGCTTGCGGCCCGCGCCCGGTGGCGTTCCCGCGTTTGTTGAGGCGCGCGGTGAAGTCTATTTACGCAAGAGCGACTTCGAGCGTCTGAACGCAGCCCGCGAGCGCGAGGGGTTGCAGGTCTTCGCGAATCCACGCAACGCCGCTTCGGGCGGCGTTCGCCAGCTCGACCCCGCGCTTACGGCGCAGCGCCGGTTATCGTTCTTCGCCTATCAGCTCGTCGCTTACGAAGGACTGCGCTCGCAGTCGGAGGCTTTGCGGCGGCTCGAGTCGCTCGGCCTTCCCGTCAATCCCAACATCGCGCGGGCCGCCACGCTCGAAGACGTGCTTTCCTTCTGTCGAGAATGGGAAGAGCGACGCGACGATCTCGACTACGAAATCGACGGCGTCGTGGTTAAGGTCGACGATTTCGCTTTGCAGGAGCGTCTCGGTGTCGTTGCGCGCGATCCGCGGTGGGCAATTGCGTACAAGTTCAAACCGCGCGAAGCGCCCACAAAGCTGCTCGAGATATCCGTGAGCGTCGGCCGCACTGGAACGCTCAATCCCAACGCCGTGCTCAAACCGGTGCAGATCGGCGGGGTGACGGTGAAGAGCGCCACGCTGCACAACATCGACTACATCAAGAACAACGATATCCGCATCGGCGATACCGTGCTGGTGACACGCGCGGGCGACGTGATTCCGCGCGTCGTCGGCCCCTTGCTCGGCGAGCGCACGGGTAAGGAGCGGCGTTTCAAGATGCCCGACCGCTGCCCGATCTGCGGGTCGGACGTCGATCATCCGCCGGGTGAGGCAATGTCGCGCTGCACGAACGCTGCCTGCCCGGCGCAAGTCTACGAACGCGTCCGCCACTTCGCCTCGCGCGGCGCGATGGATATCGAAGGCCTCGGCGACGTCATGGCGCAGCAGCTCACCGAGCGCGGACTGGTCAGCGACATTGCCGACATCTATAAGCTCGATGCCGCCGCGCTCGCTACGGTTCCGCGCACCGGGCCGAAGAGCGTGGAGAACCTGCTGCGTAATATCGAGCGCTCGAAGCAACGAGGTTTAGCTCGCCTCCTCTATGGTCTTGGCATTCGCTTCGTCGGAACGCAGACGGCGGCAATTCTCGCCGGCGACTTTGGAATGATCGACGCAATCGCCGATGCGACCGAGCAAGAGCTGCAGCGCAGCGAGGGAATCGGGCCGGAAGTTGCCGGAAGCGTCGCCCTCTTCTTTAAACAGAAGGCGAACCGCGAGATGATCGCGCGGCTAAAGCGCGCCGGCATCGAAACGACCGCCCCCAAACGCGCGCGTGCCGCGCAAGGGCGGCTCGCCGGCAAGACGTTCGTGCTAACGGGCACGCTGCCGAACCTCACGCGCGACGAAGTGAGCGAGTCGATCGTTGCCGCCGGGGGTAAAGTCAGCGGCTCCGTCAGCAAGAGGACCGACTACGTCGTCGCCGGTGAGGAGCCCGGCAGCAAACTGACCAAAGCAGAGCAACTAGGCATTACAATCCTCGATGAAAATGGCTTGCGCAAACTACTGTGAGTGACCGCGTTTCGGTTCGCGTCGTACCGGCCGATACGCTGACGCCAATCGGTGCCTACGCCGCGCTCGCGCAGCCGCAGGCCTCGTGCTTGCTCGAAAGCGTCGAAAGCGGCGGCCGAATCTCCCGTTACTCGTTCATCGGTCTGGACTACGGAGCGGCGCAAGTTTTTGATTCGGGCGAGGGCCTTTACGATCGAGTCCGCAGCTTCATCGCCTCGCACCGGACGGGCGGCGCGCAAGGAGACCTCGGGGGCGCGTTGCTGGCCTTCTCGTACGACGCGGCGCGGTACGATGCCCGGCTTCCCGATCGGCCGCAGTCATCGCCGGCGATGCCGGGCGCGTACGTCGCGATTCCCACGACCTGGCTGATCTTCGATCACTTCACCGACTTACTGACGATCTGGTGCAGCGGCGACGAGCCTAACGGCGGCGAACGCCGGATCGACGGTTACGTCGATCGTTTGCTCGCTGCGAAGCCCGCACTTCCGAAGACGCTTCGGGCGGCCGGCGCGATGAGCGAGTCGCTCGATCGCGAACGCTACCTCGAACTCGCAGCCGAAGTCAAGCATCGCATCTTCGAGGGCGATGTCTACCAGCTGCAGTTGGGGATCCGCTTTGGCGCGCAACTCGAAGGAAGTGCGTTCGACCTCTACCGCGCGCTGCGGCGCGTGAATCCCTCGCCGTATATGTTTTTCGTTGATACGCCGTTCGGCCAGCTCCTCGGCGCGAGTCCGGAATTTCTCGTTCGGCTGGAGGGACGGCGAGCGCGGATTCGTCCGCTTGCCGGAACCCGTTGGCGCGGACGCGACGACGACGAAGATGCCCGTATCGCAGCCGAGCTCCTCGGCAATGAGAAGGAGCGTGCCGAGCACGTGATGCTCGTCGATCTTGGGCGCAACGATCTCGGGTCGGTTTGCGAGTACGGAAGTGTACATGTAGACGAGCTGCTTCAGATCGAGCGTTACAGCCATGTCATGCACATCGTTTCGAACGTGATCGGTCGCTTGCGCGAGGACTGCGACGCACTCGACCTCTTTCGTGCCGGCTTTCCGGCGGGCACCGTCACCGGAACGCCGAAGATTCGCGCGATGCAGCTTATCGACGCGCTCGAGCCGGTCACCCGAGGTTTCTATGCCGGCAGCATCGGCCGCTGGTCGTTCGGCGGCGACTTCGACTCGTGCATCACGCTGCGCAGCGTGCACGTGCAGAACGGTCGCGCGTGGTGGCAGGCTTCGGCTGGGATCGTCGCCGACTCCGATCCGATCGCCGAATACGAGGAAGTCTTCCACAAGACGCGGATCGCACGCACCGTGCTCGGCATTGCCTGATGCCCTTCGACGAAGCCTGTCCTGAGCGCAGTCGAAGGGCTCAGGGCAGGCGCGTTCTCTTCATCGACAATTTCGACAGCTTCAGCTATAACGTCGTCCATCTGCTGGCGTCGGCCGGCGCCGCGCCCGATCTGCTGCTCAACGACGACCCCCGCTTGGAGTCATCCTTGCTCGAGCGTTACGACGCGCTGGTCGTGGGGCCAGGGCCCGGACGCCCGGAACATGCCTTGAAGATGATGGGCGTATTGCGTGCCGGCATCGAGCGTGGGATGCCGATTTTGGGCGTCTGCCTAGGGCTGCAGGCGATCGGCGAGATCTTGGGCGCAACGGTAACGCACGCCCCGCGGCAGATGCACGGCAAGACGTCGGCGATCGCGCACGACGGCGACGGACTCTTCGCCGGGCTGCCCACGCCGATCGCGGCGACTCGCTACCATTCGCTCTGCCTCGACCCTGCGACGATTCCGGCCGAGCTGCGCGTCAGCGCGCGCAGCGACGATGGAGTCGTTCAAGGCATCGCGCATCAGAATCTTCCGGTGCATGGCGTTCAGTTCCATCCCGAATCGGTGCTCAGCGAACACGGCCAACGGCTGATCGAGAACTTCCTCTCCATGGTTGTCTCGTCGCGCGATACTCATGCCCGCACTCCTCATGCTCGCGCTCCTCATGTGTCATCCTGAGCGGAGTCGAAGGATGAGTGAGTTCGCTCCGCTCTTGCGGCGTTTGCTCGCCGGAGAGGACCTCTCGCAGGAAGAGGCCGCATCGTTCGTTGGCGGTATAATGGACGGCGAGTACACGCCCGCCCAGGCCGCAGGATTGCTGGTCGCACTCGCCTCGAAAGGTGAAAGCGTCGACGAGATCATCGGCGCAGCGAGTGCGATGCGCGAGCGCAGCATCCACGTCGAACACGGTCTTCCGATGGTCGTCGACGTGGTTGGTACTGGCGGGGATCACGCGAACACGCTCAACATTTCGACGATGACCGCGCTCGTCATCGCGGCCTCGGGACTGCCGGTCGCCAAGCACGGCAATCGAGCGGCCTCGAGCGCGTGCGGGAGCGCCGACGTTTTGGAAGCCGCGGGACTGCCGATTGAGATCGCACCCGAACGCGCGGCGGCGATGCTGCACGAGTGCGGCTTCACGTTCATGTTTGCGCCGCGCTACCATCCGGCGATGCGTAATGCGGCTGTGGTTCGGCGCGAGCTGGGCGTGCGCACGATCTTCAATTTGCTCGGGCCGCTCACCAACCCCGCGCACGCCACGCACTTGGTGGTCGGCGTCGCGCGCGAGTCTCTGGTAGAGCCGCTCGGTGAGGCGCTGCGATCGCTGGGCGCGCAGCGCGGCGCGGTCGTTCACGGATACACCGGAATTGACGAGGTCGTCGGGGATGCGCTGACGCTCGTCTACTCCTTCGACGAAGAGGGCGCGCGGCTCGGGCGATTGGAGCCGTCGGAGTGCGGAATCGACGAGCCGTTGCGGATGCCGACCGGCGGGTCGGTCGAAGCTTCGCGTGACGCTTTCGTGGAGATCCTCAGTGGCGGCCGGTCGCCGGCCGCGGAGATCGTCGCGCTCAATGCCGCGGTCGTCTTCTGCGTGATCGGCGCCGAAACGCAGCTTCCGGCGGCGTTCGAGCGCGCGCGAAGCGTCTTGAGTAGCGGAGCGGCTTGGCGCACCTTTGAGCGCGCCAAGGAAACAGCGATGCATGGCTGAGATCTGGATCAAGTTCTGCGGCTGCACCGCGTCGCGCGACGTCGAGCTAGCGGCAGAAGCGGGTGCCGATGCGTTCGGCATGATCTTCGCGCCTTCGCCGCGGCGCATTACGTGGCAGGGAGCCAACGACATTGCGCGCCGCATGCCGCCTTCGATCGAGCCCGTTGCGGTATTTGTGAATCCGGCCCACGGCGAAGTTGAGAAGGTCCGCTCGCTTTTTCCGCAAGCCCGGCTGCAGTTTTCCGGTAACGAATCGCCGGAGTTCGTTGCGAACTATGGCGAGCGCACGATCAAAGCGATTGGAATAGACGAACGCGCAACGGAGATTCCCGAAGAGGTTGGTTACTTTCCCTACGCGCTGCTGCTCTTCGACTCAAAGCGCGGCGTCTTGGCAGGCGGCTCGGGAGAGAGCTTCGCGTGGGAGCTCGTCGTTAAGATTGCCAAACAGCGGCCGATCGTCGTCGCGGGAGGTCTGACGCCCGAGAACGTCAGCGCATGTATTGAGCGCGTACGCCCCTTCGGGGTAGACGTTCGCAGCGGCGTCGAGACCGACGGTCGGAAGGATCTCGCAAAGATGCGAGCCTTCGTCCGCGCGGTCCGCGCGCGATGAAGAGACCCGACGCACGCGGCTACTTCGGCGATTTCGGCGGACGGTTTGTTCCCGAGGTCTTGATCGCCGCGCTCGATCGGCTCGAGCGCGCGATGAACGAGGCGTTCGCGGACCCTTCCTTTTGGGACGAGTACAACGCCGTGCTGCGCGACTTCGTTGGGCGGCCTTCGCCGCTCTATCGCTGCGAGCGCTACATCGCCGGCCTCTCCGGAGTTCCGCTGCTAATGAAGCGTGAAGACACTAACCACACCGGCGCGCATAAGATCAACAACACCGTCGGACAGGCGCTGCTGGCGTTGCGGATGGGCAAGCGCGAGTTGCTCGCCGAGACCGGGGCCGGTCAGCACGGCGTCGCGACCGCAACGGTCGGAGCGAAGTTTGGGCTGACGGTCGACGTTTATATGGGCGCGCGCGACGTCGACCGTCAAGCACTCAACGTTCACGTCATGCGGCTGCTCGGCGCGAGAGTGCACTCGGTGGAGAGCGGAACGCAGACGCTCAAAGATGCGACGAACGAAGCCTTTCGTGTCTGGGCGGAGCGCGTCGAAGATGCATTCTACGTGATCGGCAGCGTGGTCGGCGCACACCCTTATCCATATCTCGTACGTGAGCTGCAGAAGATCGTGGGTATTGAGGCCCGCCGTCAAGTCCTCGAGCGGTACGGCCGGCTTCCCAGCGACGTCGTCGCCTGCGTTGGCGGCGGAAGCAATGCAATCGGGATCTTTGCCGGGTTCGCCGACGATCCGGAGGTGAGACTCTGGGGCGTCGAAGCCGGCGGCGAAGGCGTTGAGAGCGGAAGAACCGCCGCGTCGCTTGGCGCGGGGACGGTCGGCGTGCTGCACGGCTCGCGCTCGTATCTGCTGCAGAGCGATGATGGCCAGATCTCCGAGACGCACTCGGCCGCGGCCGGGCTCGACTATCCGGGCGTCGGTCCGGAGCACGCGTTTCTCAAAGAGAGCGGCCGCGCGACCTACGTCAGCGTCACCGATACCGAGGCGATCGACGCGTTTGCGGAGTTCGCGCGCAGCGAGGGCATAATACCGGCGCTGGAGAGCGCGCACGCGATTGCGTTCGCGCGCAAGCTCGCCGCCGAGCGTCGCGCCGATGATTTGATTCTCGTGAATCTCAGCGGCCGCGGCGACAAAGACTTGTCCCGAGCGGAGTTGAGGGGTCTTGCCCGATGGTAGGAAAGTTGACGGCGGCCTTCGAGCGCGCCAAACGTGAAGGTCGCGTCGCATTCATTCCCTACGTGATGGCGGGTGATCCCGATCTCGGCACCACCGAGACGATCTTGACGGCGCTCGGCGCCGCGGGCGCCGACATCATCGAGGTTGGCGTTCCGCACAGCGATCCGCTCGCCGACGGCCCGACGATCGCTTCGGCGGGAGCGCGCGCGCTTGCTAACGGCACGCGCCTTAGCGACGTGCTCGCGCTGGTGCGCCGCATAAGCGCGACCTGCGCGCCGCTGCTGCTCTTTACGTATTTCAATCCAGTCTATCAATTCGGTCTCGAGCGCTTTGCCCGCGAAGCCGCGGGCGCTGGTGCCGCGGGCGCAATCGTTCCCGACTGCGCGCTCGAGGAGTCGGCGCAGCTGCAACGCACTTTACACGCGCACGGCTTAGAGATGCCGCTGCTCGTCGCGCCGTCAACGACGCGCGATCGCGCGCGGCTGATC
>JBAUMX010000100.1:0-2156 GCA_049578945.1 Candidatus Cybelea sp. | reverse complement strand
GCGAGGTCACGCCGCACCACTTAACCTTCACGAGCGCCCTGATCGCAGAGCTTGGCCCGGCCGCCTCCGTTCATCCGCCGCTGCGCAGCGAGGCAGACGTGCAAGCCCTTCGGCAGGGGGTGCGGGACGGCACCGTCGATGCGTTTGCCAGCGATCACGCGCCGCACACCGCGCAGGAGAAGAGCGGAAACTCGCAGCCTGCCGCACCGGGCTTCTCAGGCTTGGAGATTGCGGTCGGCGCATACGCCGCCGCCCTGCCCGATTTGCCGGTATCGCGTTTCGTCGAGCTGCTCTCGACGAATCCGGCGCGGATCGTCGGCGTCCGCGGCGGCAGCTTAGCGATCGGCGCAGCGGCCGACGTAACGATCTTCGCGGACCAGCCATGGACCGTCAACCCCGCCTCGTTTGCCTCGAAGGGAAAATGCACGCCCTTTGCGGGACGCCGGCTTCCGCGTCGAGTGCTGGCGACCATCGTCGGCGGTATCGTGCGCTATCGGGCGCCGGAGCGTGCAGCGTGAGAAACGATGCATCTCGCGCCGCGCTCTTTCTCGCTGACGGAAGCCGCTTCGAGGGTCACGGGCTCGGCGTCGAGGGCATCGCGCTTGGGGAAGCCGTCTTTTACACCGGCATGACCGGTTATGAGGAGGCGCTCACCGACCCGTCTTACGCCGGGCAGATTCTGACATTCACCTATCCGATGATCGGTAACTACGGCATCTCCGGAAGCGCCGCGCAGTACCGGCGCGCCTGCGTCGCCGGTACGGTCATCAAGCAGATCGCTTATCGCCCGTCGCATCACCTGGCCAAGAGCGACCTGCCCGCATGGCTCGACGAACAGGGCATCCCGGCATTGATCGGCGCCGATACGCGCGCGATCACAATTACGCTGCGCGAGCACGGGACGCTTTGGGCCGCCCTTGCGGTCGGCGATTCCGCTCTGCAGGATGCGGAACGGCGGCTGAGCGAGTTCGTGCGCGGCGCTAACACGAAGGCGCTCGTTCCGAGCGTCGCGACCCGTGAAACCTTTATAATCGGCCCCGAACGGGGGCACCGCATCGCGCTCATCGACTGCGGCGTAAAGCGCGCGATCATCGAGCAGCTCGAGGCACTTGGCGCGCGCGTCGCCGTCGTACCATACGACGCCAGCGAGGCCGAGGTGCTGGCATCCGATCCGCAGGCGATCGTAATTTCTCCGGGACCCGGAGACCCGACCGACTTAGCCGGGACGATCGATCTGCTTCGCAGGCTGGTCGGACGCAAACCGCTCTACGGCATCTGCCTTGGGCACCAACTGCTCGCGCTAGCCTGCGGCGGACGTACGTACAAGCTCCCATACGGTCATCGCGGCGGCAACCAACCGGTTAAAGATCTAGTATTGGGCGACGTCCTCGTAACCGCGCACAATCACGGCTACGCCGTCGACGCCGCGTCGCTCCCGGACGAGCTCGAAGCGACGATGACGAATCTCAACGACGGGACGAACGAAGGATTCCGTCATCGCAGCCTCCCGATTGCGGGCGTGCAGTTTCATCCCGAAGCCTCCCCCGGCCCGTTCGATGCGCGCCGGATCTTCGCCCAATGGTTAGACGAGCTCTCGCAGGATTAGTCGCGGCGCTCTGCTTCGTCGCGCCGTTCTCGGTGGCGGGCGCGCAATCGCTGCAGCGGCTAACGGTGGAATCGTTCGTTCTCAGTTCGGATACGGCTGCACCGAAAATCGACACCCCTTTTCATTTAACGGTAACGCTGCGCGTACGCGAGCGGGTAGCTCGCATCGATAATCTCGACCTTCCGATACTCGCCCAGCTTGAGCTGCTCGGCGACGAACGCGAGACGGCGAGCGGTCCGCGCGGGACGCTCTATCGCGAGAGCATCACGGTCGTTGCGCACGACGGCGGCGCGCTGACGATCGCGCCGGCGACGTTCCAAGCAATCGACGCGCGCGACGGTAAACCCAAGCAGTGGTTTACCAACGAGCTTCGGCTGCGCGTCATGGGTGGCGCCGGGCCGCTGAGCCGTGACGCGGGTGCGCTGCTCGGCGCCACCCTAGCAGCGTTCCGGCTCTTTCTGTGGGTCTGCGTACTGGTGCTTGGCTTGGGGTGTGTGGCTGCCGTTGCCGTGCTGTTCTTCCGCCGCCGGCCGGTTGCAAACGCCGTGCC
>JBAUMX010000099.1:0-2790 GCA_049578945.1 Candidatus Cybelea sp. | reverse complement strand
GTCTGGTTTGGCTCGATGACGCGTTCGCTGACGTGCCGGTCTTCCAACGCAAAGCATTGGCGAGCGGCACTCGCATCGAGGGACCGGCGATCGTTGAAGCCTACGACAGCACGGCATATATCGCGCCTGCGTGGTCGCTGGCCGTCGACGACGATATGCTCGTGTTGCGACGAGATAGGCCGGCCTAGTGACCGACGCGATCACGATCGAAGTCATCAAAAACGCGTTGGTCTACGCCTCCGAAGAGATGGGGCTGGCGGTGCGCAACGCCGCTTACTCGCCGAACATCAAAGAACGGCTCGACCACTCCTGCGCGCTCTTCGATCGCTTCGGGCGGTTGATCGCGCAAGCCGAGCACATACCGGTTCACCTCGGCTCGCTGCCGTGGGGGCTGCAGCGCATGCTCGCGGTCGTCGAGCGCGAATACGGCGGCGTTCGCGAAGGCGAGATGTGGGTCGCAAACGATCCCTACCTCACCGGAACGCATCTCAACGACGTGACGCTCGTGCGACCGGTCTTCTTTAACAACCGGCTCGTTGGATACGCCGCGAACAAGGCACACCACGCCGACGTCGGGGGTTGCGCGCCGGGCTCGATGCCGGCCGATGCGACCGATCTCTACTCGGAGGGACTGATCGTTCCACCGCTGCGCATCGCGCGCGACGACCGCGTGCTCGATGAGGTCGTCGCGATCTTTCGCGCCAATTCGCGCACTCCCGAGGCTCGCAGCGGCGACCTGCGCGCGCAAGTCGCCGGCAATTACACCGGGGAACGCCGGCTCCGCGAACTCTACGATCGCTACGGCTTCGAAACGCTCGAAGCGGCGATCGAACGGGCACTCGACGATAGCGAACGACGCATGCGCGCGGCGCTTCGTTCGATTGGTGAGGGAGTCTTCGAAGCGCGCGACTACCTCGAGGATCGAGACGGCACGCCGCGAATCGGCATCGCGCTGCGCCTCGAGTTGCGCGACGGCGAGGCCCGCTTCGACTACGCAGGAACCTCCAGGCAACTCGCCTTCCCGCTCAATGCGGTCTTGGGCGTAACGCTCTCCGGCGTTCATTACGCGCTGCGCGCGGCCACCGACCCGACGATACCGATGAATGACGGCTGCTTTCGTCCCGTCGAGATTCGCGTGCCCGAAGGTTCGCTGCTCAATCCGCGCCGGCCGGCTCCGGTTTCGGGCGGAAACGTCGAAACCAGCATGCGCAACGCCGACGTCGTCTTGCAGGCGCTGGCGCGCGCGGCGCCGGCGCGCATCCCGGCTTGCAGCGGCGGAACGATGAGCAATGTGATGCTCGGCGGTACGCGCTCGGACGGCCAAACCTGGGCCTTTTACGAAACGAACGGCTGCGGGATGGGTGCGCGCCCGAGCGCCGACGGCATCGACGCGATTCACTGTCACATGACCAATACGCTGAACACGCCGATCGAAGCGATCGAGCGCGAGTTTCCGCTGCGCGTCGTGCAATACGAGATCGCGTCAGGGACCGGCGGCGCCGGTCGTTACCACGGCGGCAGCGGCTTGGTTCGCGCGATCGAGCTTACCGAAGGCGCCGCGCAAGCGACGCTGCTTGCCGACCGTCAGACCCTTGCGCCGCCGGGCGCGCAGGGCGGCGAACCCGGTACCTGTGGCCGCCACACGTTGACGCGTCGCGGCACTCAGGCGCAGCTGCGCGCTAAAGAGAGCCTGCCGCTCGAACCCGGTGACGTCTTGACGATTCAAACGCCGGGCGGCGGAGGTTACGGCTCACCGCTCCAATCCGAAGCGCGAGGCGCATAGCAGGTCGACGACCCGAATCGCGCTGCGGCGCGGTGAGAATCTCCGCCGCGTGTCGGCTGCAACCAGCTTTCCGTAACGCGCGCGTAGATCTGGGTCGGCAACGAGCCGCCCAACTGCATCTGCGATCTCGCCGCGCTCGCAGACGAGCGCGACGTCGTTGGCGAAGAGCTCGCGAAGCTCGATATTCCCCAGCACGACAGCCGGAATGCCCGCTAGTGCGAGCAGCACGTTACCGAAACCGCTCTCGTCGGTAAGGCCGCAGTGCACGACGCACGCGAGCTTGCGGCTTTCTTGGCCGAGCAGCATCTGCGCGGTGATGCGCAGCGTTTGATAGCCGGCAGCCGCGAGCTCCGCGGCGCATAGATCGTCGTCACCGGCAACCCCTATGGCGGTGCACGATGGATCGCTGGAGCAGCGCAACTCAAGGCGGGCGGCGCGCCGCTCCGACGCGCACGGCAGCCAGGGCACCTCGAGCGCCAGCGCCCCGCGCGTCCGAATCGTCGTCGCGTTCGCTTTTCGCAAGATTGTGATGCCGGGCGCCGGGACGTCCTCTGAAAACCAGCCGAGGTTTGCGGCACGCCGAAAGCGCCGGTCGAAGAGCTTCCAGGGAGCGATTTCGCCGTGCACCACGGGATGCCCGAATGCGCGCAGTGCCTCCTCGAGATCGTCGCGCGCTGCCGCGAGCAGCGAGCCGCGTTCGCAGGAGCTGCGCAGCGCAATCGCTCCGACCTCGCCCCGAAGCGTGCGCGGTAGCGGCGCCAAGCTCTGCGACCAACGCTGGTAGAAGAGTCGTTCGTTCTGAGCTTCGCGGTCGAAGCGGCCGGCAGAGGCGGCTTCGTAGTGCGCGAAGCGCGCCCGCGCAACGTACGCAACCGCTCGCTCTTGCTCGCGCGCGCGCATGCAGAGGTCGACATCTTCGAAACCGTTTACGAACGACTCGTCGAAGCCGCCATTCTCGACGAACCAGCCGGTGCGCACCGCCATCGCCGCGCCCGAAACGGCGAGCG
>JBAUMX010000098.1:0-6249 GCA_049578945.1 Candidatus Cybelea sp. | reverse complement strand
GAACGCAGCGAAGGACTGCGCCGCGCCGCGGCCGGCGCGCTCGGACGGCTCGCCGGACTCGTCGAGAACGTGCGGACGGCAGCCATCGATGCCCTCGAGCAGTTGATCGGCGACGAGACTTTTCTGGTGGCGATCAGCGCGATTGCGGCGGCCGAATCGCTTGGCGACGTCCGCCTGCTCCCAGCGCTCGAGCGGATCGCGGAACAAGGCTTCGACGGGCGAATGCGTCGCGATGCGACGGAAGCCGCGATTCGTATTAGAAAAAACTCGAAGGTTCCGACACAGGTGAAAATCCTCCGCGACGATATTGATGAGTTACGTGCAGAACAGCGTAGGCTTCAGGAGAAGATCGAGACGATCGCGCGGCCTTAGACGCCGCGGGGTTGCGATCGCCGTGCTCGCCGCATTAGTTCCGGTGGCGGCATTCGTCGCGCACGCACATTCCGCTTCGGGGTCGGTCGCTCCGGGCATCGTGCCCTCCGCTCGCTCATCTCAAATTTTGGGGGAGCAAGCTTTGAAGAACACGTCCTGTGTTGCCCAAAATTTGAGAAGCCTCTCAGCCGAACGTGCGTGCGCGACGAACGCAGCGGTGATTTCTTGGAGCAACGGCGATCGCAATAAATTGAGAGATGAATTGCAAAGTGCATTTGCGCCGGCGATTGACGGTGCGGCTGGATGGAGCCTGGCCGTGATTGGCGCCGATGGGCGAACGATTTACGGCGATCGAGCCAATCGTGCGGTCGCTCCGGCGTCGGTGCAGAAGCTGGTTGTCGCCGCAACGGCCCTCGATGCGCTTGGTCCGCAGTATCGGTATCATACCCTCCTCGCCGGGCCCGATGCGATCGGTACCAACGGCGTGCTCGCGGGCGATCTTTGGCTGATCGGGTCGGGTGACCCGTCGTTGCAATCCGACGATCTTCGTAGCGGCATCGGCGTGCTCGCGCGTGTGGGGTTGCACCACATCGCGGGAGGCGTCGTCGTCGACGACTCGGCGCTCAACGGACCCGAAATCAACTCGCACTGGGCAAGCGACGACGACGGACAGGATTACGCGCCGCCGACGAGTGCCATCTCAGTCGACGGCGACACGATCGAGTCCGTTGCGGACGTGGGCGGCGTCGAGCAGAAGGTATGGACGCCGATGCAAGAGGTTCCGAGGTACGTCGCTGGTCGCCTGAATGGAATGCTCCTCGCGCGCGGAATCGTGCCGGCGAAGCGCCCGGCGATCGGCGCCGCGCCGCTCGAAAGCGTCGTTCTCTGGGATCACCGCTCCCTGCCGCTCGCGGCGCTCGAAACCCACATGCTATTCGTTTCCGATAACCACTACGCCGAGCAGCTACTGCGAACCGTTGGTGAGGAAGCGATGCAGATGCCGGACGATGCCGGCGGAATCGCCGCCGAGCGGCAGTTCCTCGAGCGCCACGGCATACCGGGGCCTGGGCTGCGGCTATTCGATGGAAGCGGGCTTTCGCCGGACAATCGCATTGCCGCCAGCACGCTCGCGCGACTGCTCGCCGATCAAGAGGCGTCGCTCTACGTGCTCTTACCGCGCGGTGGGCGGGAAGGCACGCTCGAGGATTACGATTTCACGACCGCGCTGGGGCGAGTTCGCGCAAAAAGCGGTCATCTTTCGAATGTTTCGGCTCTCGCCGGATACGTCATGACGCAGCATCACGGCCGGGCATCGTTCGCCTTCCTCGTTGACGGCTCACCGGGTGATGCCGACACGGCGATCGTTCGGGCGGTCGACCGTTTGGCAACGTTTTGAAGAGCGCGCCACCGATTTTTGACGAAGCGCTGCTCGCGCGGCTGCTCGGCCGTGCGCTGGGGCGTGGAGGGGATTTCGCCGACGTTTTTTGCGAGCGGCGCAGAACGCTTTCTTACCGGCTGCAAGACGGACGTATCCACGATGCATCGTATGCCGTAACGCTCGGTGTCGGAATCCGCGTCGTCGTTGGGGAATCGGCCGGCTTTGCCAGCTCCGACGACTTGAGCCCGCAGGCGCTAATGGAGGCCGCCGATGCGGCTTCGCTGATCGCGCACACCACGCCGGAGGGTCAAACACGTTCGATCGACCTCTCACCCCAGCCGGTCGCGTCCTTTTACGATTGCGTGCCGGCAGACGGTATCGACGCCGAACGCTACGTGGCGATGCTCAAGACTGCCGACGACACGGCGCGTCGCTACGATCCTCGCATCGTCGCCGTCAACGCGCACATTAACGATGAGGTTCAGGAAGTCTGGATCGCGACGAGCGAGGGCCGGCTCGTGCGCGACTGCCGGCCGCTCATAACGTTCGGCGTTCAGGTCGTTGCCACCGATAAGAAAGAACGTGGCTCCGGATATATCGGTGATGGCGGACGGACCTCGCTGGCATTCTTCGATCGTGAGACGCCCGAAGCGCTCGCTTCGGAGGCCGCGCGGATTGCGACGGTTAACGTCTCCGCCGTTCCAGCCCCGGCCGGCGAAATGGAGATGATTGTCGGTGCGGGCGGCGGCGGCGTCTTGCTTCACGAAGCGGTCGGGCACGGGCTCGAAAGCGACTTCAATCGGCGCGGTACGTCGCTTTACAGCGGGCGGGTCGGCGAACGGGTCGCTAGCGATTTGGTGACGATCTACGACGATGGGAATCTTGACGAAGAGCGCGGCAGCCTCAACGTGGATGACGAAGGCGTTCCCGGCCAGCACAAAGTCCTCGTCGAAAACGGCGTGCTGCTCGGTTACATGCAGGACCGGCTGAACGCGCGATTGATGGGCGTCGAATCGACCGGCAGCGGCCGGCGGCAATCGTTCCGTTTCGCTCCGCAACCGCGAATGTGCAATACGTACATGCCCAGCGGCGATTCGACCGTTGAGGAGATCGTCGCATCGACGAAGCGCGGGATCTATGCCAAATCGTTTGCCGGCGGTCAAGTCGAGATAGCGAAGGGTGACTTCGTGTTTATGGTCGGCGAGGGCTATTTGGTGGAGAACGGCAAGATCGTGGCGCCGGTCCGCAACGCTACGATTATCGGAAACGGGCCGGACGCAATGATGAAGGTCGTCGCGGTCGGCAACGACGGCCGGTTGGCTCGGCGCCACTATACGTGCGGCAAGAGCGGCCAATACGTTCCCGTCGGCGTCGGAATGCCGACGGTGAAGATCGCCTCGATTACCGTTGGCGGAACGCAGCATGAATGAAGCGGCAGCTATTGCTATCGCGAACGAAGCACTCGCGCTTGCAAACGAAGCCGGCGCGCAGAGCGCCGAAGCATCAGTCTCGATTGCCCGCCGCTTTCACGCCGAAGCGCGCGCCGACGTCGTCGCACGGCTCGAAGGCTCGACCGGGAAGAGCCTGTTCTTACGGGTCTTCCGCGATGGGCGAAAAGCCACGCTTTCGACCTCAGATTTCTCCTCGGCCGGCTTGCGCGCGGCAGTTGCTCGCGCGGTCGCGCACGCCGACCTCGTGGTGCCCGACGAGTACGCGGGGCTTCCCGACAGTTTCGGCGACGATGGGGCCGGGCTGCGACTCGCCGATCCTCAAATCGGCGAGCGAGAAGGCGCCGAGAAAGTGGAGGAAGCGCTCGACCTCGAGCGCTTAATTCGGGCCGCGGATGCGCGCGTCGTTAACTCGAGCGGTTCCCACTACACCGACGCGGTCGGTGTAACGGCGCTCGCCAACTCGAGCGGCTTTACAGCGGGTTACGGCTGGACTCGGGTCGGCCGGTCGACGGCACCCGTCGCACTCGACGGCGAGGTCAAGCGCGTCGCGCAATACGGATCGGCGGCGCGCCACCTAGCCGACCTCGAAACACCCGATTCGGTCGCGGCGACCGCCGTTCGGCGCGCCGTGGATCTCTGCGGTGCTCGCAAGCCGCCGACGATGCGCGTCCCCGTTATCTTCGAACGCGACGTCGCCGCATCGCTGCTCGACGACATCTTCGCGGCCGTCTCCGCAGCAAACGTCGCGGTCGGCAACTCGTGGTTGAGCGGCCAGGTCGGCAATCAGGTCGGCAGCGAACACGTCACGGTCATCGACGACGGGCGCGTTCCGACCGGTCTGGGCAGCGCGCCTTTCGACGGGGAGGGCGTACCGACGCGCCGGACGCCCGTCTTCGAGCGCGGCGTGCTCAAATCGTTCCTGTACGATACTTACTACGCGCGCAAGCTCGGCGCGAGCAGCACGGGCAACTCGACCGGCGGGGGCGTCGGCCCCAGCAACTTCTATCTGGAACCCGGTTTGCTATCGCTGCGCGATCTAATCGCGGCGACGCCGCTGGGCGTCCTGGTGCTCGATACGATCGGCTTTGCAACCGAGCATGCGTCGGGGGCGTATAGCCGCGGCGCGCGCGGTTTTTTCATCGAGGGCGGCGAACTCGCCTATCCGATCGATGAGTTTACAGTTGCCGGAGAGTACGCCGAGATGCTCGCCGCCGTCGACGCGGTCGCAAACGACCTGCGTTTCGACAGTACCGTCGTCGCGCCGTCATTTCGGATTGCCGAGATGACCGTGAGCGGAAATTAGTACGTGAGCGGCGTCTCTGGGCCGGCCATCAGCCTCACGATGGTCTTGCGCATCGACATGCCGAACGAGCCCGGCGCATTCGGCGTGCTCGCCAACGCGATCGGGGATGCAGGCGGAGCGATAAGCGCGGTCGACATGCATACCGTTGGGCGCACGCGCATCGTTCGCGACGTCACGATCGGGGCTCCGTCCGAGACGGTTGCGAACGACGTGCGGCGAGCCGTCGAGGCAATCGACGGAGCGCGAATCATCTTCGCCTCAGATTCCACCTTCCTCGCGCATATCGGCGGCAAGATTCGCATCGATTCAAAGATTACCATCAAGAGCCGGCAAGATTTGTCGACGGTCTACACCCCTGGGGTCGCGCGCGTTTCGATGGCGATCGCCGCCGATCCGACCAAGGCGTTTCAACTGACCATCAAGCGCAATACCGTCGCGGTCGTCACCGACGGAACCGCGGTGCTCGGATTGGGCGATATCGGCCCGCTCGGCGCATTGCCGGTAATGGAGGGCAAGGCGATGCTCTTCAAGCAGTTCGCCGACATCGACGCTTTTCCGATCTGCCTCGACACTAAAAACGTCGACGAGATCGTCGAGACGGTCGTGCGCATCGCGCCGGTTTTCGGCGGGATAAACCTCGAGGACATCAGCGCGCCGCGCTGTTTCGAGGTCGAAGACCGCCTCATCGAGGCGCTGGACATCCCGGTCATGCACGACGATCAGCACGGGACCGCCGTCGTGATCATGAGCGCCTTGATCAACGCGGCGCGCGTCGTCGGCAAGCGGCTGGAAGACTTGCAAGTCGTCGTCTCGGGGAGCGGCGCAGCCGGAACCGCGACGATCAAGATGCTGCTCGGCGCGGGCGTGCGCGACGTAATTCCGGTCGATCGCGGCGGCGCGCTCAATCGCACCGATCGTTACGAGAACCCGCACTGGCGATGGCTCGCAGAACATTGCAATCGAGAGAACCGCCGCGGATCGCTGCGAGACGTGCTCGAGGGAGTCGACGTATTCATCGGCGTTTCGGCACCGGGCATCTTGCAGCCCGGGGACATCGCGCGGATGGCACGCGATCCCATCGTCTTCGCGATGGCCAACCCGAACCCCGAGATCATGCCGGACGTCGCGGGCCCGGTCGCCGCGGTCATCGCGACGGGCCGCTCCGACTTTCCAAATCAGGTGAATAACCTGCTCGCGTTTCCTGGAATTTTCCGCGGGGCGCTCGACGTGCGCGCGCGGCGCATCACCGAAGGGATGAAACTAGCGGCGGCGTACGCGATCGCCGAGATCGTCAGCACCGACGAGCTGAGCCCGGAGTACGTGATTCCAAGCGTCTTCGATGTTCGCGTCGTCGACGCCGTCGCAAAGGCAGTCGCCGGCGCCGCGACTGAAGAGGGTGTGGCCCGCCGGATGCCGGCCGCCTACGAAGGGGACGGTTTCAGCGCAAACGTCTGATCGCGCTGAAGGCTTCGCAGAATCGCTGAAGCTCGATCCAAGCGATCCGCGTCCGCTCTACGTGCAGCTCGCCGATCGGCTCGTCGACGCGATCGAAGCGAAACGCGTCGGCCAAGGAGATCGTCTTCCCGCGATGCGCGACCTTGCGCGTTCGCTCGATTGTGCGCTGGTGACGGTCTCGCAGGCCTACGAACTGCTGGCGGCCCGCGGTCGCGCGATTGCGCGACCGGGGAAAGGCACGTTCGTGGCGACGCCGCCCGACCGCGACGAACCGTTTGCGCGCCGCTGGG
>JBAUMX010000097.1:0-8324 GCA_049578945.1 Candidatus Cybelea sp. | reverse complement strand
TGGCGCCGCAGCGCTGCCGGCATTGCTGCCCGCTGCGTTTCCCAATGCTGAGTGCTGCCTTCGATATCCGAAAACAGAAACGTGATGGTACCGGTAGGGCGAGCGGACGACGCGGGTCCCGGATCTGACTGCGTCCCCATGGCCTGGGCTTCGTCCTAAAGGCCCTTCGCTCCGCCGAGCATTGCTATGAGCGCGTCCCAATGCCGTTGGTGCGGAGCCCTTGCGCCAGCGCGAATGCGCGAGCACGCCGCGAGCGATAAGTCGCCCGCGCGATTCGCCTTGAGCAGAGAGAGACGCGCCGGCTAAGAGTGCGGGTCGCTTCCGACGACCCGCGCTCGAGACGACTACGCGACAAAGTCGCCGTGATGGCGGAATGCGCGCAACCTAAGACGGCAAACTCCGGGTGCGGGTGCCGGGGGAGGCCCTCGGGAGCAGGCGATTCGTTTTCATTCCTCTGCCCGCGCGCTATTCGTAGAGATCACGACAAAATCGGGCTCAGGACCGCACCGTTCCGGCCCGGTTTCCGACCATTCCATGTCGTTCGCAGCCGGGGACCGCACCGATTTCGATGACCTTAACGGCCTTAGGGAGCTTGAGATAACTCCTTTGGTCGTGACTTAGGCCAGCCAGGATGACGTAGCCGTTCGCGTCAATGCTCGCTAAAGCGTTGCTAAGCTTAACCGCCGCTTCAGCGCCAATCACTTTGGTGACGTATTCGTCCTCGTCGAACTCTTGACCGCGATCCGAATGCTCCACGTCAGGGAAAGTTAACAGCGGAAAATAACGACCGCTGCTTGCGAAATATGACGAGATGGTTGCTGCAAGAGGGACATTCTTACGACTAACCACGCATACGTAATAGCTGTAGATCTGAGGGACGGTTGCCGGCGAAAGATCGGTCACCGCAAGAAAAGGTGGTACTCCGCGCTTCGAGAGTCCTTTAGCGAGGTTGCTTGTCAGCAGTTCGGTGAAGGGGAGGTTCCGCACGTATAGCCTAACGCTGGCGCAAGTCCGCCGCGCAGGGCACCGTTTGGAGAACCCCCAAGCTCATGACGCCTTGTCAAGCAGCTCGAACGCATGGGCTATGATGTCACTCTCGCGGAGAAAGCTGCGTATGCCGGATTTTCACCTCAGCGGTTTCAAAAATCGGCTCCCTTCCCGGTGTAGCATTGAAGCGCTTCTCCCGGCATGATGCCGAGATCCCCTTCGACAGGCGGATTCACATATATGTTGATTGTCGGGTGGCTCGCGTCAAGCGTTAAGCTGCCGCTGCAGGGCCGGAAATCAGCCGCGGTGACGTGGTAAGAGTAACGCCCCCGCGAGAGATCTTCTAAACGCACGAAGTTCGGCCTATCGAAGCTGCCGCCTTTCACCTCTTGCGTATACGCTCCGCTGCCGCTGAGGGTAACAGTCACGCTTGCTCTCGGCACGAAGTTGACAATCTGCACAGTATACGACGATGACTGAGCTAGCGCAACGGGCGATTCAACGCCGCCTTGAGTGTTTAGCGCTAGGGTGAATCCAAACTGTACCAAGGCCCAGAATGTGAAGCGGCGCAGTATCTGAAATCTCCTTAGTGGCCTACGTAGGCAAGCGTGAGGCTTAGTGAACACAGGTTCATGTAAGATCGAACGCATCGCACCTGGACCCATCGTAGCACCTAAGCTGCGATCCCTGAAGCCGTCTCGTCCCAAGGCTCCACGGCCACGTCGCCGATTCGGCGGCCTTCATCGCTGTACAGCTCGCTCCGGTCGAAGCGTCCAGCGCTGGGCAAGGTGATCAGGGGCGCTGCCATGCCGCGCAGCTGCAGTGCTCAAAGCCAGCTAAGCAAAACGGGCTTGCGATTCCGAAGCCGGGTGGCGCGGGGCGAGGCGAGGCTTTACCTCATCAAGGAGTCAGCTCGAACCCTGTACCGCTACCAAAGATTCCGCCGCAGCCCGCGAGCATTGTCGCAGCCACGCAAATGCCTAAGGCGAGACGGCGCAAAATCGAAATCTTCGTAGTCATTTTTTCGTTCAGAGGATCAGGGTGCCAGCTCGAAGACGGTGCCGCAGCCGTCCCCATCGTGGCAGTTGGTTGAGCCGCCGCCGTAGGCCGTGGTCCCATAGAGTGTGCCGTTCACGTCGACGAGACTCGCGTATGGTCGGGCCCCGTCCGAGCCGCCTGTAAAACGGTAGAGAACGCTGTATCCCGCGCCTGTCGTGCTAACCTTAAATAAGGTTCCACACCCATAGCTGTTGCATCCCGAACTGCCACCGCTTGCTGTGGTGCCGTAAAGCGTACCCTTCACTACGATCAGGCCCGCCAGGGGACCCCATCCGTCCGAGCCGCCTTTGAATTTGTGGAGGACGTGTTCGGTGCCGGACGTGCTCACCGAGAAGATGGTGCCGCATCCGAATGCGACCGAACCGCTACAACCTCCCGAGCCGGGGCCGGGGTCGCCGCCGCCGGCCGTGGTGCCATAGAGCGTCCCCTTTACGTTGATCAGGCCGGCGGATGGGTATGCGCCTGTCTTGCCACCCTTGAAGCGGTAGACGATACTTTCGTTGTCGGACGTGCTCACCGAGAAGATCGTTCCGCAGCCAGAGGTGCCGTCGCCCTCAACGCATGTCGTACCCCCGCCGTCCGCTGTAGTGCCGTAGAGCGTGGCGTCCAAGCTGACCAGGCCCGCTTGTGGGAATCCGCCGTCTGGGAGTTTATAGTACCCGCCGCCAGTAAAGCTGTGTAGGACGCTCTCAGTGCCCGATGAGTTCACCTCGTAGACGGTCCCGTCACCGCCGCTACCGCCTTCAAACATCGTTCCGTAAAGCACACCTTTCACGGCGATCAGGCCCGCTAACGGATACAATCCGTCGTTCGCGTTTCCGCCTTTGAAGGTGTAGATGACGCTCTCCGTGCCGGACGTACTCACCTTGAATGCGGTCCCGCCATTGGTTACGGAGCTAATTTTACCACCCATTTCTGTGGTGCCGTAAAGCTCGCCGCTGATGGTGGTAAGGTCAGCGTACGGGTTTGCGCCGTCCGGAGCGCCTTTAAAGCTGTAGATGACGCTTTCCGTGCCGGACGTACTCACCTCGAAGACGGTTCCACAACCAGTGTATTCGCTGCATTGTTTAGTATCGCGACCGCCTTGACTCGTCGTGCCGTAAAGTGCGCCGTTCAAGAAGGTCAAGTCCGCTTGCGGGTTTGCGCCGTCTCCCTTAGGCAGCCCCTTGAAACTGTAGAGAACCTTTTCCGTGCGGGACTTGAGCGGTCTTCGCAACGAGGGCTCCAAACGCTGCGATGCTGAAGCTGCGGCAGCGGATTGCGGAGCAGCGATCTGCGGCGCGACCGACATTGGCGCTGACGAAAAGAAACCGTTGCTGCCGCCACATGCGGCTAGGAGCGCCGCGCTAAGGCACGCGCCGACGAGGCTGTATAGATGTTTCACGTTATTCTGCAGCTTCCGACTTGGCCATGCGCCTGCGACGCATTTCCTTAGGTGAAGAACTGCGTCATCGGAGCCTGGGCACGGATCGCAGGGCTGACGCAAAGGGACTGGCGCTGCCAAAAAAACATGAATACGACGAGCCAAAGCGCGACGCACCGTGTTACCCCAAAGCCACAATGCGCCTTTCCGCTAGTTTTGTCAACGAGGACGCCGTAGGGCTAAGGGCTCTATTCCAGCGCAGAAACCAGTTGTGCGAGGCTGCAATGAAGCGCGGTGACACCGTGGCCACGTCGCCGATCGGCGGTCCCTCATCGCTATAGAGTTCGCTAGGTCGAAGCTGCAGACGTGCTCCATGTTGGCCAGGCGCCCGGAGCTCTTAGCAATGGGACACCGACGGATTATCGATCGGCGGCCGACGACGTGACGACAGACCCGTGGCCTGAGGCCACCTCAGAGACCGTGGCTTGGGTGCCGCCACGTCGCGTGGGGGTGAATGTGTCCTACGCGCGCGCACGCGCAGACGCGTAGATTACTTACTTAACAGCTTGAAGAGCAGGTCCCGTATGTCCAATAGCACCTCCAACGTTAGCCCTTGCATCACGTAGTCGCTGCTTGACCTGCGGATGCTTTGTTCTATGTCTACTCTCGCCCGTGGAAGACCGCCGCCGCCCTCATATCTTGTCGCGTTACCCATCACACTTACTCCCTGCTAAAGTTTTTCAGAAATGCTAGGCCATTACGCTAACGGGTCTATTAGCCCCGCCCGCGTGGCATTGCCATGGGAAAGGTTACATTGCACGATGTGGCTTCTAGGACGTGCGATGGGTAGCCCCGTTGTGACATGTCGATCACGGGCGAACTGCCTTTTGACGCGTATTACGACTCTCCAAATTTTGTCCCAACTCGCTCTGCGCGTACCACCGCGAAACTCGAGAAGACGATGGCTAGGCTTGGGAATATCCGTCAAGGCTTCAGCGAAAATATTGTTCCTTCCCCGCCGATCTTCTGCTTTTCTGTTCCACCCGCATACGTCGTTCCGTACAGGGAGCCACCAACGTCAAGCAGGCCAGCATACGGATTAGTGCCACCTATTCCACCAGTAAATGGGTGTACGACAGTTTCCTTGCCAGAAACTGTGATGCTATAAACAGTGCCGCAACACTTGCTACCGGAACCTCCAAGCGGAGTTGTACCGTAAAGCGTACCTTTCACGTTCGTAAGGCCGCTGTATGGCGTCCGTCCGTCGTTTCCCATGCCGAACTCGTGTAGCGTTGCCGCATTGCCATCCGCCGTAACGCTAAACACGCTGCCGAAACAATACTCCTTACTGCAATATCCTCCACCTTCGGTTGTGCCGTACAAGGTTCCATTTACGTTCACAAGTGGAGCAGCTGGGTCCCAAGTAGCGTTTTGAACTCCGGCGGGTCCGAAGTTCAATAGCACTGTTTCCTTACCCGATGGCGTTACGGTGAAGACGACCCCACAACACTCGTTATTCTGATCGTTAGTACCTCCGTAAAGCGTCGTTCCGTACAGTTTACCTTTGACTTCGATCAAGGCGGCAGCGGCGAGACTGCCGTCGGTTCCGTTGCCGAAGCTATGGACGATACGTTCCGACCCTGAAGTAGTAATACTGAACACGGTGCCGCCGATGGATTGACCGGATGCGTACTTGCCACCAAAGAGCGTCGTCCCGTACAATGTGCCTTTGACATTTAATAGAGATGCGACTGGCTGAGCACCGTCTTGGTTATTGCCAAAACTATGCAGAACGATTTCTGTGCCGTTTGGACTGACACTGAATACGGTCCCCTGGCCGTACGTGCCGCCAAACTGTGTCGTTCCATACAGCGTCCCGTTCACGTCAAGGAGTCCAGCCCAGGGCTGTGACCCATCGGACCCGCCGCCAAAGCTGTGTAAGACGTGCTCGTTTTTGCCATCGGGCTGGATGCGAAATACCGTACCACCCGCACCGGTTTGCTGAACGCACGCCCCCTTGTCGTAGACGCCGCCACAGGTCGTGGTGCCATATAGCACGCCGCTGACGTTGAGTAAATTCGCTGCGGGATACGCTCCATCCGATCGGCGACCGAAACTGTAAACGATGCCAAACGTCGCCGGAGGCAGCGCGTGCGTGGCTGCGGAGTTGCGAATGGCGGCTTGACCAGTCGTCGGTTCAAGCGGTGACGCGTTGAAACTTCGGTCACCGGCACAAGCAACTAGAAGAAAACTCACGAGAGCGGAGATCGACCATCGTGCAGCCATATAGGCCTCCTAACTTACGGACTACAAACCTCGGATTCACTTGCGGAACTATCGGGACTAGTATGCTTCGCAGCGAACCGGTCGCCTACCCGCTAGTCACTAACGGCCCCTCGATCTGCACTTGTCTAGCCACCAGGCCGACAAGAGGCGCCCAATCCCGCAGGTGCGGCGCTTAGACGCCTGCGCGAATGCGCGAGCAGGCTGCGTGCGATAAGCCGCCCGTGCGATTCGCGCTTAGCAGAGAGAGGCGCCCGCTAAGACTGCGGGTCGCTTCCTATCGACCCGCGTGCGAAACGACTACGCGAAAAAATCGTCGTGACAGCGGAATTTGTTCAAGAGTGCGCGCAACCTAGGACGGCAAACTCCGCGTGCGGGTGCCGGGGGGAGGCCGCTCCGGGCGCCGGCGATTCATTTTCTTCCTCTGCCCGCACCTCGATCCGCAGCGATCACGGCAAAATCGGCTCCGTGTCGCACCGATCTTCGCAAATGTCATCGAACAGACACTGAATCGGCGTGATTCGCACTCGATCGCGACCCCTTCGGTACCTTTCGAGCGCATTTCAGCGGAGT
Organism: Candidatus Cybelea sp.; assembly: GCA_049578945.1. Classification (GTDB taxonomy): domain Bacteria; phylum Vulcanimicrobiota; class Vulcanimicrobiia; order Vulcanimicrobiales; family Vulcanimicrobiaceae; genus Cybelea. Next base: position 2,059 of record JBAUMX010000097.1, on the reverse strand, counting down.
ACGCGCTACCTATAACGGCAAACTCGATGGCCCAATGAGACTGATGACATGCTTCATATTTGTGCTGCAGCCCAGGATCATGGTGTCACCTCAAAGATGGTCCCGCAGCCAGATGGGACGAAGGAAGTGCATACCACGCCACCACCCCCAACCGTTGTGCCGTAGAGTGCGCCGCTGACAGCGATCAGCTTGGACTGCGGATCGATACCGTCACGTTTTCGTTCAAAAGCGTGGATCACGTGTTCCGTGCCCGCAGCCGAGATCTGAAAGACGGTACCGTTTTCGCGTCTACCACCGCCCAAGGGTGTGGTGCCATAGAGCGTGCCATTTAATTCGATCAGATCCGCATCCGGGGCACCGCCGTCCTTGCCGCCCTTGAAATTATAGACCACTCTTTCCTTGCCAACCGTGGTGATCTCAAAGACGGTCCCTTGGAGGTTCGCTCCGCCATGGTAGGTAGTTCCATAGAGCGTGCCCTCTACGTTGGTCAGGCCCGCGTGTGGTTCGTAGCCATTACGCCAGAATCTGTAGAGTACCGTCACCCTGCCGGAGGCAGTGACCTTAAAGACGGTTCCGAGGTTACCGTGTCCACCACTGACCGTAGTACCGTAGAGGGCGCCCTTTAACCGGGTAAGGCCCGCCAAGGGAATTGCGCCATCCTTTTCGCGTTCCTCACCTTGGAAACTGTAGAGCACGGTTTCTTTGCCGGACGTCGTGATCCGAAAGACCGTACCGCACCCGGAGGAGCCGCTGCATCCAGTGCCACCCGCCCTTGTGGTGCCGTAGAGCGTGCCGTTCAAGACGGTCAGGTTGGCTATCGGAGCAAGGCCATCGGGAGCGCCCTTGAAGCTGTAAAGTACGGTCTCCTTGCCGGAGGTCGTGATCTTAAAGACCGTGCCGCAACCTCCACTACCAGAACACCCGGCGCCACCCCCAGCGGTAGTGCCGTAGAGCGCGCCATTCGCGTCGACGAGGCCCGCATAAGGATTGGCGCCATCCTTGCCGCCTTGGAAACGGTAGAGCACGGTTTCCTGACCGGACGGCGTGCTCTCGAAGACGGTCCCGCACCCGGAGGTGCCGCTGCACCCGGTGCCACCGTATGCCGTAGTGCCGTACAGGGTGCCATGTAACTCGATCAAACCTGCAAACGGCTGTGCTCCATCAGCGCCGCCTTTGAAGCTATAGAGATGCGTGAAGGGTGCAGCATTCGGTCGCGTTTGCTGCACGAACGATGCCTCCAAATGCTGCAGCGTCGAACCTGCAACCGCGGATTGCGCAGCCGACATTTGAGGCGCGACCGAAATCGGAGTTGACGAAGACAGGCCGTTATTGACTGCACTGCACGCGGTTAAAATCGCTGCACTAAGCCACGCGCTAACGATGGTTCGGTTTGAAGGCTCCATAAGGTCTGAACCCTGCTCTCTGACGACGCAGCTAGAAATAAGCAATATAAGGCCGCCACGTATGGGCAACCTCATAGCCAGAGTGCACCTTCCTGCTACCTTTGTCAAGCTTGCCGCGCACGGCGATGTTGAGCTCATACAGTGGTCCAGACGCAGGCCGTGCAACAGCCGTGCAACAGAGGGGCTAGAAACGGGCCGTTTTGGACAGGAACGGTCAGGCTTCGGATATCGGGAGACCCTGATAGCATCGGACTATTTAGTAATGGGCAGGTTCGGACCGCCGTACGACATTTCGAATCCCGCTGGGGCTGGCAGCACGCTTAGTCAGGCGATCTGTTTACATGAGCAGTTAACGCGGTGGGTGCTCTCGACTTCAAGCAGCGCTTAGGGGCGTGAAACCGCGCCCGTGAGAAACCCGATTTTTCTCACGGATTTTCTCACCGAATAAGACATGATAAGCCTCGATAAGGATTGATTCGTTGGCTTCGCGTGCTCAAACGATACTTGCGAGGACTTATCGAGGCTAGCTGCAAACATTTCAAGACCGCCGCATTCAACCGCTCCCGCTCCGTCGAGTTGACGCCCTAATGTAGCCGACCACGCGAACACTTAGGTTGTCACATTTTTGTCACGGAGCAGTCGAAACTGCCCGGGAT
>JBAUMX010000096.1:0-13188 GCA_049578945.1 Candidatus Cybelea sp. | reverse complement strand
GCCCGAGACCGTGACGCTGACCGCCTTCGAGGCGATTCCGTTCGCAACGACTTCGAGCTTGCTGGCACCGTTGCCGATGCTGCTCGGCACGTCGAAGAACGTGAACACACTCTTGGAACCGGTGGCGACGCCCATCGTGCTGTGATCGTGGGTGCGCGCGTAGACGACGTGACCGCTGGCGTTGTTCGTGATCCGCACTAGCGGGTAGTTCGTCGCATTTTGGAACTCGTCGCCGAACGACATCGCTTGGCTTAGACCGTTGAATTGCGTGCCGGTGATCTTGTAGGTTTTACCGGCGCTTACGCTCTTGGGATACTTTTTGATGGTCGGCGCCCAGCTCGCTTTTGGCGAGCCCGGCGGAGTGTAGAGCGCGACGGAATTGCCGAGCATCATGATCTGTCCGGTCGGAAGCACGACCGGCGGTCCTTCTTCGTATGCGCCGTTGACTGCAGTGAGAGCCGAACCGTTCCACTCGTAAAGCGTGCCGCTCACGCCGAAGACCAAGACGTTTCCATTCGGCTCGAGCGCTGCAAAGGAATCACCGGCGTTGTCGCGATTCGGAAAGTCCGGCCCTTGAACCCACGTACCGGCCTTGCTTCCCGTCGAGTAGTAGATCGCGGTGTGTGCGGCGCCGTAGCCAGACGTGTACGATCCGGTATAGAAAACGCTTCCGTCGGGCCGTAAAATCGACGGGCCGATCTCGCCCGGCGGCAAGTAGCAATCCTTCGCCTTCGCGCCATACGGCAGACAGCTATGGTATGGCGACGGCGAGTGCAGGTCGACGATCGTTGAACCGGCGCTCTTCCACGTTTGCGTCGTAGGATTGTAAATTTCCGCGTTCGGGGCGTTCTTCACGTCGGCGGTGAGAATCGTTCCGTCGGCGAGAAGCGTCCAGCCTTCCTCGGCGTTAAAATCCGACTTCCCTTTATGACCCATCTCTTTCCAGTTTAGCGTCTTGGGGTCTAATGCCGCGTCCCATTCGTGCAGCTTGTCACCCTCGAGCAGCTGTCCATCGGGCAAGACGCTCGTAGGGGAATCGCCGATGAACTTCCAGCGACGTGGATGGCCGAGCGCAGTCCAGGTGCTCTTGACAGGATCGAAGACTGCCCCTTGATTGGTAAGCTGGAGCTGGTAACCGTTGCCGGGTTGCGTGTACTCGCCGCCGTTGAGAACAAAGCGACCGTCCGCCAGCACGTCGGAGGCGCCGGCATCCGGTGCATAGCTGTTTGGAGGAGACGCAACTTGGGTCCATGTGCCGTCGCTATAGTTGCCCTCTGCGTCGGGAACATAACGGTAAAAGTCATTCCAATTGGACTGGCTCTGCGCGAGAATCGAGCCGTCGGTGAGCAGCCATTCGAGCTGCATGAAGGCCGGCGGTGAGCTTGTCAGGCGAGTAAACCGTCCCGGGTGGCCGGAGCGCATCGCGTCGAGCGTTTGAGGTGCGATGCCGGGCAGCATGGACCTTCCACCCGAACATGCCGCAAGGCTCGCCGACGCCGCGACGGCGAGCGCGATGAGTGCCGATTTGGTGCGCAACTGCAAAACGAGACCCTCCAAGGCGAAAAAGTAGTCTGGGAAAGCAGACCTTTTTGGGGGTCAGGTTACCTTTTCCCGCTTAGCGGCGAAGGCGCGACGAACACCAACGCGTAGCAGTCGCGTTTCGGTTGTCGTGAGCGGGAGGCAACCGCCCCGGATACAAAAGACGCTTTCCGGGTAGGAGGACCGCATCGTGCTTTCATTTTCACGTCGCCCGCCGGCCATTCTTACGATCGCTGCGCTCGCGGTTGGGATCTTCTGCGTTCCAGCGGCCGCGCAGCAAATAAGCATTGTCGTTAACGGCCAGCCACTCGCGTTGAGCCCAGGCCCGATCGAACAACAAGGCCGCGTCTTCGTTCCGATGCGCGGCATCTTCGAACGCTTCGGCGCGGGCGTCGTCTACTCGGCGGGAACGATTAATGCAACGAAAGGAAGCACGACGATCTCGCTGCGCATCGGGTCAACGCAAGCGACGATCAACGGCCAGCCTCAAACTCTCGACGTCGCACCGTTCATCGTTGGTGCGACCACCTACGTGCCGCTTCGCTTCATCGCGCAATCGCTCGGCGCGCAGGTTGGATACGATAATGCCACGCGCGTCGTTTCAATAGCAATGCGGGGACAGGTGGTGGTGCCGCCGCCGGTTCGGCCGCCTCCGCCGGTTCGGCCACCCCCGCCGGTTCGGCCGCCTCCGGGCGGCCCCGAAGTCCGCCTGCGCAACCAGCAGCCATCGCCGGGAAGTGAGACTCGCGATCGGTTCGCGGTCATCGCGGCGCAGTTCTCGCGGAACGTCGACCCGGGCAGCGTGCGCGTCTGGCTCGACGGCGCCAACCGAACGAATCAAAGCGGCGTTTCGTCGAGCGGATTCTCGTTTAAACCGCCGGCGCCGCTCGGTTTCGGCGGACATACCGTGCGCGTCACCGGCCGCGCGCCGGTAGGGGTGACGTTCGACCGATCCTGGTCGTTCACGGTACGGCGCGACGTCCAGATTCCGCTGACGGTCCGTCAGCCGATGTCGAACGCCACGGTCGGCCGCACCTTCGCCGTGACCGGCAGCACCGTGGCGAACGGGCGCGTCCGGGTCACGGTGGGCGCTTCGTCCTCCACGACGGGCCTCTTCAACGGAAACACGAACGCCGGGCCGGCGGGCAATTTCAGCCTCTCGGTCCAGCTCCTGCGGACGATGTCAGGTATGCAGCGCATCACCTTGGTGATAACGGTCACCGATCCGGTGAGCTTGCAGACGGCGCAAAATACCCTGCGGCTGCGGTTGAGGTAAACGCGCTGTAGGTTCAGACTTTCTTCACTCGCCGGGGCTAGAGTGCAGCCATGATGAGAAAGTTCATGGCGGTCGCCCTTGCGCTAGCTGGACTCATCATTAGCGCCTGCGGCGGCCATAGCACAAACGGCGGGCTCATACCGATGGGCAACAATACGTTTATGTTGCCGAACCTCGGGAATCTGGCAATGTCCGCAACGCTTCCGAAGAATTCGATCGGCGAAGAACTTCCAACCGAAGGGCTCGGAACGATCAAGTCGCTGAAGTGGAAAGCTATCTTGGGAGGGTTCACTCAGGAGAAATTCTCGCAGGCACTCGGGTTTCCACCGAAGACGGTAATCACGATTCACAACCTCTCGACGCACATTCCGCACACGCTCGACTACGTAAAAGAGGTTAAGGCACCCCCGGCTGATTTTCCAAAGAGTCCAAACTTGTCGATCAAGGCGCATGGCGGCGGAAAGTTCGAAGCCGGCTACGCGAGCGGACCGATTCAACCCGGAAAGACCGTCAAGATGACGCTGGAAAAAGACGGCATGTATTTAATCGGCTGCGGTTATCACTACGGTGAGGGAATGCACACCGTGCTGGTGGTCGGCAAACATGCAACGCACGGCCCGCAAGCCACACCGCCCGGCGGCGGAAAACCGAGTCCGACTCCGACGCCGCGCTCGCACTCGAGCTACGCTCCTACGGGAGGCGACTAGGATAGACGAGCAGCGAACCGAAGGTTGACCTCCCCCGCAGAGGCGCGCATCGGAGGTGCAATCGTGAGGTTCGCTGCCACCGTCATTTGCTGCGCCTTTTTGGCCGACTTCGTCAACGCGACGCAATCGTTTCATCGACCGGATTTCGTCGGCTATCTTTCGCTCTATAGGCACGACCTTCTGGGGTGGCTCCCCCTCGTACTATGGCACGGTGTTTTGGCTACTACCGTAAAGCGCTGTAGTCTCCATAATAGGCATTTAATGATCGCTTGCTAGCATAGGCCTGATGATCTTCGATGAACAGAAGATCGAAGGCCTTATTGCACGATGTCGGCTCGCGGAAGCGTCCGCGATGCTTGCAATGGAGCAACCAGCGTCGCCCTTACGCGCCGCCGTCTGCGCGCTGGCAGGCGATGACCGGGGGTTCGCGCGTTACGTTGCACCCGAGCTGCTCGCTTGCAGAAGCGCGGCCGGCGTTGCCGCATACTATGCCGCGACGCGTTTGGAGCCCAGCTCCTACGACTATCTCGTCGCCGGCACGGTACTTGCATTGGTCCCCGACGGAACCGGAGCATGCGATTCACTTCGCGTCGCGCACGATCGGGCGATCGGGGAGAGGCGTTTTGATTTAGCCGTTGCGGCCCGCGAACGCCTGGCTCATCACGCGTTGCTCTTCGGAGAGATCGACGCCGCGCGCAAGGCGATCGAAGGCGCGATCGTCCTCGCCCAAACCCATCGCTTCGCCAACTGGCTCTTGCGCTCTCTTGCCGCCGGTGCCAGTCTGGCACTCGATGCCGGCGACCTCGATCGTGGCGCCGAATTGCTCTCGCGCGGTCGCTCCGCGGCCGGATCGCTGCAAGATCTTGCGCTCTTCGCCGCAACCGGCGCGCAGTTAGCCGTTGAACTCGGCGACGATGTGAAGCTTGCCGAATGGAGCTCGGCCGAAATGCTCGAGATCGCGCTTCGTTGCAAACATCCCGAAGCGGCGATCGCCGCGACGTTGGCGGGTTTGATCGCGGCCGGCGCGCCGGCCGCCGGAGAGCCCGTTGCAATCGCACTTCGACGCGCACTCATGCAAGCCGACGGCGCTTCGAACGCGCCCGAACTCTTCTCGATCGCGGCCCGCTACGGCAATCTCGATGAAGCCCGGTTTGGTGTCGACGCGCTGAGCGCGGTAGCCGCACCGGAGCGACCGTATCTGCGCGGACATCGGTTTTTAGCGCGCGCACACTTTCTCTTACGCTCCGGGGAACGTGGCGGGTGGATCGACTGCGCGGGTGACGCGGCGCGGGCTTTCAGCTCGATCGGCCTACGCCGCTGGACGAACGAAGCGATGGGACTGCTCGTTTCGCAGGAGCCCAGCAGCGAGCGCCGGACGCGCGGGCGCTCGGGCTCGGTGCTGACCGGACGCGAAGAGCAGGTAGCGCAGTTGATCCGCCGCGGGGCGCGCAATCGTGAGGTTGCGGCCGCGCTGCAGATCAGCGAGCACACCGTCGAACGCCACGTTAGTTCGATCTTGGGGCGTCTCGGATTGCGTTCACGTTGGCAAATCGCGGATTCAGGTAAGCACGCCGAAGATTAAGACTCGTCGAAATTTCTTATCGTAAGATAAAACAGCGTTGCCGATACCTTAACGTTTCGCAAATTCCCAGGATGCAACGGCCGATTCCATAGCCTAGCATCTTTTTTGAAGAGAGCCGCGCAATCCGTTGGCCTCTCGTTGTTGCTGGGAGTCAATTGTTGATCAAAAGCCTGCTCCGTGTCCGTAAGCGCGCCCTTTTCATTGGGTTCTGTTATATGGCCGCGTCGCACGTTCGGGCTATCGCCGCAGGCGGCGGGATCATCACCGGAAGCGTCATTGACGACAAGACCCACGCGGCGATTGCGGGCGCGAAGGTGGTGGCGTCGTCGCCGAGCGGCACCTATCGCACGGTCAGCGACGCGCAGGGCAACTTCCGCTTTCTGAGCGTTTTGCCGGATGACTACTCGATCTCGGTGACCGGCGCCGGCTACCTGCCCTACTCGACGGTGATCGTGGTGCTCAACGGCTCGCAGCAGAGCATCAAAGTGGTGCTCTCCAAGACGCTCAAAGTGATCGCCGCCACCCACGCGCGCTCGTCAGGCAGCGCCTTTCAGCGCGGGATGACCATCGACACCTATACGGTAACGGGCTCGCAGATTCTGACCGTGACCGGCAAGGCGTTCAATGCCAACGAGAACGATCTGCTGCGCAGCCTTCCCAGCGTGACGATCGACAAGTCGGGCACCGTGTCGATTCGGGGCGGTTTTGCGTTCGAGGCGGCCTACGAGTTCGAGGGGATCGACTACACGACGCCGACCCCCAATCTGCAGAACTCACTGCAGAACGTTTCGAACTTTAACCTGCTCAACGGGGTCGGCAGCGTGCAGCTGGTTCCCGGCGCCGGCGACGCGACCCACGGCGACACGGGCACGGGGCTGGTGATGTTCACGGCCAAGAACGGCACCTTCCCCAGCTACTTTCACGGCGACGTCGAGGCCGGGCTCTTCCCGTATCTGCATCAGTTGGGGTTGGAGTGGGGCTGGGCCGATCCGTCGCAGCGGATCTCCAACTACGCCGGTTTCATCGGGATTCGCCAAGCCTATCAATACGGCATCAACGGCACTGCCGCCAACGCGCTTGGAACCCTGGGCACTAACGCCGCGACGCTAGGCAGCACGATCGACCCGAATCTGGTGTATTACTCGCCGCAGTTTCTTTCGTCGGACGACTTCGTCGACAACTTGATCTACCGGTTCGGGCACAACAACGGTCAGCGCTTGCAGTTTTTCATCCAAAATCAGTCGATCACCCAGACCCTCGACTATGGCGGCTTTCAGTTTCTCCCATACATCTCAGGCGGCACGACGGCCGGCAAATGCGCGCCGTTTCCGGTTACCGGTCCCAACGGTCCGGTCAACCTGCCGCCGCAGAACTATGCCTGCGACAACCTGATCCCGCTCTTTCCGGGTCAGCCCAATACCTATGCCTTCGTCTCGCAAGCCGACACCCGCTCGAGCCCGTTCTTAGCCTATAAGGGCGAGTACGACATCAATCTGGGATCCACGTCGCTGCTCTCGGCGCGCTATTGGCGGACCTTTAGCGGTCAATCGCAAGACATGCCCGCGCAAGGAATTTTCGCCGAGCCGTTTGGCGGCACGCGCACCGCGGGGCAGATCGACGGCACCACGCAGCTGGGCACCAAGAACCTCTTGAAGTACGGCACGATCTACGAGTGGGTCGTTCCGTACGGCAACCGCTACGACTTCACGTCGTACACGGCGTTTACGACCCCAGCCTTCATCATCACCTATCCGATCACGCATCCGCTGCAGCCGCTGCCGTTGCCCTACACCTACACCGGGCTCTTGCCCAACAACAATCCACCGGCGGCGCAGGGTTTGGAGAAGGACTTCTTCTCGCCGGCCTTCTGCGCGCAGATTGCCGCCGGCTCGGGTTGCGGCTATTTGAGCGCGTGGTTTCCCGGCGGCGTGCGCTTTCCGTTTGAGGAAGACGTCGAAACGGTCGCGCAGCAGCAGTACGGCACCTACCTGCAAGATACCATCGACATGTCCGACCGCTGGAAGGCCGAAGCCGGCCTGCGGCTCGACGGCTACAACTTCCAGATCCCCACCCAAGTCGGCGCACCGGCGTCGGTTCCCGCCGTCGAGCACCAGCGGCTCTACGAGCCGCACCTCAATGCATCGTACATGCCCGATCCGCGCGATACGATTCGGGTTGGTTTCGGCCATACGCTCTCGATGCCGCTGCCAAGCCTGTTGGGGGCCGACGTGAGCCGTGCGCCGTACGCACCCTTTGCGCGGATTCCGTCCTACGACAACTCGACCGGCAAGCCGGCGATGTATTGCGGACCGCTGGCCGATGCGCTGTGCACCAACTACGCCGATCAGTTGTATTGGCTCACCCGCGACTACCGCTACGGCAGCTCGACCTTGGAGGCGCCGCTAGTCGGAGCGACCTTCACCAACATCGATATTTCCTGGGCGCACGAGTTTCGCGACGGTTCGGCTTTCAAGATCACGCCGTTTTACCGGCGCGGCTACAACGTCATCGAGCAGACCGCCCAGATCGTCGGTTTCAACTTCCAAACCGGCTCGCCGGTCTTCGGCGACGTTGCGTACTCCAATCTTGGCATTCAGAAAGCCACCGGCGTCGAGACGCTCTACACCAAAGACGTCGCGTTGGGGCTCTCGATGCAGGTCGGCGCAACTTACATCAGCCAGTTCGGCAACGAACCACCCGGCACGTTCTTACAGCCGGCGGCGCTGGCCGTCGGTGAAGTCTATCGCTCGCCCGACCTGTCGCCGTTTCAGATCAACGCCGCCTTCAACTATAAGACCAGCCACGGCTGGCGGATCAATCCGGTCATCTTCGCCAACTCCGGCTTTCCATATGGCAACGGCTACTACACGGCCGTCTACTGCAACGGCATTGCGGTGGTCGTTCCCAACACCAGCCTCAGTACGATTTACTCGCAGACCCCCGGCTTCATCGATCCGCTCGATCCGGGCACCTGTACCAAGCCCAACATCGCCGCAACGCGCGGGATCGCCGAGCGCGGGTTGCCGGGCGGCTTCTACACCACGCCGCGCGTCAACGCCAACGTCACCATCGAGTATCGGCCGCTCGTGCACGGGATCGCGCAATCGGTCTTCGGCCTTTCGATCGTCAACTTGTTCAACGAAGTCTACAACGTGCCGGTCTACAACGGCTGTTACGGTTCGCCGGTGAGCACCGGCCTTGCCAGCGGAAACGCACCGTGCACCTATTCGACCGCACCATATGCACCACCGGACGTTTCGGCCCACTCCAGCTCGCCGTACTTAACCTATCCCAATCTCACGCCGATTTCGTTCCGCTTCTACTATCAGGTGACTCTATGATGCTCGGCACTTCGCGCCTCGCTTCGCGCTACGCTGCGCTTTTGTTCGGCCCTCTTTTGATGATTGCAACGCTGACCGCTTGCGGAAACGGGGGTGCCTCCGAACCGCCGGTCACCTCGCTCGATCCGGCGGCCATCAGCAAACTGCAGTTCGCGGTCGGCGTTGCGACGATGTCGTACAACAACGGAACCAGCGTCGCGATCGGGCTCAATACGGTTGAAACGCTACGCCAGCAAAACGGCCTCTCCGGGACGCTCTATAACGTGCCGATGATCATCGGACCCAGCAGCTTTGACGTCTCCACCTCGACTGAGAGCGGTGAGGGCGTGCAGGGCGCCGGTTCGGATATCGGCACCAACCACATCACCTGGGGGACGCTCAATCAATCGGTATGGTTGAGCGGCGCGCAACGCGGGCCAAAACAATCTACCACCGGCGCCTTCGGCTACGGACTCTGCCCGTGCAACTCCGACTCAGGACCCGGTAACGGGTTCACACCGCTTTTCCAAGCCTACAATCTGCCGATCTACGGCAACGTTGCCGCGCTCGCCAGTTGGTACGGCGGGCCGCCCGCCTTTCCGGCCGCTGGGCCGCAGTTGGTCGCGAAAGGTTGGGAAGGCTATTCGCTGGGCTTTACCGATTTTGCGGTGACGCCGGTAGTCGGCACCTACCATCTCTATGCGGCGGTGCCGCCGGCATTCAACACGCCCCAGAATCCAACGCCGAGTCCCGCACCCGATGGCACCCCGACACCGCCGCCGGGCGTTCTCGCAGCCGGCGCGCAGCTGACCAATCTCACCCCGCTACCGGCATTCACTCCGATGCCGGTGCTGCAACCCGATCATCACGGCGGCGGCACGATCGAGCTCACGGTGCCGCGCGGCGTCAGCGAAGCGCTGGTGGTTCTCCGCGCGCTGCGCAGCAGCGGCAAAGCCGGCAGCGAGTGCGTATTGGCGCACACATCAGACGCTTACTACACCGTCGTGACGAATAAACGGGGCCCGCAAACGTTGGCTTTGGCCGACGATTTGGGGCCGCTGACCCAGTCGGGTGCCAAGAGCGCGACGATTTGTTCGGAGGGAAGCTACTCTCTTTACGCCATCGGCGCGGATTGGCCACTCTACGAATCTTCGTATCCCAACAACCTCGCGCAGTTGCCATTGATCAGAGGACCGAGCGGCCAGGCCGACATCACAACCTCCGACGTTCGCGCGGGGACGTATCCGAAGTGAAAGGCGCCGCTGCGCTCAGGATGACCGTGTTGGTCGCAGCATCGCTTATCGCGGCGTGCGGCGGCGGGGGTGACTTGCCGGCCGGCTCGGTCGTGAACTCACCGGGCGGCGGCCCGACGCAATCGCCCACCAATCTCGTCAAGGTCAAAGTGACCGTGACGATTCCGGCGCCCAAGCCGCGCGGAGTGCGCCCCGATTACGTCTCTGAGAACACGCAGTCGCTGGTCATCGCGCTTTCGTCGGTCAACGGCCAGGGCGTGAGCGGGGTCAATCCGACGACGATCAACACGCTCGCGCACTCGAGCGGATGCAAGACCGGACCCAGCGGGACCATCTGCAGCGCGACGGCATCGGGTTCGCCCGGCGACGACGTCTTCGGAGTGACGACCTACGCGAACACGAACGCGACCGGCGCGGTGCTTTCGTTCGGCACCGTTGAAGCGAAGATTTCGGGAAGCAATAGCGGCGTCAACATCAGCAATCAGCTCTCGCTCACGCTGGACGGCGTCATCGCGTCGCTCGAGGTCACGCTTTCGCCGAATGAGGCCAAACGCGGCGCACCTGCCAAGTCCGCGGTCGCGTTGAGCGCATTTGACGCGACCGGTGCAGAGATCGTCGGGCCGAGCAAGTTCGCGAGCCCGATTACGCTTGCGATCGAAGGCGATTCGGTTCGCGCTTTCAGCTTGCACGCCGGTGGAAGATCGGGCTCGTCGCTCTCGATCGTGCAGCCGGCATCCGGCATTACGATGGACTACGACGGCAACGAACAAGCCTCGTCGATCGCGGTTCAGGCAAGCGTCGATGGGCCATCGGTTAGCAAGACCGCAAAGTTTACGGTCCACGGCAAGACGCCGCCGCCGCCGGTCGGCACCATCTACGCGCTGAATCTCGGATCGAACGACGGTCAGGGAGCAACGGTAACCGTCTACGACGGAACGCCGAAAGGCAACGCGAAGCCGGAGCGCACGCTCCAACTCGACTCGAAGCTCTACGCTCGCAGCATTGCGGTTGACGCGAGCGGTAATCTTTACGTCGGCTACTTCGACACTCAGTTAGGGTTCTCGCTGCAAACCCACGACCCCGACGCCGGGAACGAAATCGCGATCTACCCGCCCAAGGCGAGCGGCAATCAGCAGCCGGAAGTGCTGACGTCCGACAAAAGCACGAAGAGTCTGCTCTTCCCAGCATATATGACGTTCGACGCCGCGGGCGACTTGGTAACGTACGGCGCGACCACGGTTGACGGCAACGGCGGCAACAACTCAGTGGTCATCTATGCGCCGGGAAGTAAAGGCGCGACGGCGCCGGCAAACGCCTGGGCATTCAGCGCTCCGCAACTGCGCTATTCCGGCCCGACCGGACTCGCGCTCGATGCGGCGGGCAACTTTTACGTTAACGGAGCGCTGTTCGAATCGCCAAACTATGTGTACGGACTCTATACCGCGCTCGCTTCCGACTCGGGCAACCCCGCTACCAATCCGGCGCGCACGCTTCCGTGGGATACCACGACGGGGCTGTCGCCCGGCCTGACGAGAAACGTCGCGATCGACGGCAGTTCGGAGATCCTGATCGCTAACGTGCTGGAAGAGCTCAACAAGAGCAGCTATCCGGAATGTCAGGGCCGCGTGAGCGTCTTTGCCGCCGGCGCGGGCGGCGGCAGCACCGACGTCAAGCCGTTGCGAGTGCTGACGCTCGATACGGTCTTTACGGCGAACCCAGCGTGCGGTTCGTACAGCAATCCGCTGACGCCGTTCTTTTCCACGATCGCACTGTACGGCTCGTCGCTCTTTGCCGCCGACGACTTCAATAATGCGATTGATATGTTCCCGGCTAACGGAAACGGGACGGTCAAACCGTCGCTGACGATCTCGGGTTCGGCAACGGAACTGAACGCGCCAATTGGCCTGGTCATCACGTCACAGAATTCCGGGCAGGCCAAGGCTCGCCCGGGTTTCCCCGGTCATCCTCGATAGTCCCCACAACCGGTCATTCACAAATACCTTGACAAAAAGGAAGACAACATAATGAGAAACATTCTCGCTACCGTGGCCTTGGCAGCCGTGCCGGCACTCGTGATGAGCGCCTGCAGCGGAAATGGCCAAGGCACGGGCGTCTCGGCGGTACCGAACGTACCTGCCTCGACGGCGGGTCACCACAATCGTCCGCTCGACACGGGTGCCGATCTCGAAGCGGGTGGCGCAACGTTTCCCGCCTTCGGATACAACCTCGGTTCACAGCCGGTCGGATCGGGCGTCAGCGGAACGCGTCCGGGTCCGGGAGCGGGTTCCCTTTTCGCCAGCTACGGCGGAGCGGGAACGATCTACTACTGCCTAACCGGCAGCGGCTTCGGGCGTAAAGAGTTCGAAGCGAACAACGGCACTGCTACTCAGGCGTGTGCGGCGCTCGGTGCAACCCCGGTAGGCTTCGGCGCACGTCAGGATCCGCTGGATTTCGTCGGCAGCGACGTTGCAATGGCCTCGACCGAGTGCTGCACCAGCGGCACGACCTATTTCACCGGTCGTCTCGCGACCTCACCGTCGTGGGGCCAACCGTTTGAATTCCCTTCGATCGGTGGACCGATCGTCTACGGCTACCGTCAAAAGGACTTCAAGGGTCACACACCGATCATGCTGTCGCGCTGGACCTACTGCGCGATCGCTAATGGAACGATCGGTAACTGGAACGACGGAGCGATCACCGCCGACAATGGCGGCTCTTCGGTAACCGGCGGCAAGTCGGAGCCGATCACCTTCTACTACCGCTCCGATGGCAGCGGAACCAGCTATCTCTACACGTTCCACCTTAACGCCGCGTGCAACGGTTCGTTCGGTGCACCGTACAACGCGCCGCCGTACGGCTCGGCGAGCCGCACGGCTGCGTGGACGTTCGGCTTCAACCAGACGTGGCCCGGACCAACCGGACCGCAAGCCAGCGGCAGCACCTTCATCGGTGAGAGTGGTAACCCGGGTGTTCTTGCCTCGATCCAGTCGACGGCGTTTGCGACGGGTTACGTAGAGGGCGCGTGGGCGGCCTCGGCGACCGGCGTGAAGGTTCTTCAGGCGTATCTGCAAGACGATGCCGGCACCGCGTTCATCAATCCGACCATGGCTAGTGCCGTCACCAAGGCCCTCGCGAAGGTCACCCGAGGAAACATCACCTACGGTGGCGGCAGCGACGGTAACCCGCTCGGCGGAAACCGTAAGTATTGCCAGCTCTACATCGATCCTAGCAATTGGAACTTCCCGCGCCAGCAAGCAGGTTCGTACCCGATCGTCGGGGTTAGTTATCTGCTCTTCTACGGACAGAACAACGGCGTCCACGTTGCCGACAAGACCACCTTGATCAAATACATCGCATCGCCGGCGGCGAACACGATCGTCAAGTCGCTTGAATACGCTCCGTTGAACAGTGGAATCCACACCGCGATTCTCAATGCGCTCAACGGCAGCTCGTCGCACAAACCCTGCCTCCAATAGTTGGAAAAACCTGCGTCACGCGCGCCGCTGCAATG
>JBAUMX010000095.1:0-9878 GCA_049578945.1 Candidatus Cybelea sp. | reverse complement strand
CCGTTCGCCATTGTCCCGACACTGCCGGGAAAGCGTCGGAAGTTGCGGATCCCAACGCCGGCCTGGGCTGCGAGCAGCTCGTCTTCGTCAAGCGGCAGTGTCGTGCGCCACTCTTCGAACTCGCGATTGCGAAAGAGCGCGTCGTCGTCGAGCTCGATCTTGGCATCCGACGCGACGACGTGCCCGTCCGACG
This sequence comes from Candidatus Cybelea sp., assembly GCA_049578945.1. GTDB lineage: Bacteria > Vulcanimicrobiota > Vulcanimicrobiia > Vulcanimicrobiales > Vulcanimicrobiaceae > Cybelea. The sequence continues at coordinate 9,685 of JBAUMX010000095.1, read as the reverse complement.
TGAGTGCCAGCGGATTGATTTCGATCAGCTTCGCGCCGTATCGAAAGAAGAGATCGTAGAGCGCACCCACAATCGCCGGAAATTGCTTGCGATAACCGGGATCGAGGCCCGCGCCGAATGCGAGTTCTCGCCCGATGAAGGGCGAATAACCGATCGCGGGGTCGACGTGAAACTTGGCGATTGATTCCGGATGCCGCTCGGCGACCTCTTCGATCTCCATTCCGCCGAAGCGACTGACGACGATGACCGGCTTTCGCGCAGCGCGGTCGATCGTAATCGCGCAGTAGGCTTCTTGTGCGATCGCCAGCCGTTCTTCGACAAGCAGCGATCTGACCGGCTCGCCCAGCGGATTCTGGCGGTTCGGAGGCATCGGCGTCGCCATGATTTCCGCGGCGGCGCTGCGTCCTTGCGAGCCTCCGGCCGCCATTTTGATCTTGCCTGCCTTGCCGCGTCCGCCCATTAAAACTTGCGCCTTGATAACCCACTCGCCGGGCGCCTCGTCGAGAAACTTCGCGACCGCGTCGGGTGTGGCCGCGAACTCTCCGCGGGGAACCGGAATGCCGGCCCGTCGTAAGAGCTCCTTGCCTTGATATTCCATGAGGTTCATAGCGGGCGAGGAGGTTCGCGCAGGACGCCATTTGACCCTCGACGCCGTCACAATTTTAAATGCCGTTTCGTTTTACAAAGAGCGAGCCGCGGCGTAATATAGTTATCCAAGGCTACGCCCTTTTCGTCTTAAGTTGGAGCGACTTTATGAGGACGATCACTCGACCGGCGCTGTACGCCATAGGCGTATGCAGCGCCGTGCTTCTATTTGCAGGCTGCGGCGCACCACCAACGCAGGGTTTCGTTTCGGGACCGGCCCCGCCGAACGCCGCTAGTCAGACCGTGAACGATCTTGCGCACGGCGCTCATCCGGCCCTGCAGCGCTCGTGGATGGCACCGGAGGCCAAGCACGAAAGCCTCGTCTACGCATCGAACGCCGGCAACAACACCGTCTCGGTCTACAACTTTTTGACCCGCAAAATGGTCGGAATGTTGACGGGAATCGATCGGCCGTGGGGCTTGTGTTCGGATCAAAATGGCGACGTCTGGGTCGTCGGTCGGGGAAAGAATGAGCTCATCGAGTATCCGCACGCCTCGACCCAACCGATCAAGACGCTTCACGTCCACGGATGGGACACCAGTCTCATCGAGTGCTCGGTCGACCCGACAACCGGCAACCTCGCGGTGACGAACTACGGCCCGCGAAACTGGTATAAAGGCGACGTGCTGGTCTTCGAGAACGGCGAGGACACTCCATACTGGTACGATTCCTCGGGGATTTGGTTCTATTTCGGCTGCTCGTACGACGACAAGGGCAACCTTTGGGTCGACGGATGGGACGCCTACCTCAACTACTACGTGGCACTCGGCGTCCTTCCAAAAAACGGCAGCTATATAAAAGCCGTCTCGGTGATCCCGGCCATCAAACCACCGATGATCGGAAACGTGCAGTGGACCGGTGCGAATCTAGCGCTCGGGGATTGGCAGTGGGTTCTCGAGGTCCACGTCAAGGGCTCCTACGGTCACATCGTAGGCTACACGCCGCTCACGTCGCACTATCCGGTCGGCTTGTTCTGGGTCACCAATTCGGGGGGGAAGCAACGAATCATCGCGCCGGACACCGCCGGTCATCCCAGCGCCGTTCAGTACTGGAAGTATCCAGACGGCGGCAACCCGACCGCCACGATCACCGACGGCCTCAATGGAGTCGCCGCCGTGACCTTCAGCGCGGCGCATCGACGGTAGGGACGCGATCTTTGCGAGTAGCGGCGATTTCTTCGCCGCTACTCGAGTCTGCCGAGCAGCGAACGGGCGATGATGAGCTGCTGGATCTCCGACGTTCCTTCGTAGATCTCGGTGATCTTCGCGTCGCGATAGTGACGCTCGACTGGAAACTCGCTGGTGTAGCCGTACCCGCCGTGAATCTGCAGCGCCTCAGCCGCGTGCTTTCGGGCAGCGGTCGAAGCGAAGAGTTTTGCCTTGCTCGCAGCAAGCGCGAAGCTCTCGCCGGCATCGGCCATCGCGGCGGCCCGATAGTTCAATAAACGCGCGGCGTCGAGATCCATCGCCATCTGGGCGACTTTGAACGAAACGCCCTCGAACGCGCCGATTGGTCTGCCGAATGCAACGCGCTCCTTCGCAAACTGAACCGACTCGTCGAGACAGGCAGCCAGAATTCCGATCGCCTGGGCGGCGATCCCAATGCGCCCCGCGGTCAGCGCCGTCATGGCGTTACCGAAGCCGGCGCCTTCTTCGCCCAGGAGCGCGTCGTCGCCAAGCTCGACGCCGTCGAACGACAAATCGCACGTATTGCTGGTGTGGATGCCGAGCTTCTCGGTCACCCGCTCGACGGAAACTCCGGGGCGGTTCGCTTCGATTAGGAAAGCGCTCACGCCGCCCGCGCCCGGACCGCCGGTCCGAAACATTCCCATGATGACGCCGGCGTAGCTGCCGGTTGTGCACCACTGCTTTCTTCCTTGAAGCACGTATCCGCCGGGGGTGCGACGCGCGCTTGCGCGAATCGCTGCCGCGTCCGATCCGGCATCCGATTCGGTCAGCGCGAAACCGGCGATCACGTTACGCCCGGCAAGCTCGGGGAGCCAGCGTTCTTTCTGTCGCTGCGTGCCGAGCTTGCCGATCGCCGAGCAGATCATCGAGTGGACCGAGACCGTTACCGCCGTTCCCGCGTCTACGCGCGCAAGCTCTTCGATCGCCAGCGCATACGAAAGATAATCCGCGCCGGCGCCGCCGTACTCTTCGGGTACCAGAATCCCCATGATTCCGGCATCGGTGAGCTTGCGGTACAACTCGCGCGGGAAGAGATGATCGCGATCCCACTGGGCAACGAACGGCGCGATCTCACGCTGCGCGATCTCGGCTGCCAGCGCGCCGATCGCGCGCTGCTCACCCGTTAACGCAAACTGCCGTTTGGCTTGCGTAAGCAGCCGCTAATCCACGCGAATGAGAAGGGCGTCGCCTTGGCCGCCGCCAGAGCAGATGGCCACGATGCCGAGACCTCCTCCCCGCTTGCGGAGCTGATTGATGACGGTGCCTGCAATGCGCGCCCCGGAAGCGCCGATCGGGTGACCCATCGCTACCGCACCGCCGAACTGATTGATAATGCCGTCGTCGAGTCCGATTCGTCGCGCCGACGTTATTGCAACGGCCGAGAACGCCTCGTTGATCTCCCAGACCGCGATGTCGTTTGGTTGTAGACCGACGCGATCGAGCAGCTTGCGCGCCGCCATCGCCGGCGTGAGGCTGATGTAGGGCGAATCCCAGGCGACCGTTGCGTGCTCGACGATCGTCGCAAGAGGTTCGTGCCCTCGCTCGGCGGCGTACTGCGCGTCGGTGAGAATCATTGCGGCGGCGCCGTCGTTGACGCCGGGTGCGTTCCCGGCGGTCACCGTACCGTTGCGTTCGAGCGGGCGCAGCTTCGCCATCGCTTCGACGCTTGCGTCGGGACGCACGGCTTCATCGCGATCGACGACGGCGTGCGGATGGTCGCCGGTGATAAACGGCGCGTACGCCGCATAGTCGAGCGTAAATTCGCCCGAGGGCTCGTGCTCCCAGACGTTGCTCGCCGCGCCGACCGAGGCCGGAACCCGCGCCCGACCTTGCTGCGGTAACCGCTCGACGACGACCTTATCCTTTGCTTTGTTGGCCACTCTCACCGGAACGATCTCGTCGGCGAAGTGCCCCGCGGCGTGCGCGGCGCCGGCGCGACGATGGCTCTCGTAGGCGAAGCGGTCCTGCTCTTCGCGCGTCAGGCCCAGCTCGTTGGCAACTTTGCTTCCCTGCGTCGCCATCGTCATTGGAAAATACTGATCCCAAAGTCCGTCGTAGATCATCGCGTCGACGAGCGCGCCATCGCCGAAACGATAACCCCAGCGCGCGTCGCGCAATAGATACGGTGCGTTCGACATCGACTCCATCCCGCCGGCGGCGACGACCGCGTTGGCGCCGGCGTTGATCGAACGCATAGCGTTGACGATTGCGAGCAGACCCGACGCGCAAACCTTGTTGACCGTATCGGCCGTCACCGTTTTGGCAAGCCCCGACTTGAAGAGAACTTGCCGCGCGGGATTCTGGCCGACGCCGGCCTGCAAGACTTCACCGAACGTGACGTGCTCGATCTCGGAGGGATCGATCTTCGAGCGGTCGATCGCAGCGGTCAGTGCCACCGCGCCGAGCGTGGTCGCGGTGAGCGGAGCGAGCGCTCCCCCGAGCTTGCCGAACGGCGTGCGAGCCATTCCGATTACGACGGCTTTCGAATTCATGTCAACCATAACGGCGCAGTTTCTCGCTGCGGTTTCAAAGGCCTAGGCGGGTCCGGCATATCGCCCTTAGTGGCGAACGGGAATCGGACAATTCTCGCATTCGAATTGGACCGTTACGTGGTCGATGCCGAAGTGGGTCTTGGCGCACTCGTCGATCTCACGCAGCACCTCGGCGGCTTCGCTGAGCCGCCGGTCGTCGAGCAGCACGTGAGCCGAGAGCGCGTGCGAGCCGCTTCCGATCGACCAGACGTGAAGATCGTGAACGCCGGTCACGCCGCCAAGCTCGGTAATGTGTTCGGCAAGGCGCCCGGCGTCGACGTCGCTCGGGACGCTCTCGAGCAGCACCTCGGTCGCGTCGCGCATCACGCGCAGGACGCCGATTACGATGATCGCGGCGACGAAGAGCGAGAGCAACGGATCGATCCACGCGCGATGCGTCAATCCGATCGCGATGCCGCCGAGGATGACTGCCGCGCCGCCGAGCGCGTCGCCGATGACGTGGAAGAGCGCGGCGCGAACGTTGAGATCGCGCTTGCTGCTGGGGCGCAAGAGCAATCCTACACCGCCATTTACGGCGAGTCCGATCGCCGCTATTAGCGTCATCAACACGGCGCCCGGCTCGACGGGATTCGCGAAGCGCCGCGCGGCTTCGTAGGTTATAGCGATCGTTGCCACCAGCAATAGCGTGCCGTTTACCAACGCGCCCAGCACTTCGACCCGGCCGTAGCCGAACGTCCGCCGTGGGTCGGCCGGACGCGCCGCGCCGATCGAAGCGAGCAACGCCAGCGCGAGCGCGAGAACGTCCGTGCAAACGTGAACGGCGTCGCTGGTCAGCGCTAAGCTGCGCGATACGGCGCCGCCCCAAAACTCCAACAACGCGACGAGTGCCGTCGCGATGAGCGCGTAGACGAGTCGCCTGCGAATCGCCATCTCGCGCGCTAACTGCGCCGGGCTCGTACCACGAGGGCTGCCAGCATCGCGCTGAAGAGCGCGAACGTCTTGCTCTCGGCGCGAAGTATCGCATCGGCCTGCCACTCACCCTGCGCATTCGCAAGCGGAACGACCCTCGGAACGATGCGCGGAACGCAGGCACAATATCGTTCGAACGACTCGCCGAAAGACGAGTGCAGAAACTCCTCTTCGTGCGGGACGATGGTCGCGTAGACTGCGGCCATCGCGCCGAGCGAACCGCCGACCAGCGCGCGGCGTGCGAGCGGGGAGTTTTTTCCGGTAAAGGCGATCGCGAATCCGGCGGCGGTGAGGAAGTTGCCGAGATAGAGCGGGTTGCGAACGTACGCGTACGGGCCTCCCGTCACGAGCTTGGGGGCGATCACGGCGTCGTCGCGCGTTGTGACGCCCGAATAGCCCACCGCCCAGCAGCGAATCAGCTCGCCGGTGAAGGCAAGCGGAAGGCCAAGCGCGATGCTCGATGCGCTGGGCCGCCCGCAGAGCGCGAGCAGCCCAGCGGGCAGGCTCAATAGAAGCCCGCGGTTCTTGAAGACGAAGGCCTGGAACGTCATACGAGCAACCGCCGTGCGGCGGCGTCGTAAACGTCGCGCAGCGAGCGGGGTAAGGGAATCTGCGGCGCCCAACCCGTGCGCGCGCGCAGCTTCGCGGAACTTCCGACCGAGAGCGGGATATCGCTAGAGCGTACGCGAGCGGGATCCTCCCGAACTTCGACTGGAACGTGCGCGATCGCGATCAACTCGCGCAGGACGTCGCGAATCGTAACCGCGCTTCCGCTGCAGATGTTGTATACTTCGCCCGCTTCGCCGTGCCGCGCGAGGTCCACGTACGCGTCAACGACGTCGCGCACGTCGAGGAAATCCCGCGCGGTATCGAGATTGCCGACGAAGAGCTGCGGCGATCCACCCGCAGCGATGCGCGCCAGCTGCGCCGCGAGCGAGGCGACCACAAAATGCTCCTTCTGCCCGGGACCGATGTGATTGAATCCGCGGGCGATCACGACGTCGGTTCCAAAGCTGCGTGCCTCCCCCAATAAGATGGCTTCAGCCGCGGCCTTGCTGGCGCCGTAAGGATTGCGCGGCCTCAGATCGAGCGTTTCGCGCAACGGATACTCACCGGGATCGCGAGCGCCGTAGACTTCGGCCGAGCTCGCAAAGACGATGCGCGGTCGCGGCTCTTGCGCGCAGGTGCGAACCGCCTCCGCAAGGCGCGCGGTTCCCATCACGTTGACCTCGTAGGTATCGATGGGCGCGCGTAACGCATCGGGAACGAAGGTCTGCGCGGCCAGATGGAAGACGACCGCCGGACGAAACGCATCGAGCGCAGCGCGCAGCTCGGGCACGTCGCCGAGCTCGAGTTCAAATAGGTCGGGGTTGGCCCGCTGCTTGAGCGCCTCGAGGAGATAAGGACCAACAAAGCCCCGGGCCCCGGTTACGAGCGCTCGCATCGCTTGATGTCGGACGCGACCATCATCGTTACGAGCTGATCGAAGCTTACGTCGGGTTTCCAGTTAAGGATCCGGCGGGCTTTCGACGCGTCGCCGATCAGCCGGTCGACTTCGGCCGGGCGTACGAATCGAGGATCGATCACGACGTACGGCTCGAACGATCCCAGTCCCGCGACCTCGAAGGCGATCTGTAGGAAGTCCCGGACGCTGTGCGTCTGCCCCGTCGCGATGACGTAGTCGTCGGCCTTCTCTTGCTGGAGCATCAGCCACATCGCGCGCACGTAGTCGCCGGCAAAGCCCCAGTCGCGATGGGCGTCAAGATTTCCGAGGCGCAACTCCTTCGCCAGCCCGAGCTTGATGCGCGCGACGCCATCGGAGATTTTGCGCGTCACGAACTCCTTGCCTCTACGGGCGCTTTCGTGATTGAAACAGATGCCGCTGCAGGCGTAGAGACCGTAAGATTCGCGATAGTTGACCGTGATCCAGTGACCGTAAACCTTTGCGACACCGTACGGACTGCGTGGATAGAAGGCCGTCTTCTCGTTCTGCGGCGACTCGGCCGCATTGCCGAACATCTCAGAACTCGAGGCTTGATAGAAACGAATCGCCGGATTCACTTGCCGGACCGCTTCGAGGACGCGCGTCACGCCGAGGGCGGTGAACTCGCCCGTTAGGACCGGCTGGCTCCATGAGGCCGGCACGAACGATTGCGCCGCGAGATTGTAAATTTCGTCGGGCTCGACCTGGCTCAAAATCGACGTGATCGAGCTTTGGTCGAGCAGATCGCCCGAGAGAATCTCAACGTCGCCCACGATGTGCTCGATCCGCTCGTGCACCTCGGTGCTCGTCCGTCGCGTCATGCCGACGACGCGATAGCCTTTTTCCAGGAGAAGCTCTGCGAGATAAGATCCGTCTTGGCCGGTGATTCCCGTGATGAGCGCGGTCTTTCCCAAGCTTGCCTCGACCTTCAGCGCGCGGCTTCGCGCAGGCGTTGCGCGAGCGTAACTGCGATAAACGCCGCGACTTCGCTCGGGAGCGTGCCGCGGCCGAAACCGGCGTCGTATCCCAGTTCGCTCGCTAAACGATTCGTCACGCGTGGTCCGCCGCAGATCAAGACGACGCGATCGCGCAATCCTTGCGCTTCGAGCAGCTCGCCGAGCGCGGTGAAGTTTTTGACGTCGCTGCCTTTTTGCGTGACGACCTGCGAAGCCAGCAGTGCATCGACCTGGTGCTCTTGCGTGAAACGCACCAGCTCTTCGACGGCAACCTGACTGCCGAGGTTGAAGGTCTCGAACGTGTGGTAGCGTTCGAGCCCGTAATCACCCTTATACCCTTTCATGTTGAGGATCGCGTCGATGCCGACGGTGTGTGCGTCGGTTCCGATGCACGCGCCCGCAATACGGATCTTACGACCGATCCGCTCGGTGACGAATGCATCGACCTCATCCATCGACATCGAGTGAGCGCCGGTCGCCGGCACGGCAATGCTCTCGACGTCGATGGCCTCCGGCGTGCTCGCGTAGAGCACGAAGAATGAGAAGCCCGAGGCGATTGGGCGCCCATCGACGACCTGCACGTCGGTGAAACCCATCTTTCCCGCAAGCTGACGGGCCGCTTCGTCGGCGCCTTCGCTCCACTCGACGGGAAGCGTAAACGAGAGCTGCACTTTGCCGTCGTTCTCGGTGTCGCCGTAGGGTTTAACGATGCGGCTCACGCTATGCCGGCGGCGCCTATGACGCCCCGCTCAGGACGACACCCCTGAGCGCCTCCTCGAACGGGTTGTAATAATCGCCGGCGCGCGCGAAGACGCCTTCGACGCCGCGTCCGCCGTCGGGCGTCCGTGATACGTCGGCGAAGGCCGCCGCTTCGATCGCTTTCATCAAGCCAATCGCCGCAACTCGCTCGAGCAAGGCCTCGCATCCGCTCAGCACGGTCTCCGCTCGCCGTTCGATCGTGCCCCCCGGGCGCGGAACGATCTCTTCACCGAAGTGCCGCGCGGTATTCATAATGTAGCGGGCGTTTTCGAGCGCGAGCGCGCGATCGCCCAAGAACGGGGTGTGAATCGCCTCAGTGAGCATGCCGCAGAGGTGAATGCTCTGTCCGGTCATCACCGACGTGAGGTTGAACATCGCGTCGATCAAGTGCCCTTTGAAGACGTCGCCGGTCATGTGTTTGGTCGGCGGCATGTACTTGAGCGCCGCGTCGGGGAAGATCTCGCGCGCGAGCTGCGCCTGGGCAATCTGATAGAGAAAACTGTCCTCGAGATCGGGATCGATCTCGTACGCGTCACCCAGCCCGATCTGCCGATCCGGCAGACCGGCACGATGCGCGAACTCCTCGTTGATGAACTGAGACGCCAAGACTGCCGGCGCCTGATCGACCGCATCGGCGGTCGTTAGATAGTTGTCCTCGCCGGTGTTGATGATGATCCCCGAGTAAGCGTTAAGCATCCGGCTGAAGTGCTGATCGACGAAGGTGCGCTTCATGTTGATGTCGCGAAAGAGGATTCCGTACATCGAGTCGTTGAGCAGCATGTCGAGACGCTCGAAGGCGGCCATCACGGCAATCTCCGGCATACAGAGTCCGCTCGCATAGTTGGTTAACATGATGTAACGGCCGAGCTTTTCGCCGGCCTCGTCGAGGGCGGCGCGCATGATCGCGAAGTTCGCTTGGGTCGCGTAGGTACCGCCGAACCCTTCCGTCGTCGGACCGTAGGGAACGAAGTCGAGCAGCGATTGACCGGTCGAGCGAATCACGGCGACGACCTGCGCGCCTGCCTCGGCCGCCGCAACGGCGGCAGTACGGTCTTCGTAGATATTTCCGCTCGCAACGATGACGTAGAGCAGCGGCGCGGGCAGCTGAGGGAGCCGCGCCACGCGCGCCGCGCGTTCCTCGCGCTGCCCTGTGATGTGCGCCAGCGCAGCCGCCACGTACGGCCGCAGTGCGC
>JBAUMX010000094.1:0-2794 GCA_049578945.1 Candidatus Cybelea sp. | reverse complement strand
CCGTCGTCGCCGGTTCGTGACGAGTTGCTTGCGCGGGTCGCGTTGCTGCGCGGCCAACCCGTGCTGGCCGGCGAGTATTTTTTGGCAGCGCCCGATGCCAACGCCGTGCAGGTTGCCGTGCAACAGCTGGCTGCGCGCGATCCAGCGGCGGGCTACGCGGTCGAACGGCTGCTGCGAAATCGTTTGGCGCGCGGCGGGACTCATCCCGATGCGGTCGCGGAAGCCGATTGGCAGATGGGGCGGCTGGCGAATCGGAAGGCTTGGCGGCAAGTCCCCGGCAGCGCCCTTCAGAACGCATGGCTCGCTCGCGCAGCGGGCGATTTCGAAGCGGCCGTGGCGCTCGCGCCGCTCTCCGAACGGTATGCGGTGGAGGCTGCGAACCAGGCCGATCTGCTGCGCGACCGGCGTCGCGCACAAGAGCTCTTCGCACATGCTGCTGCAGTCGACCCATCGAGCGCCGACGCGATCGCGGGCCTTGGAGTCTTGGCTTGGGAACGGGGCGACCGGCAAACCGCGGCCGCCGATTTGGCGCGGGCACGCGCGCTGGATCCGCGCTCGCTGATGGTTCGTGCGCTCGAACGAGACTTGCGATGAGGGTTGCGCTCGACGCGCAACTGACCGTCGGCACGGCAACGGGAATCGGCGAGTACGTCCGAGGTTTGATCGAAGCCTTACGGCGGCGAGGCCTCGAGGCTATCGCTTTGCGAGAACCACGGCTCGATCCCTGGCGATTCGATCGTCGCGTGCTGTGGGATCAGGCCATTTTGCCCCGCCGCGCGCGATCTTCAGGCGCGCAGCTGCTGCATTGCGCCGCCGGCACGATGCCGCTCGTAGCGGGAATGCCGACCGTCGTGACGGTGCACGATCTCGCCTGGCACGAAGCACAGGCTCACGCTCCCGCGTACGCGCGTTATTATTTCGGGCCGTTCTCCTTGAACCGGTATCGCAGCGCGGCGAGGATCGTCGTCGATTCGAACTTCTCGCGCGACAGGCTGCTGCGGCTGGGTGACTTCGATCCGACGCGCGTCGAGGTCGTCTATCCGGGCGTTGCGGACGATTTCTGCGGCGTTGCGCGAAGCGCCGGCGACGGTGCGACGATTCTTGCGGTCGGAACGGTCGAGCGACGCAAGAATCTCGAAGTGCTGATTCGCGCGCTCGCGCACTTACCGGGCGCGCGGCTCGTTGCGATCGGACCGCGCACGCCGTACGCACAGGAGTGCGCGCAACTCGCGCAGCGATTGCGAGTTTCGGACCGAGTCGAGATGCCCGGCTACGTGCCGCGCGCGCAGCTCATCGGGCTCTACGAGCGCTGCGCCGTTGCAGCGGTACCCTCGCGCTACGAAGGTTTTGGGTATGCGGCAGCGCAGGCGCTGTGTGCCGGCGTGCCCTGCGTCGTTTCCGATCGTACCTCGCTTCCCGAGGTCGCGGCCGGCGATGCGACCTGCGTCGATGCCGACGATCCCAACGCCTGGGCCGGTGCGCTCGGCGCGGCCTTGAGCGGCCGCGAGGAGCAGCGCGCACGACAGGTCCGCGCCGCCGCTATCGCTCGTTTCTCGTGGCTGACGAGCGCGCAACGCATCGAGAGGGTCTACGCTTGCTCAGTAGATCGGTGAGCCGCGTGCGCCCGGCGCGACGCTTCCATCGTCGGGCGCGAAGATGAGACGCAGCGGAAGGCTCGAGCCGGCCTCAGGCATCGTGACGATCGTAACGCGCACGAATCCGTGGGCCGGCACGATATACTGCCGGACCTTGTAACGCGAGTAGGGTGGCACTTGATGAGACTGTACCAAGACGCCGTCGATCAAATAGGTTCCGGTCGAGCGTCCGCCGCGCGGATTCTCGTAGATCGCGATCGCTTGCGGCGTTGACGTCGGGTTCTCGACGTTGACGACGAAGGATTGCAATACGCCGTAATCTCCCGAGAGCGCCTGACCGCGCAGATCGTTTGGCAGCGGAAGATGGCCGATCTGGAGCTCGAGATAGTCTTCGTTGACTTTCCACTGCGTTGCGAAGTGAAACTCGGCGATCGGATAGATGCCGCGCGCATGTTTTGCAGTGCCTTCGAGCAATCCGGAGCCGGCTATCGCAGCATCGGGACTCTCGGAAGCGTCCTGTGCGAAGAGGGTCAGGTGCACGTTGCCGCCGGAAAGCACGCGTAGCTGAAGCAGATTGCAGACGACGTTACGGGCCGGCAGATCCTGCTCGGCGATAACGGTCGAGCTGTTGCCGCCCAGCGTCAGCAACCGCCCTTGATTCTGCACGACGTTGACCAGGAACCGCTTCGTTGCGGTATGGCCGACATCCATCTCGTTGGGCGACGGGCCGCCGCGACCGCTAATGAACTGCACGATCGCCGGCTCGCGCGAAAGATTGTCGGCGCGCAGAACGATCCTACGGTCGGGTTGTCCGGGCGGGTTGTAGTGGAAGTAGAGAAAGCGCGACGGCGCTTCGTGAAGCAGATCTGCGGTGAAGAGGGTCCCGTTCTCGGTCAAGCGCTCGGGATAATCGCTCACCATCAGCGAGTTGGGCGAGATGCGCGGCACCGCAACGTTCTGCACGTCGACGTGGGTCGAGCCGTCGACTTCCAAGTCGGCGAGGCTCTGTATCAGCACCGGAACGTCGAACGAGGCGACGTCGTCCTGGTCGAGTGAGCCGTGGGCGCGGACATCGTCGGAGGTGACGACGACCTGGGCGCCGGGTCGCGGGGACGCCGCGCTTCTGACGGCGCGCGCAACTTCGTCACGCACGAACTCTGCCGAGGCGGGGTCGCCGGTCACCGCGAGCGGGATCCGGT